>DATJEH010000219.1:0-106819 GCA_035496875.1 Terriglobales bacterium | reverse complement strand
AGAGGAAGAAGAATTTCAAACCAATCTCTTTGATCTCACGTTGCCAAAGCGTGAAGCAGGAAGCCGAAGGGAAACAGCAACAGCGACAGAACCGCGCTGCACAGGTCCAGATAATGTCCGGCGCTGTGTTCCAGCCCCCAGCCCAAGCCGGGGAAGAGATGCAAGCCCTCGCAAAGGTGAGCGAGAATCACCAATAGCAGACAGCCTGCGCCCAGCAGTTGCAGCACGGAACCGGTGCTCCTGCGCTTCAAGAAGAACGTTAGCGATCCCGCCAAGAGCAGGGATGCCGGCACCAGGCCAAGCAGGGCTTTGAGCAAGGGGGCGTTCATAGCATCACTCCTCGGTTGCATGAGCGGGTTCGAAGCGGCCGTAGCGCAGCGCCAAGGTGGGCAGCACCAGCAAGTTTAAAGCGGTTGAAGTGGCCAGCCCTCCCAGAATGATGATGGCCATGGGACCTTCGATCTCGCGGCCGGGAGCGCCGCTGCCCAGGGCCAGCGGCAGCAGGCCGAGACCGGTGACCAGCGCAGTCATAATGATGGGCGACAGGCGCTCGGATGCGCCCAGCCTGGCGGTGGCCCAGTTCCACTCCATGCCTTCCTCCCGCACCAGGTGCTCGTAGTGGGAAATGAGCATAATGGAATTGCGCAGGGTGATGCCGAACAGGGTCACGAACCCGACCAGCGAGCCCAGCGACAGGTTTCCGCCGGTGACCAACGCGACGAAAATGCCTCCCACCAGCGCGAACGGCAGGTTGGCTAGAACCAGCAGCAGGTTGCGATGGTTCTGCATCACGATAGAGAGGAGAATGATGATGCCGACGCCGGCCAGCAGGGAATGCACCAGCAGATCGCGCTGCGAACGCGCCTGCTCCTCCGCCGTGCCGCTGAACTCCACATAATCGCCCGCGGGCAACGCCAGCTTTGCGAGGCTTCGCTGCGCGGTGGCCACGAAAGAAGCGATATTGCCGCCGGCCACGTTGCAGGTCACCGACTCTACCCTACGCCCTCCATGGTGCGCGATCACATACCGTCCTGAACTTTCGTACACGTCAGCCAGTTGCCGCAGGAGAACGTAGTTGCCTTGCGGGCTGCGCAGAGGAAGGGAAGCAATGTCTGCGACCGATCTTCTGTCTGCCGGATCCAGGATGACCGAGACCGGGAACACCTGGTTACCCTGGTAGATTTCGCCCACCGCCTCTCCCCCGAACGCGGTGCGGATTACGTCCAGCACCTGCACGGAATCAAAGCCCCAACGCGCCACATCAGCCGGGCGCAGGCGAACCACCACCTGCGGCATTCCGGGCGGGGACTGGATTTGCACCTCGCGCGCGCCTGGCACCCTGGCCAGCACGCGGGCAATGCGCGCCGCCTCGCGGTCAAGTTCGTTCAGGTCGGGTCCATATACATTCACCACCACCGCGCCGGTGTAGCCGGAGAGAATCTCGTTGATGCGCTCGGTGAGAAAGGTATTGACGGAGAAAGCCGCGCCGGGAAAGGTGGCCAGGGCGTGACGGATATCGGAGAGCGCCTTATCCGTTTGGGCTCCGGAAAGGTTTCTCAGGTCAACTTCGAATTCGCTGCTGTGAGTGCCGGAAAAATCATCCGACAACTCCGCCCGGCCCGCACGCTGGCCGACCTCACGCACGTAGGGAATGCGCAGCAGCGCCTCGCTGACCCGATCTCCGAGCCGCACGGATTGGTCGAGCGAGGTGCCGGGCATGGCGGTCATGTGCACCACGAAATGGCCTTCGCGGAGGCTGGGCAGGAACTCGCCGCCCAGGAAGGGAATGGCAAGCAGCGCCGCAAACACCAGCAGAGCAACCGCGCTGACTACCAAACCGGGGTGGGCTTCCACCCGGGTAAGCACCCGTTCGTATTTGTCTTTGAGCCAGTGCACGAGCGGCGGGTCGGCGACTCGCAATTCCCCGCGCGGCAGCAGAATCACAGACAACGCGGGCGTGATCGTGAGAGCGACAACCAGCGACGCCAAGATGGCCCAGATATAGGTCACACCGAGCGGCGAAAAGATACGGCCTGCCACCCCGCTCATGGTGAGTACGGGCAGGAACACCAGAATCACGGAGAAGGTGGCGTAGACGACCGCGCCGCGCACCTCAATGGATGCATCCAGCACCACCCGGAACAGGGAGCGGGGTTGCGGCAGATTCCGGTTCTGGCGCAGGCGGCGGTAGATATTTTCCACGTCAATCACCGCATCGTCCACCACTTCGCCAATGGCGATTGCCAGGCCGCCTAGGGTCATGGTGTTCAGGGTGTAGCCCATGCGCTCGATGGCGATGGTAGCCGCCAACAGGGAGAGAGGAATGGCGGCGCAGGAAATCGCGGCGGTGCGAAAGTTAAAAAGAAATAGGAAGAGAACGACGATAACCAGGATTCCGCCGACGAGCAAAGAATTGCGCAGATTATGTAAGGCACTATCAATGAACCGCGCCGGCCGGAAAATGGTGGAATCAATCTGGATGTCCTGCTCTGCCAGTGTGGGCCGTAATTGCCGCAGGGCACGGTCCAGGCCGGCGGTGACGTCCAGAGTGTTGGCGCCGTACTGCGCGGAGATCATCAGCATGACCGCCGGTTGCGCCATCACCGAGGCAGCACCCAGGCGCGGCGCTGCTCCAGCGGTTACCTTAGCGACGTCTCCCAGGGTCAGGTTCGCACCCTGCTGCTGCAGCACAACCGTTTGGCCCAACTCGCCGGAGGTGGTTACCTGTCCTTCTGACTGCACGATCATTCGCTGATTGGGTGTAGAAATAAAGCCCGCGCCGCGGATTCCGGTGGCCTGGCGGGCGGCAGCCAACACCTGCTCCACTCCAATCTCATGCTGGGTCAGTTGCTGAGGACTGATTTGTACCTGGAACTGCTTCTGGTAGCCGCCAAAAACCGCGATCTTGGAAACTCCAGGCACCGCCAGCAGGCGCAACTTCATGGTCCAGTCGGCTACCGTGCGCAGATGCATCAGCGACTGCGTGCCCGAGGTGAGGCCAACCGCCATCACAACGCTGGTGGAGGTGGTAAGCGGCGCGATGCTGGGAGTGATTCCCGCCGGCAGCGATCCGCTCAGGGTGGACAGGCGCTCGGCTATTACCTGCCGGTTGCGATAAACGTTGGTGTTGGAATTGAACAGCACGGTTATCACCGACAGGCCCTGGACGGAGGCGGAACGTACCGATTGCACTCCCGCCACGCCCACTACCGCATTCTCGATGGGCTGTGTGACCAGCAGTTCGACCTGCTGCGGCGCCAAACCGGGAGCTTCCGTGGGGATGACCACCTCGGGCGGCGAGAACTCGGGAAAAACGTCATACTTGGCCTCTCCCAGGGAATAAACGGCATAGCCCAGCAGAATGCAGGCCAGGGCCACTACAACCCCGCGGCGCCGCAGCGACCAGCCGACAATGGCGGTGAGCATGGCCGGCTAATCCTCCTGCTGGATCTGGCCGCGGAACTCTTCTGAAAGCAGCGCCTGGGCGCCAGCCGTGACCAGTTTCGTTTGTGGAGCGAAGGCGCTGCCGGGAACGAAATAGCCGCCGGGCAGCGGATTTTGTGTGGGCACCTCGCGCCGGGTGAATGTAGTGTCAGAGGTTTCCTGGTAGGCCCAGGCTTTTCCCTGCCACCACACCACGGCGGATTCAGGAACCAAGCTTCCGTGGAGCAATGGTCCCACCGGCACGAACGCCATCAGGTTCATGCCCAGCGCCAAACCGGGCCGGCTGCGTGCCAGGTAGAGGAAACTGACGCCCTGGATTTGCGGATTTACTTGCGGGAGCGGCCCCACCAGCCGGGCCGGAACAAGATGATTGGCGGGTGAACTCAGAGACAATCTGGCCGGCGGCACGGCAACTTCGCCGGGTGGAAATATCACTTGAGCAAGGTATAAGCGCTGCTGCAGAACCTCAGCCAGTGAGCGGCTATTGTCCGCTACCCAGCCAGCGACCTCCGACCCCCAACGCTGGCGCACGATATCCAACTGGAGTTCGACTTCCTGTTCGTCGGCTTCGGCCTGGGCCTGACCAGTGCGATAAGCCGCCAGCGCATCCTCCATCGCCTTGAGCGACATGTTCTGATTCTGCTGGTAAAGCGTCTTGGTGCGTTCGTATTGGCTGCGGCCCACTTTTATCTGCAATTGATCGCGCTCCACTTTCGCCTGAGCTGCCACATAGCTGTTGCGCAGGCCAGCCAGTTCGCCAGCCGGCAGGAGGACCGCCATTGCGCGCAGCTCGGCGCGCCTGGTTTGTTGTTGAACCGGTTGCACCCGAATGCCTTCCCGGGCCTGTGTCTCAGCGTTCAGGCGGAGCACCGTGCGCCCGTTTTGCACCTGCACGTGGGAGGGGGTTTTGACCGCCTCCTCCTCGTCTTCGTCGCGCTCGGGGCGGTGCGCGGCCATGAAGACAACCGCGATGACGGAAACCGCCGTTACGGCGAGCAGGGCCGCCAGCAGCCACTTGATCCGTTGGCTCGTCACCATTACCTCCTGGCCGCATTCAGCAGCGGCGATTGCGCTGATAAAGGTTGAATGTCGCCCGGCTCAAGCGAGCGCTGCACCGCGTTTTCCAGGTCGCCCAGCGCCTGCTGAGCTTGATGAAGCGAATTGAACTGGGCCAGTGTGGTGACGGCGGTCTGCAGTTGCGCAGCGTTTAAGGCGACGCGGTCGCCGGCGCCAGCCCGCAACGCCGCCTGCGCAGCCTGCTCCTGTGTGCGCGCCTGCCGCAGGAGTTCGCCCGCCTGCGCCAGTTGCTTCAGCGCCGCGTTGTATCGGGCCAGCGCCTGTTCGCTCTTTGCAATTCCCTCAGCCTGCACCGACAGAAATTGAGCCGCCATCTCTTCCCGGCGGGCCTTGGCTTCCGCGATAGGACCCTGGTTGCGGTTGAAAACCGGCAGGCTAAGGCCGAGCACAACCGAAAACAGGTGCGCGCCTTCTTCGAAGGCGTAGTCCGGTCCGAGATTGAAGTCGGGGTACTGCCTGGCGATTTGCAGGCGCAGAACGGCTTCTGAGGTGGCGTAATCGGCCAGCGCCCGGCGTATGTCAAGGCGGTTCAGGACCGCGTCCTGCTGAATGCCGGCGGCGGTGAAGTTGGCGGCGGGGGCCTGGCTGAACGCCGGCCATGCGAAGTTGATTCCCATCAGCCCCGCTGTGGGCACGCCAATTCCAGCCGCAAGCGAAGTTTCCGCTTGTGAAACGCGTTCTTCCGCTGCCTGCATCGCCAGCAGCGCTTGCGTGTGCTGCATGCGGGCCGTGTTCACCTCAGGCCGCGGAATCATGCCTGCAGCGAGGCGCTGCTCCAGCAACTGAACCTGCTCGGCACGCAGGCGCTCCTCGGCTTGCAGCAGATTCAGGTTCCGGCCCGCCGCCACGTATTCCAGCAGATCGCTGCGCACCTGGGCACGGATGTTCCAGGCGGCCACCGCCAGGTCCCAGCGGGCGACATCAGCGCCGCGTTGCGCCGCGCTGATGCGGTACCCTCGTTTCCCCGCCGTTTCCAGGGGAAGGGAACCGACGAATCCCGCAATCCACGGACTTTCGGGCGCGGTTTCGCCGCCCACATCAACGCTCAGGTTTGGATTCGGCCTGCCCCGGGCCGTCACGATGGCCGCCTCTGCCTGGGTTAGGCGCGCGCGCGCAATCTGCAGCGCAGGGTTGTAGTAGAAAGCGGCCAGGGTTAAAGAGGGCAAGTCCCACTGCGCCAGGGGCCAGGTGGAGGGAGGGCGTGGTGCTCTCGCGGCGAGGAATTGCCTCAGGCCATGGTCAGACAGCGTTCGGGCTTCCAAAGCTGCCGCCATTTGCGGCGAAGACAGGGGTTTCGCCCGATACTTCTGGAACGCGCAACCTGCCAATCCAGATAACGTGCACAACAACACTGCAATTTTGAGCGACTGCATGATTTCCCACCGTGCGTTTTAGACAGAACGAGGCTATAGCTGATCTCAGCCGTTCCGAGCACAGCAGGAAGTTCTAGATTCGCAATGATAAGGGAAGCATAGGAGGCGAAGGTCCGGTGACCAGCGTCTCCGGGGAGACGATCTGAAATGTCAAGGAATATGGTGCCGTCGGAAGCCTTCTTAAAGCCCGCATGCCGGTGAAGAAGACGATCAGACTGCGAGCCAGCACAATTTCCAGACCGGCGCAGGCGGCGAGCACTACCAGAGTGTAATCCGCCTCCCTGCCGGTGCGAAGCGTGTGGTCCCAATGGTCGAACAGTTCCGTGACATGGCCGCACAAAATGGCAGCCACAATGATCAACACTGCCCAACGCAGAGGCTTGCCCCACATGGCGCGAGAATTCTAGTCCTTAGGCAAAGCACCGTCAAACCAGGCCCGCCGGGGGCTTTGTCCAGTTTCTGCAACAAATGCGGGATTGGGCCAGGGGGAGCCCTGGTCAGCATCACCGCACGTCGTGACTACTGTCACCGCAGTACCCGGCCCGGCATTCTACTGTCGTGGTATAGGGGCGGACAGGCTGCAGGAGACGCAACCTCTTAACTGTGCTCCTTTCAGTGATTGCAGCCGAGGCCTGAATCATCTTCCTGACGCCGCATTGCCCGCGCTGCGGAGTGGCGGAGAGGATGCGATGAACTCGTCCACGTTATTACCGGCGGGAGTCACCGAGTGGGCGTGGCTGTTCGGATTCGTTGTGGTGTCGTTAGCTCTGGTGGCGTTGGCGGTGCTGGCCGATGCCCTTTACGAGGGCTATCGCGAACGCATCCGTCATGTCGGGCACTCGCTTGGTATCGCGGCGGCGAAGAGCAGCGCCCAGCCTGGGCCCGCCTCGGATAAATCCGACGCTCAAATCAAGAGAGCAGCTTGACCTGCGACAATCCCGAGGGCTCGGTAGCCCCTGGAAATGCGGCGAATTTTTCTGCCCTATTGTGACGCATGTCACAGACGCATTTTAAGCGCTGACGTACAAACATTCTGACGAGAAAAGCCCGGCCCTTCAGCAAACCTTATACACCCCACATTGGCCGTCTCCCGACGGCGGGGCCGGGTGCAGTTTCCGGAGTTGTGCTGATCACGCCTCTTTTGTTAGCCCCATAGGAGTGGATTCTTTCCCCTGCAGTTCTCCTGTGGCGCTCACGCGGCAAGGCCGGCGGGCGAGTGGCGGGTTGCATCGGCAGCAGGCAAACCGCATAATGAAGCTCAGCGGCGCCGGCCGCCTGCTCCGCCGAATCCACGGGTTCGCCGTTCCTGGCTGGGCAAAACGCAGGGGATGTGAGTGATGAGTGCCAAGCCCAAACCTGTGGTTAAGAGGCCAGCGGATGAGTGGGCGGAGTTTCGTCCCGTCGAGGTCTCCCGCCGCACGCGGCCTCGTTCTGCGGTACCAAGAACCCTGGTTATCGCTACGTTTCTTTTCTCTCTCATTTTTGCCGCTTGGGTGTTTTTCAGGCCGCAGATCCGCGGCACGATGGCTGAAATCAGGACAGCCATGGCGGAGTTGGCGCAAGCGCGGGTAGAGGGCAGCAAATCACGCCCTGCCACCGCCGCAGTAGTGCGCAGGACCCTCCGACCTTCGGCCAGGGAGCGGGTAGAATTGCCGCGACGCGGTGACAGCGGTCCCGGCCCATTCGAGGTCTATCTGCTGGACGGCAACCGATACATAAGGGTGGACTCAAGCAGCAGGTCCGTCCTGCTCAATATGCAGACCGGCGAAACCACCTGGATGGATTCGGAGGCGGTTGAAAGAACACCGGAGATGAGAAACCGCTAATTTTGTATTGGCCAGGTAAGCGGCGGAGCTTATGCTGCCCTTGCCCCACGTGCATCAGGGTAATTGAGGGGGAGGATTAGTCGCTCTCCGCCTGTGATTTTAGGACAAAAAAAGGGATCGTTCACCTGACGATCCCTTTAAAAATTTACCGTGGTGCCGAACTCACTGCACGATGTCCACTCCGGCGTGAACGATTATGGTTGGCCGGCGCACGATGATGCGCCCACCGTCATCGTGATAGTAGTAGTAGCGGCGGCCCTCATAGATGTAGCTCCAGCAGCCATATTTCCGGGCTTGTCCGGGAGGCAGCCCGCAATAGCCCCATCCCACTCTGCGGCCCCGAGCCCATCCCGGAGGACGCCCGTCGCGGTCGTAGGTGTGGTACTCGTAGCGGCCGCGGCGCTCCCAGCGGTCGCCATCGCGATCGTGGCGGCGGTGGTCATCGCGGTCACCGCGGCGGCCGTGATCGTCTTCACGAAAATGCTTGTTGCCGTGCTCACCCTTGTCCCTGTCCCAGCCGTGGTCGGCCATGAGAGCGGGAGTGGCTACTGCTAGAGCAGAGATCAGTGCCAGTGTTGCCAGCCAGCGTCGGCTCATAAGGTTCGCCTTTCGGGCGCAGTGAAATGCCCTGCAGAGCTAGCATAGCGTTGGCAAGATGCCTTGGCACCGTTACGGAAGTGCCGTCTTCATCCATGCCCTTTGAGAGAGGAATCGAGGAGAAGGACTCAAACCGCGCGTGGCAACCAGTCTTCCAATACGTCGTAGATCCTTTCCAGGTGGTGGTCTTTGACGGCGGCATAGATTGCTGCAGCGGCTCCGGCCAGCCCGGTCAAGCCGAGCAGCAGACGATGCGAATCCAGCCACCACTCAACGCTGTAGTCGCGTGCGCGCCGGTCGAAGCTGCCGTGCGCGCCGTGGTCGCCGGGCACGGGCTCCCATAGGTTATTGGGCCGGCCAGGATCTTCGAGGCCATCGTGTTGCTGCGCAGCATAGCCGGTGCGCGCCAGGTAATGATCGAGCAGGCTGGGAACAAGCTTGTTGCCCACAATCGCCTGCACGGTGGAGTGCCCCACGTAATACTCACGCCGCGGGTGATGGGAGGCATAGTAGATGGCGCGCGCCGCCACTTCCGGCTGGAAGATGGGCGGCACCGGCTGCGCCTTGCGCGGCAGCCGGCTTTTCACCCAGCCAAACTGCGGAGTATTCAGCGCCGGCATCTGCACCATGGTGACTCGCACCTTGCTTTTATCGTGCAGCAGTTCGGTGCGCAGCGAAGCGTGGAACCCCAATACGGCATGCTTGGCGGCGCAGTAAGCAGCCTGCAGAGGAATGCTGCGGTAGGCTAGGGCCGAGCCTACTTGCACGATGGTGCCGCGGTCGCGCGGCAGCATGCGTTGGAGAGCGGAAAGGGTGCCGTACACGTAACCGAGATAAGTCACCTCGGTAACGCGCTTAAACTCCTCCGCCGTCATGTCTTTTATGGGGGAGAAGACGGAGGCCATGGCGTCGTTCACCCAGATATCAATGGGCCCGAGCCTGGCTTCGACGCGCGCGGCCGCTTTCTCCACCTGCCCGGCGTCGGCCACGTCGGTGGGCAACACCAGCGCTTTGCCACCGGCAGCCTCGACTTCGCGGCGCGCCCCTTCCAGGCCATCGTGCCCGCGAGCGATCAGGCCAATCCAGGCGCCGTGTTTGGCAAACTCGCGGACCGCGGCCCGGCCCACTCCCGCAGACGCGCCCGTAATCACCACTACTTCATGCTTCGCCATGATTCGTTCTCAAGGGCTCCGTGCTGAAGCCCAGGTTTCCACAGTTGTCGCGGCAGGCTAGCTGTCTGGCTGACCGCCAGACTTGCCGGTGGCTTGGCCCCTAGTTATCCGGCAGCTTCGTGAGCGCAATGAAAGGGTTACAGCCGGAAGCCCGCTAAGTCCGAGATCCGGCTGCCCTCAGTCACCAGACCACTACACCATCTCCCGAACTTTATCCGATGCCACGGTGAGCGCGATCTTGCTGCGGTTGGGCTCGCCGCGCGCCAGGGCCTCGGCAAAGTGCAGCGCCTGCTCCGCCTTTATCTTGCCCGGCATAGGAGGCTCCAGCGGGTCCACCACCGCCTGCAGAATCGCCGGCCCGGGCGCGTTGAGGAAAGCATCCACGGTTTCGCCGCACTCCTTGGGATCGTCTACGGTAAAGCCCACGCCGCCGCAGGCGTGTGCAAACTCGGCGAAATCAATGGGCTGCAGCTGAACTCCATACTCGGGGTTCCCCAAAAACACCATCTGCTCCCATTTGATCTGTCCCAGCGTGTCGTTTTTGATAATCACCACCTTGATGGGCAACTTGTATTTCACCGCGGTGACGAAATCGGCCATGAGCATGGAAAAACCGCCATCCCCCACAAAGGCGACGCATTGCCGGTTTGGATAGGCGACTTGGGCGGCGAGAGTGTAGGGCAGTCCGGGAGCCATGGTGGCCAGCGTGCCGGAGAGGCTGTGCATCTGTCCCCTGCGAGCGGGAACGTGCCGCGCCCACCAGGTGGCGATGGTGCCGCTGTCGCAGCTCACGATGGCATCATCTCGCAAGCGTTTGCCCAGTTCCCACGCCGGCACTTGCGGCTTCATGGGCTTATCCATGCGGCTGGCCTCTTTCTCCATGCGCTCCCACCAGTCCTTCATGCCGGCTTGCGCCGTCTTCAGAAAACCACGGTCCTCCTTGCGTTTCAAAAGCGGAATCAGATGCTCGATCACGCCCTTGCTGTCACCAACCAGGCCGACATCTACGGGATAACGCAAGGAGATGCGTTTGGGGTCAATATCAATCTGTACGGCTTTGGCCTGTCCCGGCTTGGGCATGAATTCCAGGTATGGAAACGAGGTACCCACCATGAACAGTGTGTCGCAGTCCTCCAGCGCCTCCTGCGACGGCGCCGTGCCCAGCAGTCCCACTGGGCCAGTGGTGTACGGGCTGTCATCCGGAATCACCGATTTACCCAGCAGGGGCTTGGCGATAGGCGCGGCCAGCAGCTCGGCAATTTGCTCCAATTGATCGCCGGCGCGCAACGCCCCGCGTCCGGCCAGGATCGCCACCTTCTTCCCCTGGTTGAGGATCTCGGCAGCGCGGTGCAGTTCGCTGTCAGCCGGCAGCTTGTAACTCTGGGTCTGCACCGCATTGGTGAAGTTCGCCAGATTGCGCTTCGAGCGATCCTTTTTTTCTACCTTGGCGTCCTGAAAGTCCACCGGGATGGTGATGTGCGCCACCCCGTGATAGGCCAGCGCGGTGCGACAAGCCAGGTCCACCACGTTCTGCACATGGGTTGGCCCCATGATGCGCTCGTTGTACACGCAAACGTCCATGAAGAGTTTGTCCGTCTCCACATCCTGCTGGGTGAAAGTGCCGATCAGGTCGTGGTACTGCATGCCGGTGAGGGCGAGAACAGATTGGCCGTCCATGCGGGCGTCATAGAGCCCGTTGAGCAGGTGAATGGCACCGGGGCCCGAGGTGGCCAGGCAAACGCCCAGTTTCCCGGTGTACTTGGAGTAGCCGCAAGCCATGAAGGCGGCGGTCTCCTCATGACGAACCTGCAGAAATCGAATCTTCTCTTTGTGTGTGCGCAACGCCTCCATGAGCCCGTTTATGCCATCACCGGGCAGTCCAAAAACTACTTCCACTCCCCAATCAATCAAGCACTCGACGAGCACATCTGATGCGGTCATGAGGGAACTCCTTTTCTTATGAAGACATACGAGATCTTATAAAGACATACGAGTAACTGCTCTCCGCTCACGCGGGATCTGATGCGAACCCCTAAGTACTATGCACCCAGTCAAATACGATGCGCCCGGTAACCTGGCGTTTGCCGCCAAAGAGCGTGGCGCAGAGCTGCCCGCAAGGGACGGTTCAGTCACCCCTTACCGGCTTTTGAAGGCATCGCTTTTGGTGCACGCCGCATCCTCCGGACAGCGGGTTAACCACGGGCGGTGCGTTCGTGGGGCGAAACATTACTCCATAAAGCATCGTGTCAGGAGTGATCCGTGCTGCAGCAAGCTAACCTGCTCGCTCATTAATGACATCTGTAGAAATAGGCCGTTCGCCGAATCAGTATCGTCGCCGCCGGCCGGCCTTAGATGCCTGAATGACTGCTTTATCCGCCAGACCGCTGGTCGAGCGCTTTGATGTGTCCGTCTTCATCGTGCCCACCGACTCTCCCGAATCCGACGGCACCCTCCACTGGGACAAGACCACCATGGTTCTGGTGGAAGTGCATGGCGGCGGCCACACCGGGCTGGGCTATACCTACGCCGACGCTTCCGCAGCCACACTGATTCACAGTGTGCTTTCGGAAGTGGTGAAGGGCAGCGATGCGATGGCGGTCACGGATACCTACCTGGAGATGTGGAAGCGCATCCGCAACCAAGGCCGGCCGGGAATCTGTTCCGCCGCTATCTCCGCGGTGGATTGCGCTTTGTGGGATTTGAAAGCGCGCCTGCTGAATCTGCCGCTGGTGAGGCTGCTGGGCCAGGTTCGCCCGGGCGCGCCGGTTTACGGCAGCGGCGGGTTCACGTCGTACTCCGACAAGCGCCTCGCGCAGCAACTTGCCGGCTGGGTGAAAGAAGGTATTCCGGCGGTAAAGATGAAGATCGGCCGCGAGCCCAAGCGGGACATGGAACGGGTGCGCGTTGCTCGGGAAGCCATTGGGCATGAGCCCAAGCTGTTCGTGGATGCCAACGGCGCCTACAGCCGCAAACAAGCGCTCTATCAGGCTGAGTTCTTCACCGGGTTCGGTGTGTTCTGGTTTGAAGAGCCCGTTTCCTCCGATGACCTGGAAGGGCTGCGCCTTATTCGCGACCGTGCTCCGGCCATGATGGAGATTGCCGCCGGTGAGTACGGCTACGACATCTTTTATTTTCGCCGCATGCTGGAAGCGGGCGCGGTGGACGTGCAGCAGGCGGACATTACGCGCTGCGGCGGCGTGACCGGCTTCCTGCAGGTGGCGGCGCTATGCCAGGCGCACAATGTGCCCCTTTCCGGGCATACGGCGCCGGCCCTGCACACCCACGCCGCCTGCGCGGTAACTCCATTTAAGAATCTCGAGTACTTTCACGATCACGTGCGCATTGAGAGCATGTTGTTCGAAGGCTTGCCGCAACTCGTTAACGGCGAATTGCGCCCCGATCTTTCGCGTCCTGGCCTGGGACTGGAACTCAAGCAGGTGGACGCGCAACGCTTTGCCGCTTAGGGAGAACAAATGTCAGCCAGCCGTATTCCCGTGGTTTCGGAAGAAGAACTCAGAAAGCCGATTGAAATGCGCCCGCCCGACTGGCGCTCAGCCGATGCCGTGGACGTGGCCGCCCTGGAATCTGAGCTGCGCCAAAACGTGCAGGGTGAGGTGCGCTTCGATGCCGGCACTCGCGCCATGTATGCTGTGGACGCTTCCAACTACCGCCAGGTGCCCATTGGTGTGGTAGTTCCCAAGAGCGTGGACGACGTGGCGCAGGCCATGGCCGTCTGCCGCACGTACCGCGCCCCCGTGCTCTCCCGCGGCGGCGGTACCAGTCTTGCCGGCCAGTGCTGCAACGTGGGCGTGGTGATTGACTTCTCCAAATACCTGAACCACATTCTCGAACTCAATCCCTCGGGTAATTACGCGCGGGTGCAGCCCGGCACCATCTGTGACGACCTGGTCAAGGCCGCGCGTCCCCACCATCTGACTTGGGGCCCGCAACCCGCCACCCACAGCCGCTGCGTGTTCGGCGGTATGCTGGGCAACAACTCCTGCGGGGCGCACGCGCAGATGAACGGCCCGGCGGTAAACAATACCGAAGAAATGGACATTCTGCTCTACGACGGCACTCGCCTCAAGGCCGGCTGGCTTACGGAGGCTGAGTGGCAGGAACGCATGCGCCAGCCCGGGAGGGTGGGCGAGATCTTTGCCAAACTGATGTCCCTGCGCCAACGGTACCAGCCTCTGATCGAAAAAAACTTTCCCAAGATCATCCGCCGCGTATCCGGCTACAACCTCGACCAGCTCATACCCGACGAGCACGGCCGCATCAATCTGGCCCGCGCTCTGGTGGGCAGTGAAAGCACATGCATCACCATCCTGGAAGCTAAGGTCAAACTCATTTACAACCATCCGGAGCGCGTAGTTCTCTTGCTCGGCTACCCGGATGTGTACCAGGCAGGGGACGACATTCCCGAGGTGCTGAAGTACTCGCCCATCGCGCTGGAGGGCCTCGACGACCGCCTCATAGAAAATGTCCAGAAGAAGGGCGGCCCCCACCGCAAGTACCTGCCCTTGCTGCCAGAAGGTAAAGGCTGGCTCATGGTGGAAATCGGCTGCGGCACAGAGCAAGAGGCGATCGAACAAGCGCACCGCCTGATGGATGATCTCAAAAAGCGCTCCAACCCTCCCTGCATGAAACTGTTCGTGGATAAAGAAGAGCAGCACCACATCTGGGAGATTCGCGAATCCGGGCTGGGCGCCACCGCCTTTGTGCCCGGCGAACCGGATTCCTGGCCAGGATGGGAGGATTCCGCGGTAGCGCCTGAAAAGGTCGGCAACTACTTGCGCGAGCTCCGGAAGTTGTACGACAAGTACAGCTACAATCCAGCGCTCTACGGTCATTTTGGCCAGGGCTGCATCCACTGCCGCGTGGATTTTGATCTTTACACCGCTCCCGGAATCAGGAAATGGCGTTCATTCATGGAGGAGGCCACCGACCTGGTGGTCAAATTCGGGGGCTCGCTCTCCGGCGAGCACGGCGATGGCCAGTCGCGTGCCGAGTTCCTCCATAAGATGTTCGGACCGGAACTGGTGCAAGCCTTTCGCGAGTTCAAGTCCATCTGGGATCCCGACTGGAAAATGAACCCCGGCAAGGTGGTGGACCCCTATCGCATTGACGAGAACCTGCGCCTGGGGCCGGCCTATGCGCCCTGGGAGCCGGCGACGCATTTCAAATACCCGGAGGATGGAGGCAGCTTCGCGCACGCCGTGCTGCGCTGTGTAGGTATCGGGAAGTGCCGGCGCACAGATGGCAAAGTGGATGATGACGTCATGTGCCCCAGCTTCATGGTGACCCGCGAAGAACGAGACAGCACCCGCGGTCGCGCCCATCATCTCTGGGAGATGCTGCACGGCGATGTGATCCGGGAGGGCTGGCGCGACGAACACGTCAAAGAGTCGCTGGACCTTTGCCTCTCTTGCAAGGGCTGCAAAGGCGACTGCCCGGTCAATGTGGACATGGCCACATATAAGTCCGAGTTCCTCTCGCATTATTGGGAAGGACGGCTGCGCCCGCGATATGCTTATGCTTTCGGCTGGATCAACAAGTGGGCGCGCCTGGCTTCCCTCGCGCCCGGCTTTGCCAATCTGTTTACGCAACTGCCGGTGCTGCGAAATGTGGCGAAATATGCCGTCGGCGCGCCCCAGCAGCGCCAGATTCCTGCCTTCGCTCCTCAGACTTTCAAGGCGTGGTTCCGCAGGCGCGGCATTCGTAATGAGGGCAGGGAACGAGTGCTCCTGTTTGCGGACACCTTCAACAACTATTTCAAGCCGGAAACCGCCCAAGCTGCGGTCGAAGTGCTGGAGGGGGCTGGCTACCAGGTGGTCGTGCCCCGGGAGCCGCTCTGCTGCGGCCGGCCGCTCTACGATTATGGGTTCCTGGATATGGCCCAGTCCTATTTCGATCAGATTTTCCGGGCGCTGGAGCCGGAAATCGTGCAGGGCACTCCCATGGTGGTGCTGGAGCCGAGCTGCTGTTCCGTTTTCCGCGATGAACTGAACGGGCTGCGCCCCGATTCGCACCAGGCCCACAAGCTGATGGAGCAGACCTTCACCCTGGCAGAGTTCCTGCAAAAGAAAGCACCGCATTACCAGCCGCCGAAACTGAGACGCAAAGCCGTGCTCCACGGCCATTGCCACCATAAGGCCATCATGCGCATGGATTGCGACAAGGAGCTGCTCAAAAAAATGGAGCTGGAGATCGGCGAACTGGACTCGGGTTGCTGCGGAATGGCTGGGTCTTTCGGCTATGAAAAGGAGAAGTATGAGGTTTCCATGAAGGCGGGCGAGAGGGTGCTGCTCCCGGCGGTGCGCAAGGCAGGACTCTCCACCATCATCATGTCCGACGGCTTCAGCTGCAAGGAGCAGATCGAGCAGGATACCGGCCGCTACGCTCTGCATACCGCCGAGGTGCTGGCGCTGGCACAAAGGCATGGCCCGCACGGGTTACGCAGCGCGTATCCTGAAAAAGAATTTGTGGAACCGCGACTGCAGGCGCAAAAGCGCTCCATGATGCGGGCTGGCGTGATCACGGGTGCGGTCCTGGCTGGAGCGGTGGCGGCTACCGTGCTGCTCAAGAGGAGATGAATGTGGGCTGGCTGATTAGCCGTTTGGCCGAGTGGTTAAGTAGCCAGACCAGGAAGCCAGCCGGTGCTCTGACTCGGCCACTGAGCACTGGCCACTGACGACTGGTTTTATGCGCGACCACGACCGAATTGACCGGATCCGCCGCGGCCTGCAGCGAGTGCAATTGGACGCCATGCTTTGCACCCTGCCCGACGATGTCCTGCTGCTCTCCGGCTACTGGCCTGTAATCGGCGACAGCATCGCCATCGCCACCAGCGAAGGCCGTATCTGCCTGATTGTTCCTGAAGACGAGCAGGAACTGGCTCGCGCTGGCTGGGCGGACGAAATCCGCACTTTCCGGCCCGGCCGCCTGGACAAGCTGCAATCCACCGGCGAAGCCGCGTTCGACGCCCTGCGGGGGTGCGCCCAGGCAGTCGGGATTACTCACGCGCGCATCGGTTACGAACATGGAGCCGCTACCGAACCCGCCTGCTATGTTGCTATGCACCTGTATGGCGCCTCCATCGTGCAGTTGCTGATTGAAGCCCTGCCTTCGGCGGCTCTGGTCGGCGCCGACACCCTGCTGGCGGTCTGGGCCATGCTCAAGACTCCATATGAAGTGGACCGGATTCGCGCCGCCTGCGCCCTGGCGGAGCAAGCCTTCGCTTGGGGCGCTCCCCGGCTCTATCCCGGCATGAGCGAGATCGAGGCCGCTGCCCTCTTCCGCGGACGCCTGGGACGGGGCACGGGAAGAAATGGGGTGGTGCGCGCCGATGGTTTTGCCTTCTGCATGTCTGGCCCCAACTCGGCGAAAGCCGCCGGCGCTTACGCTCTTTCGCGTTCCAGAAAAATCCAGCCCGGCGATCTGGCGCTGATCCACTGCAACTCCTACGCTGACGGCTACTGGACGGACGTTACACGTACCTACTTGTTGGGCGTGCCCGACCTTCGCCGCGAGCAAATCTACCGCGCCATTTTTGAGGCCCGCTCTGCCGCACTCGCTGCCATCGGTCCGGGTGTCCGCGCTTCCGCTGTGGACCATGCAGCCCGCAGCATCCTCGGCGCGCACGGTTTTGACAAGGAATTCAAACATTCCACTGGCCACGGCGTGGGATTCGCCGCCATCGCGCACAACGCCCGCCCTCGTCTTCACCCCCTGTCCGAGGAACCGCTGCAGGAAGGGATGGTTTTTAACCTGGAGCCGGCGGTGTACATTGAAGGCTGGGGCGGAGTGCGCCATTGCGACATGGTAACGGTCACCGCCTCCGGTGCGGAGGTGCTTACTCCGTTCCAAGGGCGAATGGAAGACTTGATTCTCGATCCTGGTCATGCGCTCCGTGACGCGGCATAGCACCAGGAGTGAGTAGTCTGGAGTCAGCGCCGGTGCATGGGCGGGCGCCCTCGGCCCTGTGGAATACCGCCGGCGAACGGAAGCGGAGGCCTGCTACTCCGCGACCTCTGCGTGGATGGCTTGTCCCCTGCTCAGCAAAACTTCCGGTAATGCGCTCACAAACGTACGGTACGCCCGCCTGCGCAAGCCCGCATATCCTTGCCTCCCGCTGAACACATCGCACATCAGCCGCCGCACCCGCCCACTACCCGCGGTGAATTGCACCACGCGGTCGAGCACCGCCCCGCCTAGAAAGTTGCCGCGGTAGAAGCGGTCGGCATAGCGCGCCGCGGTTTGCAGTTCCGGCAAAATCTCTTTGCGGACGGCGTGCGAGTATCGCTCCGGTTCAACTTTCAGCAGGGCCTCGGCCAGCAACTCCGCAGAGCGCAGGGCATAGTACAAGCCTTCTCCCGTGATGGGGTCCACCAATCCGGCGGCGTCGCCAATCAGCCCCCAGCCGTCTCCCTGCAATTTGAGTTCGCTGAAGGTGGAGGCGCGCGGCGCGGGCAGCACGTGGGAATAAAATTCGGCCTGCTCGAGGTCGAAACCGCGCCGGGTCAGAAACTCTTCTAGCGTTCTCCGCAACTGGCGAGTAGGAGTTGCGTTCATTTTCCCGCAAATGCCGGCGGAGAAATGATCGCGCCGGGGAAACAGCCAGATATAGCCCTCTACCCCTCGCAGAAAAGAGATATGAATGGAGTCGCCGCTGCCAGGAATGTAGTAGCCCGCTGTGGCCATCACGTCGGCGGGCGCCAGCGCGGAAGAAAAGTGGAAGGGATTGCGGGCTCCCGCCGCCAGCACCACGTAGGCTGCCCTGAGTTCGCCCTGTCGCGTACGCAATTGCCAGGTTCCGGGCCCGCCGCCAATCTCCACCACGCGCTCGCGCACAATTTCAGCTCCCGCCGCCCGCGCGCGTTCCAGCAACAGGCCGTTGAGCACGCGGCGCGAAAAGATGGCGATCTGCTTATCCAGTTTGAACCAGGCGCGCCGGCCACTGGGGCTGACCAGTTCGCAGCCGCGCACCCAGTTGCGTTCCACTCCGGCTTCCGCCAGAAACGGATATCTCTCAAGCGCCTTGTTTGTGAGCCCACCACCGCAGGGCTTTTCCCAGGCCAGCTTTTCGTCAATCAGAACGACTTTGCGCCCAGCCGAAGACAACTCTGCCGCGGCCATCGCTCCCGCCGGCCCGCCGCCCACCACCGCAATGACGTCTGACATCACCATTCGTCTGATGTTGTAATTGTTGCACGACGCGGAGAGGAGCGGAACTCGGGCCATATACGCGCATTTTCGAGCTGATTTCGTCCTATAATTACCGCCATGGCCGGCAGCTTGCGAGCCGTCGCCTTCCTCTTGAGCGCAGGGTGCGTGCTTACCTCAGCCCTGTCAATCAACTCCCAAAATCAGATATCCGGCTATTGTTCCCGCGCACCGCAGACCAAGCTCTCGCGAGCCAAGCTACAACCGCGACTGCAGATTCCTGCCAGAATTGAGGCGGTAACCTTCACCGGCAACATCCACATGCCTGTGGAAGAACAGGAACAGATCTCAGAAGTTCTCAAACAGCGTAGCTGGACGTCTGATCCCAAATTAACTGAACTGAATCATGTGGCGGCTGAAGTGGCGAGACAGCAGTGGCAGGAGCATGGATACTTCAAAGCGAATACAAAGCCTACCGCCGTTTTGCTGACCAGCAACCTTTCCGAGTTGACGGCAGCGGTGACTTTCTATATCGAAGAAGGACCGCTCTACCGGTTGGACGACATCACTTTCAAGCATGTGACTGTTTTCCCCCAGGAGCGGGTGCGGGCCTTGTTTCCAATGCAGTCAGGCGATGTTTTTAACACCGACAAGGTGCGCATTGGTCTGGATGCCTTGCGCAGTCTCTATGGTACACGGGGATACATCAACTTCACCTCGGTGCCGGATACCCAAGTTGATGAAGCCAACCGCAGCGTCTCCCTGGTTATAGATGTGGAGCAGGGCAAACAGTTCCGGGTCGCTAAAACCAATGTTATCGGCCTGGAGACCAGGCTTGCCGCTCGCATTGCGCGCAACTGGCCGCTCAAGCCAGGTGATGTTTACAATGCGGCTCTGGCATATAGATTTCTTGAGAAGAATGCGCCCCTTGTGCCTCCCGGACTGGAGCCGCACATCATCATCCACGGGTGGAATGAGCCTCAGGGTGCTCTTGTGCTTACACTCGCGTTCACCCTCTGCGAGTAGCGACTTGCGCGGTGGGATCCGGCCCGCGAATAATCGCTCTAGCATCTGCTTTCCGCGAAGACGGCTGGCCCTGTCTTACCCGCTCACGCACGGCAGTTGCGCCTGCTGCCAGGCATCGAAGCCGCCCACAAGGTTGGTTACATTTTGATATCCCGCCCGGAGCAGCAAACTGCTCGCAATGGCGCTGCGATAGCCGCTCTTGCAGTGCACCGCCAGCGGCCCATCGCGGTCGAGATCCGGCAATTCGCTGGCAAAGCGGTCCAGCGGCCATAACCACGCGCCGTCAATGTGTCCCGCGTGCCACTCGCTCTCGCGGCGTACGTCTAGAACCTGCATCCCGTTCATGCGCTCGCGCAGCTCGGTGGCTGTCATCTGCGGCACTAAGGCCAGCGCCAGCCCCGCCCGCTTCCACTCTTCCACCCCGCCCGGCAGGCAACCGATGCACTCTTCAATGCCCACGCGCGCCAAACGCATGCGGCTTTCCGCTATTTTCTCCGGCGATTCCGCAATCAGCACCGGACGGCCTTCGAGCCCAAGCACGATTCCCGCCCAGGTGGCGAACTGACCTTGCAGGGGAATATTGATGGACCCAGGCACGTGACCCGCGGCAAACTGCTCGGAAGAGCGCGTATCCAGCGCATTGGCGCCCTCGTCAATCAAGCTCCGCAGGCGGGTCGGCGCAATCACCGGCAGCGCCGGCAGTTCTTCCAGGGCTGGGGCGCCCTCGCGGTTCAGTTCGGCATCCTGAACGAAATACGCGGGACGCGGGGGTAGATTGGCGGTGAGCTGTTGCACGAAATCGTCGCGGCTGTTTACCTGCAGCGCCGGATTGGTCAGCCGCTCAGTGCCGATGGATGAGAAGCGGTCGGCGCGCATGTTGCGCCCGCACAGCGATCCCGCCCCATGCGCCGGATACACCAGCACATTGTCAGGCAGGCGCAGCAGCTTCTCATGCAGGCTATCGTAGAGCATGGCTGCGAGTTGCTGAGCCGTGTACTGTTTGGAAAGGTCAGGGCGGCCCACGTCGCCGATGAACAGCGTGTCCCCGGTCAGGACCAGCGCCGGCTCCGGCGATTTGGCCGCATCGCGTACCACCAGACACACCGCCTCCGGGGTGTGCCCTGGGGTTTCCAGGGCGGTAATGCGAACGTCGCCAAAGCTGACCTGCGAGCCATCGCGCAGCGGAACATGCGCAAACCTGGCGCCGGCGCGCTCCCCAATATAGATGTTAGCCCCGGTACGTGCGGCCAGTTCCTTGTGACCGGAAACGAAGTCGGCGTGCAGATGGGTTTCAAAGATGTGACGGATTTTCAGCCCCTGTTCCTGCGCCGCCTGCAGGTAAATGTCCACATCCCGTTGCGGATCAACCACCGCGGCCTCGCCTCCCGAGCCCAGCATGTAGGAGGCGTGCGCCAGGCAGGCGAGGTAGAACTGTTCGAAGTACATGCGGCCTCATCCCTTATCTCGGGGATTGTACCGCGAAAACCGCTTCTAGCCACTAGCCCTTAGCTACTGGCTAGGAGCCATAAGCCGGAAGCTGGCAGCTTTCTGCGAGTATATGTTCAGTGCTTATCTTTCAGCTTTTCTTCGAGGTGACCGCGAAAAAGGCGGATGGCTCCTGCACGCCAGGCAGTTTCGAATTCCAGGTTCAAGTTTCTCAAACTTTCTCAGAAAGGCACGTTTTCCTGGCCCCACAAGGATTTACTTCAGCCTCACATTGAAACTCGAACCTCGAACCTTGAAACCTTCCTTCTCAGCATCCCGAGGCATGAGCTGGCTTGCTGTTAATAACTTCCTCCAAAGTGACCGGATGGTGATGGGCGTTGGTCTTGCCGTGCTCCAGCAGCGATTTCAGCCGCACCATATCGTCGTCCAGGGCACGCTTGGGGTCAGCGCCGAAAATCGCGGCGATGGCGTGACCGATGGCGCCTCCCGGCGGTACGTAAGCCAGGCGAATGTGCACCCGCGTGCCGCCATTTTCCGTATCCAGTTGTACGACGCCGGCGTTCGCCACTATCGCCCCTGGCAGGCTGCTCCAGGCCAGCATCTTCGGGGGAATTTTTTCGGTGATTTCCGCGTCCCAGCTCAAAGGTTTGCCGGCCGGACCCGCGACAGTCCAGCGATAGCGGTTGTCGTCTACCTTTTTTACTGCCAGAACGTGCGACATAATCCGCGGCAGCTTTTCCGGATCACTTAGCAACTCGAAGACCGCCTCTACTGGAACACTTATGTGAATGGTCTTCTGCACGCGGAAGCCCGCCGCTTCGGCTCCGCCGATGCCCAGCAGATGGCGCGGCCCGATGTTGCTCAGCGCCCGGCCCAGCAGGTTCACGCCTAACAATCCCAGGCCGAGGCCTTGCCATCCACGCCGCCAGGCGCCGTAGGCGAGCAGCAAGCCACCGCCGGTGCCGACTACAGCACGGGTCGCCGGTCTCCAGTTCTCCTGCAGCAGTTCCGGCGCCGGGGGCGGACTGCCACCCTGCAGGTCGGGAACATCCCCCTGCTGGTGGGCTTCCATGCGGTTGTCCAGGTGTTTCACACCGGGCACGGCCCGCACCGCCCATAACACGCGCCGTACTTCCTCCTGCAGCACCGGTCCCTTCAACATGACACAACCATCCTTGGCTTCCACTTCAATAACGTGCGGATGAGAAGTTGCCCGGCCCAGCCGGCTGCGCACCCGGTTCCGCAGCACCTGGTCAGAAACCGGCTGGGGAGAGAGCAGGGAAAAGGTTTCATCGGCCGCGCCTTGCGCGCGATGGAACAGGTCGCGCACGCCGCGGTCCACGCTCAACTCCGCCTGGTGGGCCAGCCAGAGGGCACGATCGCGCGCCATGGCCCTGCGTCTGCGG
This sequence comes from Terriglobales bacterium, assembly GCA_035496875.1. Lineage (GTDB taxonomy): Bacteria > Acidobacteriota > Terriglobia > Terriglobales > Acidobacteriaceae > JAICWP01. Next base: position 84,287 of record DATJEH010000219.1, on the reverse strand, counting down.
CCGTGGTCGGGATCCAGCATGTACATCAGGCGAGCGCCCAGGCTCACTCCGCCGGCAAAAATCATGGTCTTTTCCAACTGGCATTTCAGGCGCCCCCGCATGGCAATTCTCCTCTCTTGATGGCTTGGCTGGTTGGTCGGGCAAGAAATGGAAGCGGCAATTTGTCCCTTTCATTTTCATTGCGGCCCGGCGCGCACCGTCAGCACCGGGCAGGTGGCATGGCAAATGACCTTGTGAGTGCACGCCCAGGGCAGGTGCGCAGTCAGCCGCGCTGAGCCCTGGTGACGCGCTCCCATCACCACCAGGTCGGCATTCAGGTCGCCGGCCAATTGCAGTATCTTTTCTGCAGGGTCCCCGCTGGTGACGATGGTCTGCGGCTCACAAGCCAGTCCAGCGCCCGCCGGTATCAGCTTTTCCAGTTCTTCACGCGCGTCGCGCAGGGCCCGTTCCCGGTAATACACCGGAATGGTCGCAAGGTCCTGCATCACGTGCAGGCCGCTGAGGCCGGCGCCGTAGTCGGCCGCCAGCGCGAGTGCGTAAGGCAAGGCCTGCAGCGAGGCACCCGAAAGATCGCTCGCGTAGATAACCTGCCGTAGCTTCCCGGCGGCAAGCTCGTTGCGCGTTGCCTCTGGACCGATGGTCAGCACCGGGCAGCTCACGCTGCGAAAAATCTCTTCCGCCACCGAGCCCAGCAGCAGCTTTTTCAGCCCCGCTCGGCCATGGGTAGCGATCACCACCAGGTCAATGCCGTGCTTCTTTACCATCTCCTGGAAGACCAACTCGGTTTCACCCTTCTCCAGCACCACGTCGTACCGCACGCTGGCCAGGGGCGCAGAGCGGACGAACCTGTCCATAGCGTGTTCGGCCTGGTAGCGCAGTTCGTCCAGTTCGGGGGGCATCGGCTCCAGGGGAATGGGCTGCCGCGGCTCGGGAGGGATGGCGTGGGCCACAAACACAGTGCTGCCGTAATGCCTCGCTAGTCCGACGGCGTAGGGCAAGGCACGCTCTGCATAGTCGGAAAAGTCGGTGGTGAAAAGGATTCTGTTCAGGGAAATCCGCGGGACCAGCTGAAGCGCCGCCATGGGACACCTCCGCCTCGGGTGGTGCACCTTCGAAGCCGTTGTGAACCACCCTACGTCCCATTTTTAGTGCTCGGGGACGCCGCCTGCAGTGATAAAAGTCACCTGCGGCGGTGACTCGAGGAACTTCCGCGGCAGCGGGTTAACGCGGATTTGTGGATCAATTCGAATGTGCAACACACAATACCCGCTGCTTCAGTAGCCTTTTCTCTTATCTACCACGCCCAGCAGGGGCCCGCCGGCAAGGAAGCGGCGAACGTTTTCCGAAATCAGTGCGTATTGGCGCTCCCACAGCCGGGGAGTAACGGAGCCGGTATGAGGTGTGATGAGCACGTTCTTCATATCCCACAGCGGAGAATCGGCGGGCAGTGGTTCCTTTTCCAGCACGTCGAGCGCGGCGGCTGCGATCTTCTTCTGGCGCAGGGCATCGGCCAGCGCGGCCTCATCCACCAGCACCCCACGGCTTACGTTGACCAGGCAAGCGGTGGGACGCATCTGTGCCAGGCGCGTGCGGTCCATCAGGCTCTGGGTGGAACCGGTCACGGGCGCGGCCAGCACCACGTAATCGGAAGCGGCCAGCAGATCGCCGAGCTGTGTGGGCCCATAAACCGCCGTCACTCCTTCAGCCCCGCCGCGCTCGGGATGCTCGCGTACGGCCAGTACCCGCACGCCTAGGGCAGCCGCGCGCCTGGCAATTTCGCGCCCGATGCTGCCCAGCCCGATCAGGCCCAGAGTAGCGCCCTGCAGTTCTCCAGGGACGGGTCCCTCAAGCCACATCCGTTCCTGCCCCCAAACATGTTGCTGCTGGTAGCGGACGGCGGCCGGAATCTTGCGCGCCACCGCAAACATCAGCGCCAGCGCGTGCTCGGCCACCACCGGCCCGTGTACCTCTCGCGAATTGGTCAGGACCACGTCGCTGGCCACCAGTTCGGGAAAAATCAGCTGGTGCACGGCGGCGGCGGTAGAGTGAATCCAGCGCAGCTTGCGCGCGGCGCGGAACTGCTCCGGCCGCAGCGACCAGGCCAGAGCCGCATCGGCGTCACGAATATGTTCCGTCACTCCCGAGTAATCGGGCAGCTGCACCACTTCCAGTTCCGGAAACTGTTTCTGCAGCCGCTCGCGTACCCACGCCGGCGCGGTCCACAATTCGAAGCGGTGATGCAGGGCAATCAGTAGTTTCATGGCCGGTGACACATAGTTATATACGAGTGGAAGATGGGGGCGCTTGGGTGGCGGGAGTGCTGGCTTGGAGAACGGAGGGTGTTACGTGGGTGACGTACTCGCGCAAACGGCAAGGCGCTACCGACCCAGAGCCGTGAAGCAGGCTCTCCCGATAGCGCCGCCAGTAGCCCGAAAAACTTTGAGATGGAGTTTAATCTACTGCCAGTAATTGTCTAGTACACAGCATGATTCTCTACTTGCCGGGGCTCCACGTCATGTCCACATGTACTGGAATCTCGTTCTTGATGGGGATGGTCAGCAAAGTTGGCGGAGGAATTTTGAAATCCGTCAGCGTAGCGGGAATGGTGCCCATAAGCTCGATGTCCCTTCCGTGTTCCGTTACCTGGAAGGGAATCTGTTTGAACTCCGCCGTCTGGCCGGCAAACTGGACCTGGAGGTCGGTATGGATGGTTCCGGGCTTGATTTCCGATTCCGGCATTTGGGTACGGACCATAACCATGGGGAATTGGCCGCCGCGGGTGACCTGCAGCATGTGCAGATCGCGGTTACTGTCGCCGGAATTGAACGATTTGACGGGCGCGGCAATCAGAAACTGCCACACACCATTGTGGCATTCGCCTTTGCCCCGGGCCGCACGGCTGACCCCGTCAAAGTGATGCAAGGGATGCGATGCGGAGTAGCTGATAGTGGAACTTTGCAGCATCCACTGGCTGTCAGTTGCCGCGAACGACGAAATAGCCAGAAGCAAAATAGTGAGCGGGAGTGTATTGCGCATGGCCGTCCTTAGAACTTGATGGAAACCGATAGCAGAGCCAGGCCATAGGCGGCCGCCGTTACTACCGCCACCGGGCCGTGGGCGCTGGCAATGCCGTGAACCCTTTCTCCCTTGCTTTTCTGCGAATAGGCCATAGCTCCCAGAATGGGGGTAAGAACCATGCCCGGACCATGGATCCAGGCCAGGGCCTTGTGCAGTCGGATGGGCCCGCGCGTCTGGGTTCCCTTAATTTTGGGGGCGGCAATCGCGAAGTAGGCGGTGGTGAAGTACATGCCCGCGGTCAGGGAGCCCAGGCCCACATGCAAATCGCGGTTGGTGGAACTGGTAGCTCTGCCGCCGGCAAAGCTGCCGGTGATCACTGTGGCCAGCATAGGGGCGGCGGTAATCAGGCCGAGGGTCTGGTGGACCTTCAGCATGTGCGTGCGCCGGTTCAGGCGCGCCTGTTCTTGCGCGCTTCCCTGAGTCTCGCTCTGGGGAAAGCCCAGGCTCCCAAGGGAAAGTCCGGAGCTCAAAGCGAGATTCAGAGTCTGGGTGGCTCCCGCCGCCAGGGTGACGCTCTGGGTGGCGGTGCTGAAGCTGTCGGCCGCCACTGAAACCTCATAGTTCCCGGGCGCAAGATTGGAGGCCTTGTAAACTCCAGCGTCATCGCTTTGCACCTCCGTTGACTGGCCGGTGGCTGCATTCTTGATGGAAATTTTGGCATGGGGCACGACCTGCCCCGAAGGGCCGGTCACTGTGCCCGAAAGCGTGGCGCCGGTCGCCTGCGCGCGTACCACATGTGGAACTGCAAGCAAAAGCGCCAGGACGGCGATAGTGGAGACGAACTTCACCCTTGGCAAATACATGGCAGGCCCTCCTACTGGCGTGGAGACTCGAAGCGATAAGCGGCGGGATGAATGATTTTCGATTGACGATCTCGTTGCCGTGCATCCTGCACAATCGTCAATCCCCAACCTTCAATCGTCAATGTTTGCCTTTCTTTACAATTGCTGTTTCGGGCGAAGAACTAAGGCTATCCGAAAAGATGCGGTTTGTGGGCCACGCGAACAATAAAATTTGGAGAAACTCCGGAACTTGTCGCCACTGCCGCAGCTCATGCATCTTCTGAAAATGCACCGCCGCACGCCGAGCCACCAGCAGGCTTGTCCTCTTCGGCTGTCGCCCCTGAACGATGGTAATGTGATTTTCCCGCTTGCCGCCGTTAAACTGCTCTAAATTCGTGGTTTTCGCCACCGTGCTTGGCGCCACGAGGCCCCAGTCTGGTTGCTGTCGTTTTGGAGGCTGTAATGGATTTCGAAAAACCTGGGCATGTGCTTGAAATGCAGACGCGGGTGCGCCAGAAGATGCGGCTGCAGCCGAAGCAGGCAGCTTTCGGGCTGCTGCCCATGGAGTTGATGTTGCAGCGGCCGCCCTCGGCCCTGCACCTTCCTGAGCCCCTGCCCCTGGCTGCCGCTCTCTTTTCCGTTGCCGGAATGGCCTGGGTTTTCCGCTGGTGGTCGGGAAAAGGACGGGTTTTGCCCAAGTAAGGGGGCCAGCTCTTCAGCTTCTTCAGCTTTGCTCAGGCGCTGACCACATTGCAGTTTTGCCCTCCTTACTCTTCCCTGAATATCGCCCTAAAACCTCCTCCCCTGCAATTTGACTTGCGGTAAGCAGCGGCCTAACATCTTGCTCCTCGGGCCCCGTTGATTGTCAGGATAGCCGGAGGAGGCCGCTATGTCGGTCGGGAATAAGGGCGCCAATGAAGAATCTACAGTCTGGGTTCCGGTTTGTTGCAGCCAGGTAATGCGGCACAGCGTTTTCGGAAGTGCCGAGGGCAAATCGGTGGCGGCCGCGCTGGTATGTAGTGCCTGCGGCAGGCACATACTGCTTCAACCTCAGCCCATAACCTCTGTCCAGGACCTCTCCGGCCGGGTAATTTCACTGCTGGCAACAGCCAAGTCCCAGAAGGTGGCGAATCTCGCGAATGGCGCGGCGGCCGGCGGCGACGATATGGGCGAAGAAACCCTGGCCTGACGCGCTAAAGGGCTATTGTTGCGAACGAAGAGTGGCCAGGCTGACCACTTTGGCATAGTAACCCTTGCGCGTGCGGATCTGCAGTTTCTCTCCTGGCCGGTGCCCTGCAATGGAGATTTTTCGATAGTGGCCATCGGCTTTGAAATCAGCCGGCCGGTAGGAGATCGCGTAACGGCTGCGCAAGTCTTCGGCTACTTTGGCAAATGCCTTTCCGACCGATTTCACATCCGGCGGAGTCGTGATGCGTCCGCCGGTCTGCTCGGCCAGCCGGCGCAAGTTATTGTTTCCCTCCGTAGCCGACCAATCCTCATTATTGACATCCCACGTGTAATGGTAGTTCGTGCTGACGGCATAGATTGTTACCTGTGCCTGCTGCGCTATGGCGATGGCGGCGTTGAGGTCAATCTTGCCGGCATTGTTTTGTCCGTCTGACAGAACCACCAGCACGCGGGCAACAACGTGCTGCTCCGGGGTGACCAGCAACTTTTCGCAAGCTGCTGCCACCGCATCGTACAATGCCGTTCCGCCTCCAACAGCGAGGCTCTGCACACCTTGCGATAAGGCCTCCGAATTGCCTGTGAAATCCTGAGCTAACTTTGGATCGTTACTGAATCCCATGACAAAGGCCCGGTCGTCTTTGTTCCGCAACGTCTGGAAAAGAAACGCACTGGCCGCGCGCTGCTCGAAGCGGAAGCGCGATTCTACCGAACTGCTGGTGTCAATCAGCAACCCCACCCGCAGGGGCAATTCCCGCTCGCTGCGAAATCCCAGAATCGCAGCCGGAGGCTTCTTGTCGTCCAGCACGGTGATGTCGTTCTGAGAGAGGCCGTCAATGAACTTGCCATTGTGCGTGGCTATAAACAGCAGGTTGACCTCATTTACCTCTTTAGTGAACGACCATTCGCTGGTTGAAACCGGCTTCGAAGGCAGTGCTTCCGCGATGGCGCACTCCCCGCAGGACTGGCCGTGCGCGGCTGGGGCAAGTTGAAAACCAAGCAGCAATCCGGTGAACAAAATGGCAAAGCTGGAAGCGATTTGCTGTGCCCGGCTTAAAACCTGGAACAAAGGGTGGGTTTTCATCGCAGCCTCCGCGAAGGGCCCGTGATTCCGAGGTTCGGTGGTAGCCAAGCACGTGGGCTGCCGTTCGCCTTGCAGGCGCCCATTGCTCGAATTGGCGTTGGATCCTGTTGAGACTACAGTGCGAAGACGTTTTGAGAACAAGAACCGACGTTAGGGGAAGCTCTCTGGAGACGGCAGATACTATCCGATCGGATAGGCGCACTATCCATTCGGTTGCTTTCTCGACGGGGTTTTGGCTCTGCAAGGGGGTAGGTCTGTTTGCAAATCTGCACTGATTCCAGGCGATCAGCAATACTACGAATTCACCAGTTCGCGCAGTACGCTGAGCCACCTGCATAGTGCGGGGGGTGGTTCCCCGGCCGCCGGTAGTCCCAGGCCCAGGCACCGGGTATGGGTTGGCCGTTCACCCGCTGAATTGGTCGTAAAGTCTTCGCCCGGGCCAATTAGCTGGCGGCAGAGCTCGCACCGCTCTAAAGCCTTTTCTCCCAGTGCTGCCGGGCTCTCCAATTGCGGCGGTAACCACGCGGAGGTGTTGCCGAATATAACCCGCCAGGTGTCGGCGGCTTCGGAAACTGCGGGGATGCTTGACCGGCTGCTATCTTCCGGTCGCGCCCACGTTTCAGTATTGCCAAAAACCGTTCGCCATGTGAAAGGGGAAGTTGCGCCCGTTGCCATACTCACCTCCGCTGTGGAAGCCGGCGGAAACTACCCGGCGGCTCCGTTGCCAGCCCAAAGGCTGAGCACGCTGCCGGCCAAATGGCGACAGAGCCAAAGACCTTACGAACAATGCGCCATAAACTGTTAACACAATGGAACATGTGAGCGGAGGAGAGTCCCATCACGCCCTCAGTCTTTTGAGGGCGCAACTGACGGACTGACTGCGTTGAGTATCCGATCGGATAGCGGAGCAGGTGCGAGCGAGGCGTAGCCAGGTGACGAGCGGGGAACCTGCTGCCGAAATCCTGAGCGCAGCGAAGGACCTCAGCCCGGATGGTGCGAAAGGGGGGACTCGAACTTGAGGCGGTTTTGGCGGCGTGAGCGAAGCGGGAGCCGCCAGCCGAAATCCTGAGCGCAGCGAAGGGCCTCAGCCCGGATGGTGCGAAAGGGGGGACTCGAACCCCCATGGGTTTCCCCGCCAGATCCTAAGTCTGGTGCGTCTGCCAATTCCGCCACTCTCGCATCTTGCGGCGCCTGCAAAATTATACTGCTATGCCGGCCGGTAGCACTCGTGACTACAGTGAGGCAGCGTGCGTAAGAAGCGGTTTTTTCAGGGGAAAGGCCTGCCCCGAGCGCCGTCAGAGGATTGCCTGCGCCGCCATGGTTAGCTCTGGCGGGGGCTGGAAATATCACTGCAATCGGAGCGGGAAAGGTGTAGTAATGGGCGGGAAGTAAGCGCTCCTTCTAATATGATCGGCGGACCGCCGTGGCTGTGTTTGCTTCGGCCTCCCCCGCGGCAAACTGACAAACAGCGGGCAAGGGTCGCTTCATGCAGATAAAGAACAGAGTAGTTGTGGTCACGGGCGGCGGCAATGGCATCGGAAGCGCCCTGTGCCGCCGCTTTGCCGCCGAAGGAGCCCGGGCGGTTGTGGTGGCCGACGTTCAGGCGGAGGCCGCCGAGCAGGTGGCGAGGGAGATTGGCGGCAAGGCAATCGCGGCCAATGTTACCCGCGAGGCGGAGGTGGTCCAGCTAGTAGAGCTGGTAATAAAGGAGTGCGGAGCCATTGACCTGTTCTGTTCCAACGCCGGCGTGGGGGCGAAGGGAGGAGTGGAAGCAGCGGATGAGGAGTGGTCGCGGAGCTGGGAAGTGAATGTGATGGCGCACGTGTATGCGGCGCGCGCGGTACTGCCGCACATGCTGGCGCGTCACGAAGGATATCTGTTGCAAACCGTTTCCGCCGCGGGCCTGCTCACGCAGCTGGGATCGGCCCCCTACGCGGTGACCAAGCACGCCGCTCTGGCGCTGGCGGAATGGATTTCCATCACCCACGGCGACCACGGCATCAAGGTTTCGGCGCTTTGCCCCCAGGGTGTCCGCACCGGCATGCTGAAGCGGGCCGAATTCGGTGGCGGCGCCTTCCTGCTGGAAACCGCGCTGGAGCCGGAACAGGTGGCGGAGGAGGTGGTAAAGGGCTTGGCGGAGGAGCGTTTTCTGATTCTGCCGCACCCCGAGGTGGCCGAATTTTTCCGCCGCAAAGCGACCGATTACGAGCGCTGGCTGCGCGGCATGCGCCGCCTGCAGGCCAATACGCAAATGCTGAAGACTTCCGCCTGAAACAAGGGAAGAACGGATTGGGAAATGCCGGGACAGCCCGCCTTCGCTCCAGAAATTGAAATTATGGACTCACCTCAAGCTGGGTGTAGTCTGAGCTTGTAAGCTGGCTTCGCTCCCGGCGAAGCTGAATGCCCGCACCCCCGCGGCTGGCAAGGGAGTTTCAGGATGCCGGATGCTTCCCCTATCGAACAGTTGTGGCCGGAATCGCCAGATCAACTGAAGGCCGCTTTTTACGCTGCGGGCGAAACCGTGGCGCTGCGGATCGGGGCGGTGGAGGCGGCGCTGCGCAGTCCTGCGGGCCCGATGTTGCGCCAGGCGGCAGGGAAGTGGATTGTGGAGCGCCTGCCCATCGAGGAATTGGTTCCAGAGAAGTATGCGAGCTGGAGGGTGCTGGTGCAGGATGCCATGCAGTTCACCGTGTGGACATTGTCGGCCGGCCGCCTCGCGCCCAAGCTGGTGGAGCAATGGCGGCTGCCCGCAGATACTCCTACCGAGGAGCGTCTGTTGCTGCTCATCGCCAAGGTGCCGGGGCTGCAGAAGCTGGGACAGGTGCTGGCGCGCAACCGCCATTTACTGCCGCCGTTGCGCTGTGCCCTTTCAGAGCTGGAAAACAGCATCAGGGACGTGAACCCGGCGGAGGTGCGCAAAATCATTCTCCAGGAGCTGGGCCCGCGGCTGAGGGAGAACCAGGTGAAGCTGAGACCGGGAATCTTTTCCGAGGCCAGTGTGAGCGCCGTAACACGTTTTACCTGGTGGAATCCCGAACTTGGGCGCCGCGAGCGGGGTGTGTTCAAAGTCCTGAAGCCCTATATTCCTGTGTGCTTTGCCGAGGACATGGAGTTGCTGTCGCGGCTGGCGAAATATCTTGGCGCCCGGCACCGCGAATACGGCTTCGGGCGGCGAGTGCTTAACGATACGTTCTGCGATGTGCGCGAGCTGCTGCAGCACGAGGTGAATTTTGCCCGCGAGCAGGCCACGCTCCAGGAAGCGCGGGAAATGTATCGCGGCGTCCGCGGAGTGCGAGTGCCGCGCGTCATAAGCCCGCTGTGTACCTCGCGCATTACCGCCTTAACGGAGGAACCTGGCAAAAAGATCACGAACGCCGCGCGGCGCCTGCCGATGTGGCGCCGGTTGCGGCTCTCCGAGCAGCTGCTCGAAGCCTTCATTGCGGTGCCCATATTTGCCGCCGAGCGACGGGCCCTGTTTCATGCCGATCCTCACGCCGGCAATCTGCTCTATGACGAAAGAAGCGGCGAGCTGGTCATCCTGGATTGGGCGCTGACCGAGCGTGTCACCCGCGAGCAGCGGCGCCGGCTGGGACTTTTGTTTGTTATGTCGGCCTTGCGCGATCCAGCCGGCATGCGGCAGCAGATTGAGGCGCTCAGCCGCAAGCGGCGAAAAATCGGTGCCCGGCAGGCGAAGATCATTCGCGAGTGCGTGGAGCGGTTTATCGCCAGGCTGCCCCTTACCCGCCTCCCGCAAGCGGTGGACACCACCGACCTGCTGGAAGACATCGCCTTTAAAGGTGTTCGCCTGCCCGCGCCCTTGATCATGCTGCGCAAGGTGTTGTTCACACTGGATGGCGTCCAGCACGATCTGGGTGCAGGCGACGTGGGCATGGCTTCCATCATCGCGCGTCAGGGTCTGCAAAACTGGCTCACCAGCTGGTCCAATGTTGGGTCGCCGCTTTCCTGGCGTGATTGGCTGGGAGTGGAATGGAGCACGCTGTTCCTGGGCGGCCGCCTGTGCCGGCAGGCAATGAATGCCGGGCGCTCCGCTATCGCCTGAATCCACTACAGAGCACCGGCGAACCATCCGCTTCGCACTCCTTTGCCATGAAGTGGGTGTCCGGAGCCGGGAGTGATGTTCAAATTTGTTGACGGTTATGCCGACCGAAGGAGAACGGGCGGCGATTTGGCGTCGGGCATGGAAATCACTGGCGCTGGTTTGGCCGCTTCTGGGCTAGCTGCGCTCGAGGCTGGTTTAGCTTTGCTCTTCACCCGTTTAGGCCTGGGCTCAGGTTTTCGATTACCGTTCCCGCCTGCAGCATTGTGCCGCCCGCAGCCGGCGCTCTTCAGCATTTCCTTCAGGCTTGCCTGCAGCATTGTTTCCAGCCGCTTAAGGTCGGGCGCGGCATGCGCATCTCCGCTGAATCCAAAGTAGGTCATGCCGTTGTAGCTGAGTACGGCGCAGTTGACCGCCATCTGGCCGCCGATGGGAACATATGGGTACCAGCTGATCATTTTGTGGCCCAGGAGGTAGAGCGGAAATTGCGGGCCGGGTACATTGGTGCAAACCATATTGAAGGGAGTTATCGGCAGTTCTCCCGCAATCGGCCCCGCCACCGCCTGAAGCGCGGTAGGGACGATGCCAATCAGGCCACCGGCCACGCCCACGATTTCGGCGATGTGCGCGCTTTTTAGAAATTCCATTCGTTGGTGAACTGCGGCCAGCAGTTTGCGCGGGTTGCGAATGCCCAGAGAGACGGTTACCGGCAGCAGGGAAATGCGGTTGCCCAGGTCCTGCGGTTTGGCGCCATTGCGCACGTTCACCGGCACCATCATGCGAAAGCGGCGCCCACTGACCGGGTCGCCGTGCGCCTGCAGATAGCGGCTCACGGTGGCGGTAATCAGGGCGAGAACCACGTCGTTGACCGTAGCGCCCCAGATATCCTTAATGGCCTTGATCTCGGCCAGGGGAACCTCGGCCCAGACGAATTTCTGCGGCCCCTGGCAGACCAGGTTAAAGCGCAGGGGTTCGGTGGGCGTGCCCAGTTCCGGCAGCAAACGCAGCAACTCCCTGGCCGGCCACTGGCCGCCTGAAGCCATGACCTTTTGCGCCAGGGTCACGGTCTGCTCCTGGGCGGAAAGCAGCCGTTGCACCAGGTCAGCATAAGTGCTTACCCAGCCATCCAGCAGCAAAGCCAAGTCACTTTTCGGCGGCGGCGCGCGGAAGGGGCGCGCCTTCTTCGGCAAGCGGTGCCGAATGGGCGTCGGATCCATAAGGACGTTCATGATCCCGACTCCAGCGATGCCGTCAGCCAGACAGTGGTGGAGGCGGGTGAGAATGGCGGTGCGGTTGCCTTCCAAGGGAAACAGAGTGAAATCCCAAAGGGGATGCTGGCGGTCCATGCGCCGGGTCAGAATTCTGCCGGCGGCGGCCTGCAACTCGGCCATGGTGCCGCGTTTGAGCTTCATCTCACGGACGTGGTTGCGAATGTCGAACCCGGAATCGTATTCCCAGGTAGGCAGCCCGACGTTGAAAGGCGCGGCGACCACCCGCTGGCGATAGCGGTGAATGAGCGGCAGCTTGGATTCAATGAAGCGGCGGCAGGAAGCGAGCGAAATGCGGCCTTCGAATACGTTCACCGAGGCAATGTGAAGCGGCGCGCCTTCCCGTTCCAGATACAGAAATATCGCGTCACCCCAGGAGAGACTCTCAACCTCGTGTTGTACCATAACAGCCTCTTTTATCACCGGGGCGAGCGCGCGGCAGCCAAACGGCAAGTCGCCGGAGAGCATGACCGCCAGCAAGACCTGCTGCCCGAGCCTCAGCTTAAGGAAAGTGAGACCGCGCTTCAGTGATACATGACCCCCACCTTGGTGATGCGGAGACGCCCTATCCGGAGAGCGCAAGATGGCCAAACCTCTCCTGAGAACGCCTTGCCGTGGCGGGTAATGTTCCAGGCGGTGCTGCCTAAAAACTGGAAGGAAAGGTCCAGAAGCGGACGCTAGGCGAGCAGTTTGCGGCGCAGGTCGCGGCCTAGGCGGGTGTCTGGCGGCGTTTTCGTTTGGCTGGCTTCTTCAGGCGCGCTTCCAATTCCGCTACCCGCCGGCGCAGGGTGCTGAGTTCCTCGTTGGCGTCGGGTGGCTGGGGGTGGGAGGCTCCGCCCAGAAAGCGCTTCACGGATTCCACCGGCGAGAGCAGCGCCGACTGCATGTTGCCGATGCGGTCCTGCACCGCACTCTGCACTGCCTGATAAGTATCAAAGGCGGACTTCAAGTACCACATGATGAATTCCTGCCGCGCCTGGTCGGAGGCGACAATCAGTTCGCGCAGCAGTTCCAGCGGCAGACCGGTGGGCCTTTGCTTTGCGTCTTCCGTGATGATCTGGGTGAGGGTGACCCGGGTCAGGTCCTTGCCCGTCTTGGCGTCCTCCACCCGGACTTCTTTGCCTTCGCGGATGAGGGCGGCAATGTCGTCGAGGTTGACGTAGCGGCTGCCGCTGCTGTCGTACAAGCGGCGGTTCCCATATTTTTTGACAACGACCGCAGCCGGTTTCATGGGCATACTTCCTTATGTGCGGTGCAACAATCCTGGACCCTTCTATGTTGGCACAGCCGACCCCGAGTTGTATACCTGGTTATATGCTGCAAGGCACAATCGAGCAGCCGGCTGCCGCCAAAATGCAGGTATTTAAGAGGGAATAAACGTCCCAATTTGGGACGTATCCTGTGCTGCATTGCAAAAATCAGCTTTCAGCCATTGACATGGCGGAGAGGCGGTCCTACTCTAAAACTGATGCTGCAGTGCAGCATAGGGAGGCAGGTTATGCCAGCAGTTGCCAAGTTTGAATCTTCTCGGACTCACTCTGGGGAGTCGTCCTTTGTTACCCTGCTGTCAGGCTGGATGCAGCAGGGAGTCAACAGCTTTTTCGCCACGCAAAGAATTCTTCTGGATTTGGCCATGCGGCAGAATGCCAGCGTGATGCACCTGCTGCGGGAGCGCCTGGCTGATCCCCATCATTCCCCGGCCGCCATCCTCACCGAACTGGCGGGCGAGGGCATGTCCAACTTCATTGAGGCGCAGAAGGTGTTGCTCAACCTGGCCCAAGAGCAGAACCAGATCATGATGAGCGGGGTCAAGGAGCGGGTGGGCGGCTCCGCCCCGGCCACGGCCATGACGGACCTGCTGCGGCGCAGCGTGGCCACCTTTATTGACATGCAGCAGGATTTCCTGAAAATCGCCGGCAAGCAGACGCACACCTGGATGGAGGCGGCCAAAACCGGCAAGGCCTTCGATGGCGAGCGCCTGATCGAAATGGCGCGCGAGGGCATGGAAAACTTTGTTCACGCCCAGAAAAAGTTCCTGGACGTGATTGCGGAGGAAACCGGCAAGGCCACTAGCGGAAAACATGCCAACGCGGGTAAGAAAATGAAAAAAACCGAAATTGCCGAACTGGCGCGGCAGGCCACAGAATCGTTCCTTGAGGCCCAGAAGAACCTGTTCGAAGTAGCCGGCCGGCAGATGAACGCAAACCTGAAAACCGCAAGCAAGACCATGGAGCTGATGCGGCCTCTCCCGCTGATGCCCTTGGCCGAGCTGACCCGGGAAGGAGTGAAGAGCTTCGTGGATGCCCAGAAGGAGCTAATGGGCGTCATGCTGAAACCGCAGAACGGGCACAAGCGCGCCAGCAAGCCGGCGCGCCATGCGCGTCGTCCCGCTCGTCCCGCCAAGGGTGAAGGGATGGCCCGCGCGGCCGCGGTTTAAAACACAGCTGTAGCTTCCCTCATCATTCCGGGAATGTGCTGGCGTACCCATGCAAAGGGGGGCGCGCCAGCCTTCCTTCCAATGTCACTTCTTGACGTGGCCATGGAGGCGCAAGTCGCGTAGCGTTTTACCGGCATTGGGTGTAGGCTGTTGCCGGTGCCACGGCGAGAGCCGTGCCACCCGGGACTTCCTCCCGCCCGCCCCCATGCGGCTTGTGGCCGCGTGATTCCTGGCAACCTGGGGCTCTAACAGCAGTTCTGACATTCTGCAAATGGCCGCGGGGCGTAATCATATCCGAGACCGGGCTGAGGCGAACGTCTCCCTCTGGACCGAAGCCCTGTTTGCCGCCGAGCTTCTCCTCCTGCATGCAACCCCGGTGTATTACGGCTTGGGCGTGCCCCACGGGGACAAGTCTGGAGTGGTGGTCATTCCCGGTTTCCTCGGGAGCGACCTGTATTTGCTGGAATTGCACGCCTGGCTGAAGCGCATCGGTTACCGCCCCTTTTATTCCGGGATTGGCGTTAATGCCGAGTGCCCCAACCTGTTGATCCAGAGACGCTTGAACGACACCATTCGCAAGGCGCGCAAACAGACAGGGCGTCGAGTGCACGTCATTGGCCATAGCCTGGGCGGAATTATTGCGCGCTCGGTGGCTGGACAGAGACCGGACGACATTGCCTCTGTAATCACGCTGGCCGCGCCCTTCCGGGGAACAGTGGCCCATCGTAGCGTATTGCGGGTGGCGGAAGTGGTGCGCAAGCGCATCCTGGAAGAGAACGGGCCCGGAGTCTTGCCGGGCTGCTACACCGGGCGCTGCACCTGCGATTTTCTGGACTCCCTACGGCGGAACATTCCAGAAGATGTGCTGGAGACCGCCATCTACACCCGCGATGACGGCATCGTGGACTGGCGAACCTGCATCACCAAAGATCCGGAAGTAAACTTCGAGGTCCACGGCACCCATGTGGGCATGGCGTTTAACCCTTCCGCCTACATCATCATTGCCGAACGCCTGGCCAAGGCGCAGGTTCTGGCTTAGGCTCCACCCCCAAACCTTTTCACCGCCAGGACGCAGAGATCGCGGCACAAAGCTATTTCAGAAATCCTGGGCCGGCGGCTGAACTTATTCGTTGCGCACGGCCAGCAAGGGATCAACCCCAGCCGCGCGGCGTGCCGGCACATAGCTGGCCAGCAAGCCCACCAGCGCCAGGAGGACAGCCGTAACCAGAAAAGCCATTGGTGTCGTAGCGCTGATGCCGTATAGCAGGTTGCTGATAAAGTGCGCCAGCACAAAAGCGGACACCAGCCCGATACCCAGGCCAACGCCGAGTGGAGCGGCGCTCTGCCGCAAAATCATCAGCGCCACATCCCGGGGCTGGGCCCCTAAAGCCAGGCGAATACCGATTTCGCGCACCCGCAGTCCCACCGTATAGCCGACCACGCCGTAGATCCCCACCGCGCACAACAGCACGGCAACCAGCGCAAAAATAGAGAGCAGGCCGGCACTGAAACGCGCCGCCCACAAAGCCTGGTGGATGACTTCTCCGATGGGCCACACGTTGGTGAGCGGCAGATTGGGATCGAGAACCTGCACCTGTTTGCGAACCGCGCCCAGTAGATTGTTGGGATCGGAACCGGTGCGGAAAAACAGCGTAATGGCTGGGCTGGGATTCTGAATAACGGGCAGGTAGATGTACGGGCTGGGATCTTCGCCCAAGGTGACGTACTTGGCATCGTGAGCCACACCGATGACCTGCACAAAATCGCTTTCACCGTAAAACTTGAAGCGTTTCCCCACCGGATCCTGATCGGGCCAGAAACGATGGGCGGCGGCCTGGTTAATGATGGCCACCTTGGGGCTGTCTTCGCGCACGGCAGTGTCAAAGTCGCGGCCGCGCATGAGGGCAATGCCCATGGTTTGCAGGTATCCGGGAGCCACGTCGTCCACGATGACCAGCACGCCATTGCGGTTGGAGCTACTTTCCTGGCCTTCGGGGAAAACGCTGCGGCTGAAGCCTCCGCCGAACAGGGGAACGTTGGAAGCCAAGGTGGCAGCTTGGACGCCGGGCATGTTCTGCACCGTCTCCAAAACGCGGCGCTGGAACTCCTTTACCCGCGGCGGGTCGTAATTGAGGGAGCCCAGGTCAAAGGAAAGCATGGCCAGGTTGTGAGTGTTGAAGCCGGGATCGGTTTCCTGGGCATTGCGCAAGCTGAGGAGGAACAGGCCGGCGCCGACCAGGGCCACCAGGCAAAGCGCGACCTGGGCGACGATGAAGGCGTGGCGCAAGGCAAAGCGGCGGCCGGTGAAAACTTCGCCGCCGGCGCGCTCCTTCAGTTCCAGCACCAGGTTGGGGCGGGTAGCCTGAAGGGCGGGGGCCAGGCCGAAAATCAAGCCCGTGCCCAAAGCGATGCACAGGGTAAACAGCAGCACTCTGCCGTCGAGGGCCAGGCTGAGATAGCTCTGCTGCAGGAAAGGCGGGCGAAACTGCCATAGCAGGTTGCGCCCGAGCACAGCCAGGCCAATTCCCAGCGCGCCACCGGCAACGGCCAGCACGGTAGCCTCGGTCAGCAACTGGGCAACAATGCGGGAGCGGGAAGCGCCCACCGCCAATCGAATGGAGATCTCGCGTTTGCGTCCGGCAGCACGCGCCAGGAGCAGGTTGGCGATGTTGGCGCAGGCGATCAGCAGCACCAGCCCGACCACGGTCATCATCAGCATGCCGGCGCGGGTAAACAGGCCGCGCAGGTTTGGGTTTATGGCCGATTGCAGCAGGGGGAGCACCGTGAAGTTGCGTCCCGTGTTGGGCACGGGAAACTCGCGCTCCAGGTCCGAGCCCAGGGCCTGCAATTCAGCACGGGCCTGCGCTTCCGTGACGCCCGGCTTGAGCCGCGCTACGGCAAAGGAGTTCAGGAAACGGCGGTCGTTGAACCACTCCTTGTTGAGGCCGGAGAGAACCTGGTCGTGCATGGACATAGGCACCCACATGTCGGGGCCGCCCAGCACGGCAGTGCCCTGAAAGCCGCGGGGAGCGACGCCGATAATAGTGAATCCCTGTCCGTTGAGCAGCACGTTCTGTCCGATCACATTGGGATTGGCCGCGAATTTGCGTTCCCAGAAGCCGTGATTGAGCACAATGACGGGACCGGCGCCGGCTTCACGGTCTTCATCGGGACGGAAGGTGCGCCCCAGGGCGGCTTGGACTCCCAGCACGTCGAAGTAGTTCCCCGAAACCAGGTTGGCGTTAAACGTGTCAGGGTGGCCATTGATGGTCATGCTGACGGTGCCGAAGATTTCCAGGGCTACCCCGGAAAAGGACTGCGCCCGGCGCTGGATGTCCTCTCCATTGGGATGAGAAACCGGCAAGAAATTGTTGAAGCCACCGCGGTTGCGCTGGTCGGTGGTGAACAGGGAGAGCAGATGCTCCGCGTCGTGCACCGGGATGGGATTGAAAAACACCGCGTTGACCACGGTAAAAATGGCGGTGTTGGCGCCGATGCCCAGCGCCAGGGTAATGACCGCAACCGCCACAAACCCTGGAGACTTGCGCATGGTACGCAAGGCATAGCGAACGTCCTGGCCAATATGGAGCACGGCTGCCTCCTCACATCTAGGAAAGGGACGAATCAGGAGCCAATCGGGTAGCAGGCCCGGGAAGTTTACAACCGCTCGGGCTGCAAGACCAGCCTTGCGGCTGCGCGGCAGCGATGGTTTGGCTCCGGTTTGCGCTATTTGTGGCGGATGTCCACAGGCGCGCGGGTCCGGTCCAGGGGGAACACATGCAGGTCCCATTTAACCGGCACCGAGGTAGGGAAGTAGCAGGTTCTGGTGTCGCAAGCCTGGTAGGCCAGCTTTCCCGCGATCACTATAGTCTTTCCTTCCTTGCCCAGAGAACCAAAGAATGCCGAGCCGGAGTTCACCTCTATGTCCTGCGAGATGCGGAAAATGCCTTCATACACCGGCACCCGCTCCTTGATGGCAGGCAGATAGAGAATTTTTGACCGCGGATAAGTCGCCGGCTTGAGTTCGATCGCCTGCTGCGAGTCAATCAACAACTGGATTGGTTTGTATCCTTGAGCGCCGGGCGCATATACATGTACGTCCGGCGGCAAGCGCACTTCCGCAACCAGCGTGATCTGAGTTCCGGGCACCCCGGTCCGATCGGACTGTTCGAGCGCCAACTGAAGATGCGGCGCTTCGAGGTTTCCAGTTACTTCCTGCCCCAATTCCGGGAAGAGCCTGGCAATCAGGTCATTTCCTGTGAGCCGGTCGCGGTATTTGGGATCGAAGAACTTCTCCTGGATCACGCCGCTGCTATCAATGAAAAAATATCCTGGGCGGGCAAAGCCCTTCTGCATGCCCGTAGCTTCCTGGTTGAGAACGCCATAAGAGCGGATGGTTTTGGAGTCCGGATCGGCCAGCATGGGGTAGTCCAGCTTGTGGCGGCCGGCAAAGTATTTGAGAATTTGCTGGCTGTCATAGCTGATGGCCGCCAGCTTAATACCCTTTTTTTCGAATCGTGGGAGTGCGCTTTGCAGCTGGACCAGCTGCCCCTTGCAGAAAGGTCACCAGTCGGCGGAACGGAAAAATAGAAGAACCGTGCCCCTTCGTCCCTTCAGCGTAGCGAGCGTCTGGGTGTGCCCAAACTGGTCGGGAAGGGAAAAAGCGGGAGCCTTTTGTCCCACCGCCAATCCGATGGACATCGGCTTCAAGGAGGCTACGCGAATCGTATCGCCATCTAGCGTTCCGCGAATGGTTACGCTATCCCCCAGGTGACCCGCAGCCGGCGCCTGCGGCTCCAGGCCATACATCACACGGTTGGTATCGTCATACAAAGACAATTTGGCGCCGGGCGCCCTGGTGGTGCACTCGGAGGACTCGGCGAAGGCTTCATCCGCGTCGCAGCTGCTGTACACGATCGTGCCTGACCAGGCTCCGGAATTGGCAGAGCGGTTCTGCCCGGCGGCCAGCCCGGCCGCGGCAAACAATAACAGTGTGCAGAAGCAGCGCCGTTTCATGTGGCCGAAAGCATACACGCTTGCTCCCTTGATGCAAAGCAACAGTCAGCTCCGGAGGTCGCTGGTGGCGCCTCATCCGAGCCGGCGTTCGAGGCTATAATCACCCGGATGGGCAGCTCTGCCTCACGCGCGGAGGAGCGGGCGCCGCAGCCGCAGCCGGCGCATCTTCGCATTCATGCCGTCAATGTTTTCGTTCACGATCAGGATGTGAGCCTGCGCTTCTTTGTGGACCAGTTGGGGTTCAGTCTGGTAGGGGACGTCCGCTTTGAATCGGGCGAGCGCTGGGTGGCGGTCGCGCCTCCCGATGGCAGCACGGTCTTGTCTCTGGTCGCACCCAAACCCGAGTCTAAAGAGCACAGCCTGATTGGGCACTCGTTGCACGTGGTTTTCGTCACCGACGACTTTGTGGGCAAGTACGGCGAATGGCTCAAGCGTGGAGTCCGCTTTCAATACGCGCCGCGTCTGAAACGCCTTAAATATGCACGCCAAGCAGCCCTGGATTTGAGCCAGCGCTCAGCTGCTTCGGAACCGCAGGAGCCGCTGTGGGGCGGGGCCATGACCCATTTCAGGGACCCCGACGGAAACTCCTTTGCTTTGGTGAGCTACGACGAGGAGAGCCGTGCGGTTGAGGAGCAGCGCCGGGCGGCGGCGGCAAAATTAGAAGCGGAGCGCCGGGCGGCTCAGGAATTGGAAATCGCCAAGCTGGTGCAGACCAGGTTGTTTCCTCAGATCTTGCCACCCCTTGCGACCCTCGATTATTCGGGCATCTGCATCCAGGCACGGCAGGTGGGCGGCGACTACTATGACTTCCTGGATTTGGGGCGGGAGCGGCTCGGGCTGGTGCTTGGGGATATTTCCGGGAAGGGAATCGCCGCTGCTCTTCTCATGGCCAACCTGCAAGCGAACCTGCGCAGCCAGTGCGCCATTGCATCCGACCAACCTAGGCGTTTCCTGCAGATGGTGAATCGGCTGTTCTACGAGAATTCGACTGACAACGCCTATGCCACGTTGATCTTTGCCGAATACGACCAACCTCAGCGGCGGCTGCATTACGCCAACTGCGGGCACCTCTGCGCTCTTCTTTTGCGGCAGGATGGCGATGTGGAGCGCCTCCACTCTACCTGCACGGTCCTGGGGCTGTTCCCGGAATGGGAGTGCTGCACGCGGGAAGTTCCAATATCTTCAGGAGATACGCTTGCCTTGTACACGGACGGCGTAACCGAGTCCTTCAACAGCCGGGGCGAGGAATTCGGGGAAGAACGTCTGATCGAATCGCTGCAGCGACATCGCGAGCTGCCATCGCGACTCTTGATCGCTTCCATCGTCAACGAAGTGAACCAGTTCAGTCCGCGCGAGCAGTATGACGACCGCACCCTGATCATTGCCAAATGCCGGTAGCAAAAAGCGGTAGTCGGCCGCTAGCCATACAAATCCTTTTCCGACAGAACGGGCTGGGCGGCAAATTCCTTGCCCCCCCGGGCGGCCGCGCCAAACATGGGGCCGCGAGCAGGCACAACCGGGGCAAAGGTCATAAACCCGATAGGCTTGGGCACATCGTCATAGATGGCTTCCATGCCGCCACGGCGGAAATAGGTTTCATGCCAGAAGCCGGTGCCCCCGGAGTTCTTCAGGAAGCTCTGCCACCACTGGCGGTGGGGGTCGGAGCGGGTCCACTTCAGCAAGGAGTCGGGGTCGCGCCAGTATTGGCGCATGCCGACGTGCATGGGAAAGAGGGAATAGATAACGTTCTCATGGCGGAGCAGGCCCTCGGGCTGGGCCGTGGCGGAGGAAGAAATTCTAGGCCCAAACCCGAGCAGGGTTTTCATCCCGGCCAGGCGATTCACCCGCATCCCCAGGTAGATCACCACCAGGTCAGGGTAGCCGGAGAGGTCCACGGTGCGGCGCTCAACGCGGGTTGGCATAGGTAAAGGATTCGGCATCAGCCCTGGCTGTCGCAGTTTTCTTGAAGTCCAGCACCGGCGGAGCACCTGGCTTGCAACTCTCGCCCGTCCGGCAGTACTCTAACCGGCCATGCGCGCCGCGATCGTGTGTGGATGGCTGGTTTTGCTGGTTTTAGGGAGCGTCCTTCCCGCTGCTGGGGTGGACAAGCTGCACAAAGTGGAAACCCCGGCGGAGCGGGCCTGGCGAACTCTGACCGATGGGGTGAACGCAAAGAAATTCACCGAACGCATCATTGCCCTGAAGGCTCTGGCCGACCTGGGCCCCAACCCCAAAGGTGTTCGCCTGGTCGCAGCCGTTTTGAAGGACAAAGATCCGGATGTGCGGGCGCAAGCCGCCGCTACCCTGGGCGAAATGAAATCGCGAGCAGCGATTCCGGCGTTGCGCAGGGCTCTGGACGATGAAGCGCCGCAGGTCAGCTTCGCGGCGGCCAAGTCTCTTTGGCAGCTGGGCGACAATGCCGGACGGCGAGTTTTGCTCGAAGTTCTGCAAGGCGACAAGGGAACCAAGGACGGCTTCGTGGCCAGCCATAAGCGCCAGGCCAAACGCCAGCTCGAGGACAAGAAAGCGCTGGTTGCCATGGGGGCGGAAAAGGGCGCCGGTGAATTTTTGCCCGGACCGCTGTCCATGGGCGTAGGCCTGGCCAAGCAACAGTTCTCAGCCGGAACCGACCCGGCACGGGTCGCGTGCGCCGACCTGCTCTCGCGCCGCCCCGATAAGGCCACCATGCTGGCACTCAAGGCAGCGCTGATGGACCGGGATTGGTCGGTGCGCGCGGCCGCAGCCATGGCCCTGGGCAGGATGGGGCGGCCCGGCACGCAGCACTGGCTGGAATTCGCTCTCGACGATAGTAAGCCGGCGGTTCGCGACGCGGCGGCGGTCGGCATTCTGCGTATGAGTTCCCGCCGAGCTGGCGCTTCTAGTTACGCCGCCCTGCGATAGTTCCCGGCCACGGCAACAATTGCCTGAGTACTGTCCTCTAAATGCACAATGGGACGTGCAGCCATATGGGCAAGCTGGGTTTCGGCAACTCTGCTTGTCCTGGGTGCGGCCGCCCAAGGCCGCCCACAAGAGTCAGCCAGCCAACTGGTTCGCCGGGTGATTGCCCACGAGGTCCAGGCGGAAAAGCAAGATAACAGCTACTGGATGTTCCGCCTGCAGCAGTCGCAATCCGGCGGCGAAATGAAAACCGAGGAGGTCGCGGAAACGCCGCATGGTTGGCTGCGACGGCTCTTGGCCGTCAACGGTCGCCCACTGACACCGGATCAGCGGAGAAAAGAGGATGAGCGGCTGCACAAGCTCCTCACCGATCCCGCCGAGCAGCGCAAGAACCAGGAAGCCACCCGCAATGACGTGCAGCAGGCGCAGCAACTCCTGCAAATGCTGCCCGACGCGTTCTTGTACTCCTACGCCGAACGCAAGGATGGAATAGTAAAGCTGAATTTCAAGCCCAACCCCAAATTTCACCCTCAGTCCCGCAAGGCCACCGTATTCCATGACATGGTTGGGTCACTCTGGCTGGACGTCCGCCAGCAGCGCCTGGCCGGAATTCAAGGACATTTGAACCAGGAGGTGAAGTTTGCCGGCGGTCTTCTGGGTCATCTTGATAAGGGCGGCACCTTTGACGTCAAGCAGGAGCAGATTGCTCCTGGAGTGTGGGACGTGACCTACATGAACGTCCGAATGAATGGCAAGGCGCTCTTTTTCAAGACCATCGCCGTGCGCGAGAAGGATATCCGGTCCGATTACCGCCGCGTCTCCTCCCACCTGACTCTGGCGCAGGCGGCTAACCTGCTCAACCGACAGACGAACACACTAGTTTCAAATCGCTAGGCGGGTTGTAGGGCGATCCCATAAGCCACAAGAATTGTGCAAAACGTTGTGGAAAACTAGGGAGAGCGCTCCTGCGCCGCGGCAAATGGAAACGGCTCAGCAGATTGCGCGTCTAACGATAAATGCAATCTGAGGACGTATTGCACCAACAAACGGCGTTGACTTTTTTTGTGGTTGCCCTTACCTTCACTTGCGTCGACGGCTGAAAGGGTTGGTTAAATCAAATTGGCCAGTCCGAAGTAAGCTGGGTGATTAACCAGGCGGGGCAACCCGCTGGGTAACTGGACCCGAAAAAACCGACGGCTCTGCGAGGAGAAGTCGGGGTCTGGAACCGCGAAAGCGGTGATCGCGTCAGGGGCTGCGATGGTGCACGTATCCACGCTGCCGGCTCCCTCGCAAGAGTCGGTGGCTAGAACGTAACCAATGTCGCAGCCCTTTTAATTTTTGGCTGACACCTTCCTTCGCACCACCAAGCGATACTTCAACAACAGGTAAATCGGTAGTCAGCAACACCCTTGCTGCGTGGCGGGTGTGTTACTGACTCCGGACTACTGACTTCTGACCCCGGTTCTCAAAATTTCCACATCTGGATGATGCTGCCGCCGCGCTCGAAGCTGACCTCGTCCATGAGTTGGCGGATGAGAAAGACGCCCCGGCCGTGGTCGTTGTAAACGTCCTGGACCACAGGCTTAGGGGCAGCGGAGAAATCGAAGCCGGGGCCGGGATCGGTAACCACAATCAGTATATGGCCGTCCTCATCACAGCTAAGCTCACATTGCACCATCTTTGAGGCGTCATTCTGGCAGCCGTGGGTCACCGCGTTGGCTAATGCTTCCTGTACCGCCAGGCCGATGGCCATGCTTTTCTCTCCTTCGACCTTCAGGTTCGCCAAGCAGGCCAGAACAGCGTCCGTAGCCTGGGCGATTTGCTCTGCGTCTGCAGGGATGGCCAGACTAAGCTGGCGCCGCAGGCCGGAGTGGTTCGCGCCGGGAGTGGGTGTGGGCGACATCGGTGGGCTTAGGCGAAGGAAGCCACAGCCGCGTCCGCGTCGGCAAAGACCTCAAACAGGTTGAGCAGGCCCACCATGCGCAGGGTCTGGACGGCAAATTTGGAGGGATTCACCAGCTTGATGTTGCCCCCGCGCTGGCGGGCGGAGGCCAGCGACTTCATGAGCACGCCAATGCCGCTGGAATCAATCATGGGGACTTCGGCCAGGTCGAGAACGATGCGGGTGTCGCCATTACTGAGGGACTGGTCCAGCGCCTGGCGGAATTCGTTGACCGCCGGGCCCAGGCGCAGGGGGCCGCGCAACTGGATGATCTCAACCTGTGACCGCCGCTGCATATTGATGTCCATGGCTTCCTCGTGCCGAAGCGGGGACATGCCGTCCGCCGCTGAAGAAAGGCGTCGCCCAAGATACGGGAAGTGTGCCCGGGTTGCAATAAGCGACTTGGGAAAAGGGGTGATTCGCCCCGGTGGCTAAAATTTAATGCCATAGAGGTTAATTTTTGACATAATGTCGCCCCTACGGCGGGCTCCACCGCCAGCACGGAGAAAGCATGAATCGTGCCGCCCGACCCCGGCCGGTCCCTCCCGCGGTTGCCATTGTCACCACCGATGAGCAGGTAGGCCCGGAGGCCCTAAAGTACCTGGACGGCGGTTATCAGCTGCAAATGCTTCAAACCTGGGAGGAACTGAAGGCGGCGCTACAAGACCAGACCCTGGACGCCATCCTGCTCGATCTCGATACCCTGGGCGAAAGCAGCGACGCAGGAGTGGCCGCGCTGCGGGAGTTGCGCAGCAATCATCCCGATCTGGTGCTGGTCGCCATGACCCGCTCCAACAGCCGCAACCTGCGCCTGAAGGCCATGGAGGCCACGGCTGACGAATATTTCGTGGCCCCGGTTGAATTCCAGGAGGTGCACATCGTTCTGGGCCGCGCCCTGGAAAAGCGCCTGGCCGAAATTGAATACCGCTCGCGCAAGGACAAGGAAGTGCCGCACCCCTCCTTCTGCGGCCTGATCGGCCTGAGCGAGCCCATGCAGCGGGTCTACGATGCCATCCGCCGGGTGGCCGGCAGCACCAGCACCGTTCTGGTTCGCGGCGAGAGTGGCACCGGCAAGGAGCTGGTGGCGCGCGCCATCGTTGCCCTGAGTTCGCGGAAGGACCAACCCTTTATCAGCCTGAACTGCGCCGCCCTGCCCGACAACCTGATTGAAGCCGAGCTCTTCGGCCATGAAAAAGGAGCCTTCACGGACGCCCGTTCGGCGCGCGCCGGGCATATCGAAATGGCCGACGGCGGCACCCTGTTTCTGGATGAAATTGCCACTCTCGGGCTGCCGCTCCAGTCCAAGCTGCTGCGCGTACTGGAGGACCGGGCGGTACAGCGCATTGGCGGCAAGAGCCCCAAAAAGATTGATTTCCGCCTTCTTACCGCCACCAACGAGGAACTGGAGGAAATGGTGCGGGTCGGCCGCTTCCGCGAAGACCTCTACTACCGCATCCACGTGGTGCCCATTGTCCTGCCGCCGCTGCGCGAAAGGCAGGGCGACGTCCCCCTGCTGGTGGACCACTTTCTGCGCCGTTACTGCGCCGCCAACGGGGTGGAGCACAAGCGCGTGGACCCGGAGGTGATGGCGATTCTGGAGGAGGATGCCTGGCCCGGCAACGTGCGCGAGCTGGAGAACCTGGTGCAGCGGCTGGTGCTGATGGTGGATGGCCCGGTCATCAAGGTCCACCACCTGCCGCAGCGCATTCTCTATAACAGCACCGCCAGCCAGGAATCCCTGCTTATCCCCGAGGGCGGGGTGAACTTCGACCAGGAAATTGTGCGTATCGAGGTGGCGTATCTGACGGCCGCCCTGCGCCGCACTGAGGGCAGCAAAATAGCGGCCGCGCGGCTGCTGCAAATGGACAAGCAGAAAATGCACTACCTGTGCCGGAAATACGGCATCGCACGCGATTAAAAATTCATTTCTCTCCCCGGCTACTTTAAAAATTCATCTCGCCCGATTTGAAAATTTAATTGTTGCCTTGGGGAGGGGTTCGCTTCTGTGATCGAGGCCTGCACGGCAATCCTTTGCAAGTCACTGAAAGTACAACCCTAAGATGCTTGAGCCGGAGACGGCTGGAGTTTGGCATTCGCGGTGCATAAAGGAAGAACGTCCGCGCTGGCCTGAAGGCGGTGGCGGATCAAAAACTACAAGCCAAGGAGAACTAAATGTCGGTGCAGAAAAAGTCTTTGATCAGCCAGCGCGCAGCCGTGACCAAGGCCATTGTGGCCAGCCCGGAAAGAGATTTTGCGACCGCCAGCGTCACGCCGAAGGTTGCCCCGAAAGTCGCGCCCAAGGCGGCCCCGAAGGTCATGGCAAAGGCAGCTCCCAAGATCGGAGCCAAGCTGGCGGCGAAGGTCGGCGCCAAGATGACGGCAAAAGTAAGGTTCTAAGCTGGCCTCACGCCTCTTCGTCTAGGGCCGCGCCTGCTGGGCGCGGCCTTTTTTTGTGTTTGGGCTCACCACAAACGGTGGGTGACCATGTCGCGCACATATTCCCAGGTGAAGCCTGCCAAACTGCGGCGCCGGACGAAGATCTTGGCCGTACCTGTCTCGCCTTCTCGCGCCGTTCCCGGATTAGGAAAACGAACCGTGGCCAGATAGTAGTCGGGCAGATTGATGCCCTTCAGATTGCTTGTTTCAACGAAACTGGGGTCCGTCTGAGTGCTGGCGGGAGCAACGGCGTCGAGCTTTCCGGCGATGGAGCCGGTTCTTGAGCTGGGCAGAAGATGGACCGGAGCCCCTAGCCGGACGTCGCGCATGGCGAACTCGGGCACAAAGATACGCGCCTGCATAGTGGACATCTCGGCGATCTCAGCCACCTCGCTGCCTGCCCGCAAATAGGAGCCGTGCAGGTCGCCGGGGCGCGGGGTGGTAACCACTCCGGAGATGGGGGACAGCACCCGCAGTGCGGCTAGCTGCTGGCTAAGCAGATGGTCCTGTTGGGTCAGTTGGTCACGCAAATGCCCGGCCGAAGCCATCCCTGAATAGCGGAGTTGGGCCTGGACAGCGCCAGCGGTTGCGATTTCCAGGTCGGAATGGACCCGGGCCGCCTGTGATTGCAGCGCCAGGTTGCTCAGTTGCGCCACCGGCTGGCCGGCCTGCACCCGTTCTCCTTCCTGGATAAACACCCGCTCCACCTGTCCGGGAACCTGGGCGCGGATGATGGCCCGCCGGAGCGGTTCCACAAGGAACTGGGCGCGCACGAACTCCGGCCACACCGGAGCGAGCAAGACCAGCGCTGCCACTACGGTGATGGCCACCAGGCGGGGAGGGGAAAGCCATTTCCGAAGCCGTTCTTTTTTGTCCAGATAAGCTGCCTTCATAAGAGTGAGCGAGCTCCAAATGCGCTTGCGAAACATGAAATAGGCAATGATCAGGGCGGGTACGAAGGCCCATTCCGGCGAGTACGACCGGAGCACGTGATAAACGAAAAGGACAACCACCACCAGCAGGCCGTAGCTGTAAACCCCAGAGAGCAGGGCGTAAATCAGGTAGAAGACCCGCCGCCGGCGCGGAACCCATTCAATTTCCACAGGAAGGCAAAAAATGTTTCTTCGCACCCACGACGACACGTAAGCCGTGGTGGTTTCCTTGAGGTCCACTTCTCCCGTAAGTTCGGAAAACAGATAGTAGCCATCCAGCTTGATGAGCGGATTCAGGTTGAGCAGGCTGACTCCGATGCCGGTGACCATCATCACCTTGTAGGCGAGGTCGTGGCTGGGCATGCCCACGGGAGTGGCCCACCAGACGATCGTGGCCACCACACAAATCATCAGGTCGGCCCAGATACCGGCGATAACCGTGGCCACCCGCTCCCAGCGGTCGCCGTAGATCCAGATCTGGGTGACATCGCAGTAGAAAGTGGGCGCAAAGTACATCAGGATGAAGCCCATCTTCTCCACTCTGCCGCCGTAGTTTTTGCAGGTCAGGCCATGGGCGGTTTCGTGAATGAACGCCATCACCCCGAAAAAGAACCAGAACTCGACGAGGTCAGAAAGCCCTTTATCGGTAAAGTTGTAGTACTCGAAGCTGTCGCGCCAGATCTCCTGAAAACGGTCCATCCAGAGATAGAGCATGAGGGCGAACATGCCCAGCGTCAGCAGCGTAAACCAGCGCGTGTAAATGAATTTAAGTCTGGGCTGAATGCGGCTGAGATAATCGTCCGCATTCTTCCATTCCAGCAGGGGCACTTCCCCCAGGTCGCTAAAGCGGCTACGGCGGTGCTGGCGCTGGCTGCGCAGCTTGTCGTGCAGCGTGACGTTTTCTTCCAGCGGGGTCTTGTAGAAGAAATTGGTATTGTCCTGAAAGAAATCGGCCAGATGGCGTACTTCGTCTTCGGAGTAGAACGCCCCGGCAACCGCGGTGGACTGCTTGCTAATGTCCTGGTAGGAGCGCTGTCCGTCGAACAACTGGACCAGCTTCCATTGCGACGGCGGAAGACGGATAAAGTTTTCCGCCCCCGGCATCTTGGCCAGTACCGTCGGAGCGCCCTGCTCGACGTGTTCGCGGGCGATCACCCGCGAGTCAAGCTGGGGATAGCGCGGCTTACCTGTGCGGCCCGGGAGCTCTGGAAGAGCAACTTCCAGGGCCTCGAGAATGTTCATCGCACGTTCCCAAGCCGGATGTTAGCCGTCATTCCCGGACGGAGATTAGGGCCGGGATTCACCAACTGGGCGAGCACCTCGAAGGTTCCGCTGGAAGGGTCCACCACCGGACTTACCTGGAGAACCCGGGCCTGGTGCGTTGCGCCCGGTTCATCAAGGCAGCTCACGCTCAGCATCTGCCCGCGCTTGACCTGTCCGATGAGCTTTTCCGGCAAAGTGAATTTGACTCGCAAAGGCCTTACCGCGGTGACCCAGAAGAGGCGGTCGCCGCTTGCGACTTCCTGTCCCAGGCGTACGTAGCGGCGGGCGATCACGCCGTCGAAGGGAGCGCGAATGTGGGTTTTTTCCAGTTCCAGGCTCACGGCCCGTAAAGCAGCCTGCCGCTGGAGCAGTTCTTGTTGGCCCTTTTCGATTTCATAGACCGACCCTTGCCACTTGTAGCGGGCATGATCAAGTTGTTCCTGGGTGTTGAGCTGGGCCTTAAACATGCCCTCGGCGCGGCGGAAGTCGGCTTCCGCCATCCTGGTTTCTGCCTGCCAGTCTTTGAGATTGGCTTGCGCGACCTGGACCTGGGCCTGGGCGGCATCGCGTTCGGCGGTGAGTTGGCGGTCGTCCAGGGTGGCCAACTGCTCTCCCCTGCGCACCGTCTGGCCCACATCAACGAGCAGTTGCGCTACCACCCCGGCGCGCTGGGTGGAGACATCTACTTGGTCCTCTACCAGTAAGGGACCGGAGGCCACCACGGCGCCAGCCTTTGGTGGAGTGGCTGGAGGGCTCGCTACAGGAGGCCCTGTGGGCTCTGACGCCGCTAGAACTGGCGTCACCGCCTGTGGCCCGGAGTCGCTGCAGGCGACCAGGCCTGCTGCCAGCGCTGCCATCAGAAACCAGCTAGCCAATCGCATCTTTACTCCTCCTCACCACGAGAACCAGGACCAGAGCTTGCTGTAGAGCCATATGGCGGGCCGGCGAAACAGAACGTAGCCCACCGGGTGCCAGCCGACTGCCACCTTGGCGCGCCCGCTCATGCCGGCTCGAATCACGTTCCCGGGATTAGAAACCTCAACCCGGGCGTAGAAGGTGCGTTGATCTCCCGCCATCTCGCTCTGCGGGCTGACGATGTCTACGGTTCCCTTGAATGTGCGAGCCGGGAATCCGTCCAGCTTCACCCAGCCGCGGGCGCCGGTGCGCAGCATCGGCAAGTCAGGCTCATCCACCGCTACGTTCACCGTCACCGTGGAATTGTCGGCCACTTCCGCGAAGTTATCCCCCGGCTCAAACTTTCGTCCGGTAATGTCCTGCACGTGGGGCGTGGTTACCCAGCCGTCCACGGGCGAGCGCAGATGCGTTTTTTCCAGACGCTGCTGGTCGCGCTGAACCTCTGACTGCCAGTAATTGGCCTGCACGCGCTGCACGCCGGCGGCGGCTCCGTCGTTGTGGGCCAGAGCGTGGTTCATTTCCGAGAGCGCGGTCTGGTATTTGGCTTCGGCTCCGGCCAGCGCGGCGCGGTAGTCCCAGTCTTCCAGGTCGGCGAGCACCTGGCCGCGCGCGACGTGTTGCCCCTCGCGGACGTAGACCTGGCGGACCACGCCCGCGACCTCGGGCTCGATCCTGGCCAGGCGGGAAGGAGAAACGGTAGCGCCTCCCTCCACCCGCATGGGGAAGGGAAATACGGCAAGAAAAACAACCGCCACCGCCGCGGCCGCCAGGAACAAGGCGCGGCGCCGCTTCTCCAGGGCGAGAAATTTCTGCTTTTTCTGGAGCAGCGGCTCCAGCACGTTGATGAAAGGCACTTCGCGGTAGAGGGAAGCGTTGCGGATGGCCACCGTCGCCTGGGCGCCCAGCACGCGGATCATTTCCAGATGCGGATCGCTGAGAAAATCGGGATCGGAGCTCTCGAAGGAGAGGATGCCGACCGCGCCCTCATCGTCCCGCAAAGGCAAGGCATAGAAGCCGCGCATACCGCTGGCCGCGAAGTAATGGCGGAATTTTTCCTGCGCCTCGGCGCGGCTGGTGGTTACCTCGTCGCCGTGGCGCGCGGCGGAAACATCGGATTCGAAGAACGCGGCCCACTGCAGAAGCTCGCTCAAATTCGCCATTCCCGGGTCAGCGGCATTGACCTGCGGCTTTCCCGAAACGGCTCGCAATTTTGTCCTGCCGCGTTCCTCCAGCGCGATGGCCGCGCGTTCGTAAGGAACCACCGACGACGGACCGTTGACCACGGTCTGCAGAACCCGCTCCAGGTTCAGCGTGGAGGTGATTTCGGCGCTGACTTTGACCAGCGCGTGCAGGATTTCCAGTTTGCGCTCCGCCTGGAGCAGGCTGGCATTGTGCAGGGCGTTGCTGGCGGTCTCGCAGATATTGGAGAGCACAAACTGGTCGTCTTCATCGAAGGACTGGCCGTCCAGGCGATTGACCACCTCGATGACGCCGACCAGAGACTCACGATCCATGAGCGGCAGAGCCAGCAGAGAGAAGACGGTCCCGTCTTCGACATCGGCGTTGCGGGCGCGCAGGCGTGCGTCCTCCGGGTCATCAATCAGCACAGGTTCGCCGTCATCGGAAATCTTCCCCGCTACGCCATCGGCTGGGCCTTGCCGGGCACCCGATTGCACGGTTGGATCCGCGCCCTCCTGCTGCACCAGGGTGACGGTCTCGCCCTCGACCATCCAGACGTTAGCCGCCTGCACACTCATGACTTCCTGCACTTTGGCGGCGATGGTAGCCAGCAGTTCGTTCATCTCCAGGTTGGAGTTGAAGACCTTTTCCAGGTCGTACATCTGCGTGACCCGGGTGATGGACTGCAGGCTGCTGTTGCGTTCACTTTCGTAAGCGGCGGCCGAGGCAAGGGCGGGAGCGGCAAGCTGGGCCAGAGAGCTGACACGCTCCAGCAGGGAATGAGAGAGCGGACGGTCGTAGCCGACCAGTTCGAGGGCGCCTACCAGGCTGCCATCGGCGAGCAGGGGAACGTAAGCTAGAGAGGCCAGGGTGCGGCGGACATCAAGGTGGGCGTAGTCTTCGCGCGCCAGCTGGGAGCCATGCAGCAGCAGGTAGGGTGCCGCGAGTTCGGCCACCATGCCCAGGGTTCCCGAGTGGAATTCAATTTGCTCGCTGCCCGCTCCCAGGTCGCCGCTCAGCCCCTTGCGTGTCCAAGACGGATCTTCTTGGTCCTCAATGACATAAACGGCTACGTCGCAGCCCGGTTCAAGTTGGGCTGCCTGCTCGGCGATGAGCTGCGCACGCTGCCCCACTTCGCGCTGCAGCAGCAGCGTGGCGGCAAAGTCGGCCAGAGGAATTTCAAAACCGTGGCGTTGAGTCGCCATCTTGCGGCGCTCCGTTCAGGCAGGACAAAGCTTTAGCTCCCAGCAGCTTGCGGAGAGCATGGGCCGCGCGTCCTGGCCAGTGCCGCGCGACTCTAACAAACGTCAACCGGGGTGTCAACAAATGTATGGAAGGACCTGGGCCAAGCTGCTTTACGCAATTACGCCGCAGCGGATTGCGGCCTGCTGAACGAGGCGAAGCTTCCGCTGGTTTCCGCCAACTGCTTCAACAATGGCGCGGGCTCCCAGAGTTCGCCGTGACGATCGCGGAACTCGCAGATGCGGTCATAGACCTTCTGCAGGCCGACAGTATCGGCGTACCACATGGGACCACCTCGATAAGCGGGAAATCCGAAACCGTTGAGATAAATGATGTCAATATCCACCGCACGTAACGCGATCCCTTCCTCCAGAATGCGCGCGCCTTCATTCACCAGCGCGTAAACGCAGCGATCCACGATTTCCTGGTTGAGGATTTGGCGCTGGACAATGCCGGCCTCGGCCGCCCATTTGTGCACCATCTGGTTCATTTCGGGATCGGGCAGGGCGCGCCGTTTTTCGTCGTAGCGGTACCAGCCGGCGCCGGTCTTCTGCCCGTAGCGTCCCATCTCGCATAGACGGTCCTCGGCCAGAGGCCGGCGCAGGCCGGGTTTCTCCAGATGGCGATGTTCCTTGCGGATACGCCAGCCCACATCCAGGCCGGCGAGATCGCCGGTGGCCAGCGGTCCCATAGCCATGCCGAAATCGTAGAGCGCCTGGTCCACGGCCTCTGCGGTGGCGCCTTCCTCTACCAGGAACTGGGCCTCGCGGCGGTAAGGATGAAACATGCGGTTGGCGACGAAGCCGCGGCAGTTGCCCACCAGCACGCCGACCTTGCCCAGCTTTTTTGCCAACTGCATGCAGCTGGCGATGGTCTGCAGGCTGGTGGCCTGGCCGCGCACGATTTCCAGCAGCCGCATGACGTTGGCCGGGCTGAAGAAATGCGTGCCGATCACGGTATCCGGCCGCGAGGTGGCGGAGGCAATTTCGTCAATGCTGAGAGTGGAAGTATTGCTGGCCAGGATCGCGTCCGGCCGGCACATCCGGGCGAGCCGAGTGAATACTTCCTTCTTCAGTCCCATGCCTTCGAAGACGGCTTCCACCACCATGTCCACCGCGGCGAAACCGTCAAAGCTCAGGGTGGGCGTAATCAGGCGCAGGCGTTCGTCCGCGAATTGCTGTGTGAATCGCCCGCGCTCGACGGAAGTGGCGTAGTTCTTGCGAATGCTGGCCAGGCCGCGATCCAGCGCTACCTGGTCCACTTCCCGGAGCAACACCGGAATGCCGGCATTGGCGAACACCATCGCAATCCCGCCGCCCATGGTGCCCGCGCCCACTACCGCCACCGAGTTTACCGGCATGGCCGGCGTATCTTTGGGCACGTCCGGAACCTTGGCCACCTCGCGTTCGCCAAAAAAAACATGGATGAGCGCCTTCGATTGTTCCGAAAACAGGCACTCGCGAAAACGCGCTTGCTCCAGCTTCAGGCCCTCATCAAAGGGCAGGTGGGTGGCCGCTTCCACCAGTTCGATGGCCACCAGCGGCGCCTTCCAGCCGCGCAGCTTCTTATTCGCGGCCTCGCGCGCCGCGGCAAAAACAGGCGCGTTAGATTCCGGCGTGCCTAGCTTGCCGGCGCGATCGCGGGCCTTCGCCACCGGTTTGCCGGCGACCTCGCGGGCAAAGGCAACAGCCTGGGCGAGCAGATCGCCCTCAATCAGCCGGTCAATAATGCCGGCCCGCAACGCTTCCGGCGCCGGGACGGGATTGCCGGTGGCGCACATCTCCAACGCTTTTGCCACTCCCGCCAGCCGCGGCAGGCGCTGGGTGCCGCCCGCCCCGGGAATCAAGCCCAGCTTGACCTCGGGCTGGCCTATCTGGGCATCCGCAGCTGCCACACGGTAATCACCCGCCAGCGCCAGTTCCAGCCCGCCACCAAAGGCATTGCCATGAATGGCCATCACTACCGGCTTGGGGCAGCTTTCGATAGCCGGAAGCAGCCTAAGCAGGCCGTCGGTGCGCGGCGCCTCGCCCGAGGTGATCCGCTGAAATTCTTTGATATCGGCTCCCGCCACGAAGGTGCGTCCGCCGCCGACCACGACCACCGCGTTGACCCCGGCATCAGCTTGCGCCTCCCGCAATGCCTCCGCCAGGCCCTCAATGACCCCCGGGCTTAACGCATTTACCGGCGGGTTGTTTATGGTGATGATGGCGACACTACCTTGCCGGGTCAGTTGTACAAGTTCGCTCATAATGGGTCCCACTGCCGGGGATACAAGAGAATATCAGCCGGCGGCCAAGGCGGCGAATCTGCTGGTGCCTTGCGCACTCAAGTAGAATCGTGGGCATGGTCAAGCGTGCACCGGCGCGGCGGCGTCCGCGCAAGGCCAAGCCCGGCACCAAAGGTTTGACGGCCGGCGAGTGCCGCCTGGACAAACTGGAAGGAGCAGCCGGCAGCGCCGCCCAAGCGGTGGAGAAAGCCGGAGGCTCGGTGGCGGGGATCTATAAGGAGCCGCTGGGCGGGCATCCGGTGTTGCTTGCCATTCTGCCCATCGGCGCCATCGAGCCTACGCCCTTTCAGCGCGACCTCTCCGACGCCCATCACAAGCGCCTGGCCGACGTCATCAACCGGACCGGCTATTTTCTCGATCCGGTGATCGCGGTGGTCGCGCCAGGCGGGGCCGGGTTCTGGACCCCCAACGGACGTCATCGCCTGGAGGCGATGCGCCGCCTGGGCGCCAGGGCCATCGCGGCTCTAATCGTGGCCGAGGCGGAGGTAGCCTGGCAGATCCTGGCGCTGAACACCGAAAAGGCGCACAACCTGAAAGAACGTTCGCTGGAAGTGATCCGCATCTACCGCGGCCTGCTGGAAGAAGACGCCTCCCGCCCGGAATCGCAGTTTGCCTTTTATCTGGACGAAGCCGCGCTGGTAACTCTGGGCGTGTGTTACGAGCGTCGCCCGCGTTTCGGCGGCGGTGCTTATCACTCTATTCTGCGGCGGCTTGAGGCGCTAACGGATGACCCACTGCGCGCCGCCATCAAGGTTCACGAGAAGCACGCAACCCTGGTGCTCGACCTTGAGGACAAAGTAGCCGCCGTGGTCAAAAGGCTGAAGGAACGGGGGCTGGTCAGTCCCTATCTGCGTTCTTTTGTGGTGGCGCGCATCAACCCGCTGCGCTGGATTAAAGGCGAACTTCCTGAGTTGGAGGAAGTACTGAAGACCATGCGCGAGCGGGCGGCCCGCTTTAATACCGAAAAGATCAAGCCGCAGGATCTGGCGGGTGCCGCCGGTCCACCGGATGACGAGGGCTAGGATTCCATTTCCAGACCTTCCATTTCCAGAACTTATCTATTCAATAATTAAAATCCGCTTAGGGTCTCTACCATCACCTACCGCGATAAATCACCCGTTGGTCCAGGTACAGTACTGCCTCCCGGTTCTACTCGGTGAAGTTATAACTTGAGTTATACGGCTAGAAAGTTGAGGGTGCGCAGTACTTAGGCGACTGGAAGAGAAAAGTAAAACAGTGACCCACGGCCGAGTTGGCTGGTGACCCCAATCGCGCCGCCGTGCAGTTCAACGATGGCCTTGGCAATGGCGAGCCCCATACCCGTGCCCTGGATAAGCATGCGCTGATCCCGGCCGCGATAGAATTTCTCAAAGATCATCGGTTGCTCTATCTCGTCAATTCCGGGTCCATGGTCGGCGATGCTGGTAACAATTTCCCCATCGCGATGTTCGGCGGTGATCTGAATAATCGTGCCTGGCGCGGAGTATTTGCTGGCGTTATCGAGAAGGTGTACGAGTACTTCGGTGATGCGAGCAACATCCATTCGGACCAGAGGCAGGTCCTCCGGAATGCTCGACTGCACGGTATAGGGCTGAAGCTCGTGTTGTAACTTGGCGATGGCGGTTTCCGCGGCCTCACGAATGTTATGCAGTTGCAAGTGAAGTTCGAGTTGATGTGCATCCAACTGCGCTACTTCCGCTGCTTCGCCGATGAGCCGATTAAGTCTGTCGCTCTCCTCATTAATGACTGTGAGCAAATCCTTGCGCTCCGGTTTCTCCAACTCGGCGTCCGAGAGGAGTGTCTCGGCCGATGCCTTGATAGAGGTAAGGGGAGTACGGAATTCGTGCGTCATGGAGTCCAGCAATACAGAACGGAGGCGGTCACTCTCTCGCGCCGCTTCGGCCTTCGTCAATTTCTCGACCGTGTTCGCGCGTTCAATGGCTATCGCAGTCAGGCTGCCAATGGCCTCCAGCGATTCCCGCGATAACTCACAGCCAGCCAGGCCGATGCTTCCCACCGAGCGAACGCCCATGCGAAGCGGCATAAAGCAGAGGCCGCGCTCGCGTTCAAAAACGGGCTCTCCACGACCACTGATGGCTTTGAGCTGATCGGCAGGAAATAGAGATCTGCTGGCTGCATCGAGATAATAAAATTCCTGTTTGCCCTCCAGAAACATAGCAGCGCCGGTGACGTCAAAGGAATCCACAATGTACCTGGGAACGAGGTTCAGCAACTCAAACACGTTCTCAGAAACCAGCAACTGCTGACTGAAGGCATACAGGCGTTCGACTTCGCGCCGGCGCTGGTTAGATTCCACGGCTTTGCGGCGGGCGCGCTCAGAAAGCTGGCTGGCAATGATGGCGGTAAGCAGGAATGTCAGAAGGGCGACCCAGTTCTGGGGATCGGCGATTGTGAGGTGAAGCAGGGGAGGGAGAAAGAAGTAGTTGTAGGCCAAAGTGGCGAGAATGGCCATGAAGATGGCATAGCGAAGTTCCCAGCCGGCGGAAATCACCAGGACAGCCAGCAAAAACGTGAACCCAACCGTTGTAGGATTGACGTGCAGCCAGCGGAAATACACAGCGGTAATCAGGCAAACCGTGGCGGCGGCGACGAGAAAGCGTAGTATCTGGTTTTCAGCAGCTCGCTTCACAACGCAGATTGTAGCAATTCGAGGTTGTGATCCAGGAGGAGCTACTCGAAATGCCCAAGACGCCGGAACAATGGCTGGAGGAGGTGACGCCCCACAGGGAACAGGGGATTTTCAAGCTGTTTCTGGGCTATGCCCCAGGTGTAGGCAAGACATTCAACATGTTGAGCGAGGGCATCCGCCGCAAGAGCCGGGGCGAAGACGTGGTGATCGGCTTAGTGGAGACTCACAGCCGCAAGGCAGTGGCTGAGCTGGGTTCAAAATTGGAGACCATTCCGCGCCGCAAAATCGAGTACAAGGGCGCCAGTTTTGATGAGATGGATATTGAGGCCATCCTGCGGCGCAAGCCGCAGGTGGCCCTGGTAGATGAGCTGGCGCACACCAACATCGAAGGCAGCAAACATGCCAAGCGGTACCAAGACGTGATGGAACTGCTGGACGCCAACGTTGACGTGCTTTCCACCATGAACGTGCAGCACATCGAGAGCTTAATGCCAATGATCCATCAGATCACGGGAGTTCAGGTGCGCGAGACGGTGCCGGATTGGGTCATGCAGAGAGTAAGCGAGATTGTGCTCGTGGATCTGACGCCGGAAGCCTTGCAGACCCGCATGCGTCGGGGCGACATTTATCCGCTCGACCGGGCGGAACGTGCACTGGGACACTTTTTCCGTCCGGGTAATCTGCTGGCGTTGCGCGAACTGGCTCTCCAGCAGGTGACTCGCGCCGTGGACCGCAGCCTGGAATCGTTGCTGGAAAAGGAGGGAGGGACCAAAAGCGTTGCGGTCCGTGAACGTATCGCGGTGTGCATCAGTTCCAGCCCCGCGGCGCAGTATCTGATCGCTCGTGCCGCCCGCATGGCACAACGCATTGATGCCGAACTGTTCGTCATCTACGTAGATATCGGCGTGGACGAGAGTCCGCAGGATCAGCATTCTCTGCAACAAAACATCAAGTTCGCACAAGATGTAGGCGCGCAAATCATTCGCACCAGGGGCAAGAAAGTGGCGCAAGAGGTGGCCAAGATCGTTCGCGAGAAACATATAACCCAAGTAGTGTTTGGGCGGTCCGCACAGATCGGCTGGCGCCGGTATTTGTACCTATCTGCTATCCACAAATTTCTCAGGGACGCTCCGCCGGTGGATGTCCATATCGTGACGCAGGAAGTGAAGTGAGGTTGCCATGCCGATGGCGGTGAGCAAAGCGAGTATTTTGGTAGTGGACGACGAACCACAGATTACCCGCGTGTTAAAGACCACCCTGTCGAGTCAGGGGTACGACACTCGAACCGCCGGCGATGGGGATGAAGCTCTGCAGACCATGAAGAACTGGCTTCCCGATCTCATCATTACCGATTTGCGCATGCCCAACATGGATGGCCTGTCTCTGTGCCGGCATGTGCGGGAGCAGTCGCAGGTCCCCATTATCGTTCTTTCCGTCAAAGGAGAGGAGCGAACCAAGGTGGAGGCGCTGGATGCGGGGGCAGATGACTACGTAACTAAGCCATTTAACATTAATGAGCTCCTGGCACGAGTGCGCGCCAGCCTTCGCAGGACCGCCGCGGCAAAGCAGCCGGAATCGCAATCGATTGAGATTGGGGATTTTCGAATTGACCTGGAGAAACGTACCATCCTGGTAAAAGGTCACGATGTTCACCTCACGCCCAAGGAATTTGAATTAATGGTGTATCTCGCGCGGAACCCGGGAAAGGTCATCACACACCGTGCCTTGCTGTTGGCAGTTTGGGGAGCAAACAGCGTGGAGCAACCGGAATATCTGCGGGTGTTTGTCGGCCACCTGCGAAAGAAACTCGACATAGAGGAACATGCTGCCGGATATATCATGACGGAGCCATGGGTCGGTTACCGCTTCGAGCCGGGGGAGTAAATAAGAGGGCCGGGAACGAAGTTGACCTCGAGTTCCCATGAATCTACGCATGAAGATAGACTCACCGAGCCGCTGATTCCCTCACTATTCAAGAGACAAGCAGTCCCACCAAAACCAGGAATGCAACAACTGCCAAGATCTCGTTCATGCGAAACCCACCATCCTTAGGACGTACGTCGTCCATCTACTCTGATGGGATTACAGCTCTCATAAAACCCGCATAGAGAGTTCGTAAAGAATCCGTAAACGAACTACCACTGGCATTTACGAACTTTTTACGAACCTTTTATGCGAAATTTAGGAATTTTTGTGTCCAATGTTCGAAGGCTGGGTGATTGCCCGAATGGTTTAGCCACCACCGATATAAGCCCTGACGAAAATGGCCAAATCGAGACCCACGTTGAGATTGAGTTTGGTTGTTGTGCTGTCGGTGACTTTTCTCAGTCTGCCCCGCGTTCTGGCACAGACCGGCGGGCAGAGACACGACCCGGCCGGTGCCGATCAGACGGCCGCGATCAGCACGTCAGGTTTTGACGCTCTCACTGGTCAGGAACCGCAAGCCCAGACTACGCCCACACCTCCGCCGACCATCTGGCAGTACGGTGGCTTTGTGGACGCAGCTTACTTGCTGGACTTCAATCATCCTGCAAATGACTTGTTCCGCAGCCGTGGCACCACGTACAAGCTGGATCAACCCCTGATCAACCTGGCAGCCGCCTATTTGCAAAAAAATGCGTCTGAGTCTTCGCCTTGGGGTATGCAGTTAACCGTGCAAGCCGGACAGGACACGCGAGTTTTCGGCTTCTCCGCCACCGCGCCTGACCTGCCCGGCTCCGCGGGGCTACGGCATCTGGGTCCAACGAACTTTTCCTATAGGGCGCCCGCCGGCAACGGGCTGACCATCCAAGGCGGAATCTTTTCCAGCCTGATCGGCTACGATTCCTTGTATGCCAAGGACAACTTCAGCTACACGCGTCCCTGGGGCGCCGATTTTACTCCGTATCTCATGCTCGGAATCAACGCGAGCTACCCGTTTACCAACCGATTGACCGTCACCGCCTATGTGGTTAACGGTTACTGGCACTTAGCGGATGCGAATTCCGTGCCCAGTTGGGGCGCGCAAGTCAGCTACAAGGCTACCCCCCGTACCTCTCTGAAGCAGACCGTGCTGATTGGGCCGCACCAGTCCAACACCAGCCCGGAGTTCTGGAGATACTTATCGGACAGCATTGCCGAGTGGAAATCCGATCGCTTCACGACCGCTTTCGAGTACCACGTTGGCACGGAGGATGTGGCTGCCCTTGGCGGTCCGCGCGCATTGTGGATGGCGGCACAGTTGCCCCTGCACTGGGTGTTGGGCAAACACTGGAGTGCGACCGAGAGACCCGAGGTTTATTGGGATCGGAACGGGCGCCTTACGGGTTTTATTCAGACCGTAAAGGCCAACACTATCACCCTGGAATATCGGAGGCCCTGCCGCCAATTCACCGGAATCGTGAGGTTCGAGCACAGAATTGATGATTCTCGCGGGCCGCAGGGCGGATTTTTTCGCGGCGCCTTGCTCCCGTCCGGCGCAGTAGGTCTCACGCCGACGCAAAGTCTTCTCGGGCTTGCCGTCATTTTCACCTTTGATTCGCAAGCCCAACCTTAGGGCCGCGTGCCTCGATTAGGGAGATGAACCATGCAAGACGTTCTTTGGATAGCAGTCACGGTCGCATTTTTCGTTCTATCGATTGGTTATGTGTGCTTCTGCGATCGCATGAAGTGAGGCTCAAGCTATGAACTTGGAAGCGATGATCATGTTGGCCGTCAGCGCTCTGACCACGGTGTATCTGGTGTACGCGCTGCTGCGCCCGGAGAAGTTTTGACATGACGGCAAATGGCTGGTTCCAGATATTTCTATTTCTCGCGCTGGTGTTTCTGGTAACGAAGCCCATGGGCATCTACATGGCCCGCGTGTTCAGCCGGGAAAAAACGTTCATGGATCCGGTATTGCGGCCCATCGAGCGGCTGCTTTATCGCGTGACCACAGTGGACGAAAACCATGAGATGCGCTGGACTGAATATGCCGTCTCCATGCTGCTATTCAGTTTCGTGTCCATGGTCGTGCTCTATGCGATGCAGCGGCTGCAAGGCTATCTGCCCTTGAACCCTCAGAAGTTTGGCGCGGTCAGCCCGGCTCACGTGGCTTTCAACACGGCTGCCTCGTTCACCACGAACACAAACTGGCAGGCCTATTCGGGTGAGAACACGATGAGTTATTTCACCCAGATGGCCGGCCTGGCGTATCACAACTTTATGTCGGCCGCAGTGGGCATTGCTCTGGCCATTGCGTTCATCCGGGGCATCGCCCGCCGGCAGATGGAAACTATCGGCAACTTCTGGGTTGACCTGGTGCGCGCCTGCGTGTGGGTGTTGTTGCCCTTCTGCGTGGTGGGAGCTTTGGTGTTGGTATCGCAAGGAGTAATTCAGAATTTTCGCCCGTATGACAAGGCAGCACTGGTTGAGCCCCAGAAGGTACAGAAAGTCGGCCCCAATGGAAAGCCGGTGACGGACATAATTAGGGAACAAACCATCGTTCAAGGGCCTGTCGCCTCGCAGGAAATCATTAAGGAGTTCGGCACCAATGGCGGCGGCTTTTTTAATGCTAATAGCGCCCATCCATTTGAGAACCCTACCCCTCTTACCAATCTCATCGAACTTGTCGCCATTTTCACGATCGGCAGCGGACTCACCTATACGTTGGGGCGGATGACCGGCTCGCAGGCTCACGGTTGGGCGGTGTGGTCGGCCATGGCGATTCTGTTTCTGGCTGGGGTCTCGGTTGCTTATTGGGCGGAAGCTCGTGGCAATCCCATGCTTGCGGGAACGAACCAGCGCGCTACCGCTCTGCAGCCAGGCGGCAATATGGAAGGCAAGGAAGTCCGCTTCGGTATCGCAGACTCCGCTTTGTTTGCTACCGTGACCACCGACGCCAGTTGCGGCGCCATCAACGGCTGGCATGATTCGTTTACTCCGCTCGGCGGCATGATTCCCCTGGCCAACATCATGATGAGCGAGGTGGTATTTGGAGGCGTTGGTGCAGGAATGTACGGAATGTTGATTGACGTCATTCTGGCGGTTTTTATCGCCGGACTCATGGTGGGCCGAACGCCCGAGTACCTAGGCAAAAAGATCGAGTCCTACGACGTCAAAATGGCGATGCTGTTCGTGCTGATATTTCCGCTGGTGATCCTGGGCTTGGCAGCCATCTCGGTGGTAAGCCAGTTCGGCACCTCGAGCATTCTCAACCCGGGGCCGCATGGCTTGACGGAGATTCTGTATGCCTTCGTGTCCGGCGCCGGCAATAACGGCTCGGCCTTCGCCGGGCTCACCGTCAACACCCCCTGGTACGACACGGCTATCGGCCTGGAAATGCTTGTGGGGCGCTTCCTGATGATCATTCCCATGCTCGCCGTGGCCGGGAACTTGGCCCGCAAGAAATATGTTCCGCCATCGCTGGGTACCTTCCCGGTGACCACCCCGCTGTTCACCGTGCTCCTGATCGGCGTGATTTTGATTGTGGGCGCGCTGACATTTTTCCCGGCATTAAGCCTTGGCCCAGTTCTTGAGCACTTGCTCATGGCTACAGGAAAGACTTTCTAAAGGACCCTGCAATGGCAATGACTACGCAAACACCAGCTACTCCTGAAGTGCTAAGGGTTCGTCTCGGGCACTCGCCAATGAAACCCAGAAAGAAGGCAATTTGGGAGTGGAAGATCGTT
Organism: Terriglobales bacterium; assembly: GCA_035496875.1. GTDB lineage: Bacteria > Acidobacteriota > Terriglobia > Terriglobales > Acidobacteriaceae > JAICWP01. The sequence goes on along the minus strand of DATJEH010000219.1, from coordinate 41,988 downwards.
CGCCGTGCCATCTGGGACGCGTTTCTTAAGCTGAACCCACGCAAAATGATGGGCAATCCCGTCATGTTCGTGGTGGAAATCGGCAGTGTGACTACCACAATTTTACTTTTCAAAGGCGGTGCCGCGCTTAATTTCAATCTGCAGATAACGCTGTGGCTCTGGTTTACGGTTCTATTTGCAAACTTCGCGGAAGCCATGGCGGAAGGCCGGGGAAAAGCGCAGGCTGATACGCTTCGACGCGCCCGCTCGGAAACTACTGCCAACCGGATCGTTGGTGAAGATAGCAGGGTGGAACAGGTTCCAAGTTCGAAATTGAAAGCAAATGACCTGGTATACGTGTCCGCCGGCGAATTCATTCCTTCCGACGGAGAGATTATCGAAGGCGTCGCCTCAGTGGATGAATCGGCCATCACTGGCGAATCTGCTCCCGTAATCCGCGAGGCCGGTGGCGACCGTTCTGCGGTGACCGGCGGCACTCGCGTACTATCCGACCGTATTAAGGTCAGGATTACCTCGAATCCTGGTGAAACCTTCCTGGATCGGATGATCGCCCTGGTGGAGGGCGCCGAGCGGCAGAAAACGCCGAATGAGATTGCCCTCAACATTCTCTTAGCCGGGTTGACTATTATCTTTCTTCTCGCGGTTGTTACCCTGCAGCCGTTCGCCATCTATTCGGGTTCACCGCAGACCGTATTTGTTTTGGTCTCCCTTCTGGTCTGCCTAATTCCTACCACGATTGGCGGCCTGCTTTCGGCCATCGGCATTGCCGGCATGGATCGGCTCGTACAACACAATGTGCTGGCCATGTCAGGCCGGGCGGTGGAAGCCGCGGGTGACGTCACCACGTTGCTGCTGGACAAAACGGGCACCATCACGCTGGGCAATCGCCAGGCAGCACGCTTTATCCCCGCGCCCGATATTACTGAGAAAGAGCTCGCGGATGCAGCCCAGCTTTCGTCACTAGCAGATGAGACTCCGGAAGGTCGCTCCATCGTTGTCTTAGCCAAAGAGAAATACGGCTTGCGCGGGCGGGAATTTGGATCCCACGAAGCGCGCTTTGTGGCATTTACCGCTCAGACCCGCATGTCGGGAGTAGACCTCAATGGGTTTGAGATCCGCAAAGGGGCGGCCGATGCCATTGCCACTTATATCTCGCAAAGCGGCAATAATATGCCTGCCGAGGTGAAAGCCACGGTGGAACAGATTGCCCGTTCCGGAGGCACGCCGTTGGTCGTAGCCGAAAAAAGCCGTGGCGCCCTCGGCGTCATCGAACTGAAGGACATCGTCAAGGGAGGCATCAAGGAGCGTTTTAATCAATTGCGGGCCATCGGCATCCGGACGGTCATGATCACCGGCGACAATCCACTTACCGCCGCGGCCATCGCACGCGAAGCCGGAGTGGACGATTTCCTCGCCCAGGCAACGCCAAAAGAAAAGATGGACCTCATCAGGAGGGAGCAAACCGAGGGCAAGCTGGTGGCCATGACGGGCGACGGCACTAACGACGCCCCAGCATTGGCTCAGGCCGATGTAGGCGTGGCCATGAATACCGGCACCCAGGCGGCCAAGGAAGCCGGCAATATGGTGGACCTCGATTCCAATCCCACCAAGCTCATTGAAATCGTGGAAATCGGCAAACAACTGCTGATGACGCGCGGCGCCTTGACGACGTTTTCCATTGCCAATGACCTGGCAAAGTACTTCGCGATTATTCCCGCCATGTTTGCCGGAACCTTTCCTGTCCTGAACGCGTTGAACATCATGCACCTGCGCACGCCTGAGTCCGCGATTCTCTCGGCCGTGATCTTCAACGCTCTGATCATTGTTGCCCTGATCCCACTGGCCTTACGCGGTGTGAAGTACCGTCCCATGGCCGCCGCCGCGCTTCTTCGTAATAACCTGTTGATTTACGGAGCAGGCGGAATCGTCGCTCCCTTTATCGGAATCAAGCTGATTGACATGCTGATAACCGCCTTAGGGCTCGCTTAAAGAGTCTTTATGAAAAAAAATCTTATTATTGCGATTCTCATGACCATAGCTACAACCGTCTTACTGGGCATCATCTACCCGTTGGTGGTCACGGGACTTGCACAGGTGTTGTTTCCCAGGCAGGCGAACGGCGAGTTGATTGCGGCTAACGGCAAGGTGGCCGGTTCCCAACTTATTGCGCAAGCCTTTACCGGGCCAGGTTATTTTCATCCGCGCCCGTCCGCGGTCAGCTATGACCCGACAAACTCTAACGGCTCCCAGTTGGGCCCGACCAACCAAAAGCTCATTGATCGCGTGAATGCCGAGGTTGCTGCCGATCACGCGGAAAATCCCAGCGTGCCCGTACCTGTTGACTTAGTGACGGCTTCCGCCTCCGGCTTAGATCCCGACATAACTCCGGCGTCCGCCGAATTTCAATTGGGCAGTGTTGCCAAGGAGCGGGGCGCGACGGTCGAGCAATTGCGAGCCTTAGTGGCCAGGTATACGGTAGGACGGCAGTTTGGAATCCTTGGCGAGCCCAGAGTCAATGTGCTGGAACTCAATCTGGAACTGGATCAGCGATTCCCTATGAAGAAACAAGTCCGGGCCGATTATCCGTAGGCGCCGGCGTCAAGCAGCGTGACACCTGAGATTTATGGGATGAGCTGTAGTCAGGCAAGCCCTATTTCGCCTGCTTCGATTTCACCTTCGCCCAGCGCGCCCGCTGCGCCGCCGCTATCCTCGCGCGCGCCGCCGCCGAGAGTCTGCGCCGCGGTCTGCGCCCGCGCTGTGTGGAAGCGCTTCTGCGGCCGGTGCTCCTTCCGCCGATGTGGTCGAGAGCGGCAATCGCATGATCAAGACGGTCCAGTTCACTCGATACCCGGTCGCGTTCCCGGCGAAGCTGACTTATGACCGCAGATAGATTCGCCATGTCAGGTTCCTCTCTGGATCCTAAATGCTCTATGGGCTTAGTTAATTACGTCTTAGCAGACATCATACGCCTCGACTTTGCACTTAGCCATTGCTAGAGCGCTCGGCGCCTTGTCACAGTGCTTTGTTTCTGCCGATAATAAGAGCTATTGGACGGCCTAAGTTACGCAGAGCTATGTCCGTCGCAGTGCATCACTCCAAGAAATCTGCTCCACGGACCCACAGCCTGTTGATATTGGTGGGCCATGATTCTTGAAGTCTGGTGCAGATGAGTTAAATCATGAGCCGCCCAAGTAGCCAGCAGCTCTGACAGTGTAACTACTCCGAGAGCAGGATGCCGTCCACGACGCTCGAGGTCTTGCGGGCTCAGATTCAAGGCGCGGAGTTCCCCCAGGTTTTCTGATCGCAAGCGGGAGAATTCATCCAGCAACTGCGCCAGCGACTTATTCTGGCTCTCACGCTTCTGTGCGAAGCGGTCAAAGGGTTCAAAGGTTCGAGCCTCACCAAATTGCAGGATCATTCTCGCCCGGGGCATCCAATCCGTGCGTTCGCCGTGAATTAAGTGGCCGACCACATCAAACGCGCTCCAGGTGTTTTCGCCTTCGTTGCGAAGAACCCAGTTGTCCGGCAGGTCACGCAGCAAAGCGTCCAAAGTGGCAGGCGTGCGGGCGAGAAGCGCCACCGTATTCTGCAGGTTGTGTTGCATCTTCCCCTCAGTTCGCAGCAGATAGTTTCCCAGGGTCCCATGCTGACGAACCCAAAGGCCGGTCTAGCTCAATCGGCAGGAACCGGTTCGTGCGGCACGGGTTCGCCGCGTTTGCGGCGACTGGTCAGGCGCGCCCATTTGCGATTCAACCAGTTCTGCACTTCGTCCAGATAGACGTAGTACACCGGCGTTATATAGAGAGTAATGATCTGGGAGAAGATCAGACCGCCTACCACCGCCAATCCCAGTCCTTGCAGGGAACCCGTTCCCCAGCCGACGGCTACCGGAACCATGCCCATGAGCGCGGCCATGGTGGTCATCATGATGGGGCGGAAGCGCACCAGGGCGCCTTGATAGATGGATTCCTCGGGGCTCTCCCCCTTCTCCCGCTCGTTGACCAGGGCGAAATCAATCATCATGATGGCATTCTTCTTCACGATGCCTATCAGCATGATGATGCCGACAAAGGAGTATAAGTTCAGCTCCTGGTGGAAGACGATGAGAGTGGCCAGCGCTCCCACTGCGGCCGAGGGCAAGCCCGACAGGATGGTAAGGGGATGGATAAAGCTTTCATACAGGATGCCCAGAACAATGTAGATGACCAGAATGGCGGCTACCAGCAGCAGGCCCAGGCCGCGGAACGACTGCTGAAAGGCCTGCGCCGTCCCCTGGAAACTGCGCTGGACGGTCGCCGGGAGCATGCGGTTGGCCACGTCTTCCACGGCCCTGGTGGCCTGGCCTAGCGAGATTCCCGGTTTGAGGTTGAAGCTGAGCGTTACCGCCGGCAACTGACCCAGGTGATTGACGGTCAGCGGCCCCAGGTCGGGGACAACCTGGGCCACGGTGCCCAAGGGTATAAGCTTGCCTTGATCATTTCTCACATAGAGCAAGGAAAGCGACTGGGGATCGTTCTGGTAGGGCGGCGCCAGGTTCAAAATGACGTAATACTCATTGCTGGGCGCGTAAATCGTGCTGACTTCGCGCTGTCCGAAGGCCGAATAGAGAGCGTCTGAAACCTCCTGCGCCGTCAGTCCCAGGGCATAGGCCTTGTCGCGGTCCACCTTCACATCCAGTTGCGGGTTGTGGATCTGCAAGTCGCTGCTCACATCCTGCAGCAGGGGAATCTTGCGGAGCTCTGCTTGCAGCCTGGGCGCGTCGGCGTACAACTCCTTGATGTCAGGTGACTGCAGAGCATACTGATATTGCGCATTGCTAAGGCTGCCGCCTACGTTGATGGTGGGCGGGATTTGCAGGAATACATATGCTCCCTGGACGGCGGCAAATTTGGCCCGCAGTTCCTGGATCACCTGCTCGGCGCTCATCTGGTTTACCCGGTCCTTCACGTCCTTCAGGTGCATGAAGACCCGGCCTTGGTTGACCGGGCTTCCATAGAAGGTCATCGTCAATGCGACGTTAGGATCGGCTTGAGTGATGCTGGCGATCTGGTGCATCTTCTGGCCCATCTGGTCGAAGCCGATGCCTTCCTGGGCCTGAATAAAACCGAAGAGCAACCCCGCATCCTCGTTAGGAATAAAGCCTGTCTGCGTGCTTTCGTAGAGGGTGAAAGTCAATCCCACAATTAGAAAACTGACCAGAAGGGTCGCCAGCTTGTGGCGTAGCACCCGGGTCAGCGACCAGTCATAGAACCGCAGCGCGCCATCGAACATGCGCTCGGTCGCGTTGTAGATCCTGCCGTGCCGTTCCTCCGAAGGCGGCCGCAAAAAGCGGCTGCTGAGCATGGGCGTCAAAGTCAGCGACACCAACCCAGACACCAGGATGGCCGCCGTGATCACCACCGCGAACTCGTGCAACAGCCGCCCGATGATGCCTCCCATGAACAGAATGGGAATGAACACGGCGGCCAGTGACAGAGTCATGGAGAGAATGGTGAAGCCGATTTCGCCGGCGCCATCCAGGGAGGCCTGCAAAGGCGTTTTGCCCATCTCCATGTGGCGCACGATGTTTTCCAGCATCACGATGGCATCATCCACCACGAAACCCACGGATAGCGTGAGCGCCATGAGGGAGAGGTTGTCCACCGTGTATCCCAGCGCGTACATCACCGAGAAAGTGCCGACAATGGCGATGGGCAGGGCCAGGCTGGGAATGATGGTGGCGGATGCGTTGCGCAGAAACAGGAAGATGACCAGCACCACCAGAACAATCGCCAGAAGCAGCGTGAACTTCACGTCGTTCACGCTCTGGCGGATGGAAACCGACCGGTCGTAAAGGGTGGTGATCTGGATGGATTGCGGAATCTGCTGCTCCAGCCGGGGCAGGACCCGGTTGATGGCGTCAACAATCTCCACCGTGTTGGTGCCCGGCTGTTTCTGAATGGCAATGACGACGGCCCGCTGGTTATTCAGGGCGCCCTTGACGAACTGGTTCTCCACGCCGTTTTCCACGGTGGCAATCTGGTCCAACCGCACCGGGGCGCCATTGCGGTAAGCCACAATCAGGGGCTGAAACTGGGCGGCGTTGAGGAGTTGCCCGTTCGACTGCAGGGTATAGGTCTTGCTGGGCGCATAAATACTGCCTACGGGGAGGTTGGTGTTGCCGGCTTGGATGGCTTGCGCGACGTCGTTCATGCCGATCTGTTGCGCGGCCATCTTGTTGGGATCCACGTTTACGCGCACCGCGTACTTGGAGGCGCCAAACACCTGCACCTGCGCCACTCCCTGAATCATGGAGAGCTGCTGGCCCATGGTGGTCTCAGCCGCGTCGTCCACCTGGTAAATGGGCATGGCGGGAGAGGTCAGGGCCAGATACAGGATGGGGGACTCGGCCGGATTCACCTTGCGGAAGGTGGGCGGGGTGGGCATGTTGGGCGGCAGTTGGCCTTCCGCCGCCGCGATCGCCGATTGCACGTCCACCGCCGCTCCATCCAGGTTGCGCGACAGGTCAAACTGAATGGTGATGCTGGTTGACCCCTGCTGGCTGCTGGAGGTCATCTGGGTGATGCCGGAAATGGTGGTGAACTGCCGTTCCAGCGGGGTAGCCACCGACGATGCCATCGTCTCCGGGCTTGCTCCCGGCAGGCCGGCATTGACCTGGATAGTGGGAAAATCCACGTTCGGCAAGTCGCTCACCGGCAAAGCCAGGTAGGCGAAAACACCGAAAATGACGATCGCCACCATCACCAGCGTGGTCATGATGGGGCGGCGAATGAACAGACCAGTCACTGTGGTTCTCCGGAGGCGCTCCCGTTCTCCGCCACTTGCTTCGGTCCCGTCGTGACCGGAACCGTGCGCACAACCTCAACCTTGCTGTTGGGGATAACCCGATATTGGCCATCTACAATTACCCGCTGTCCCGGCTTGATGCCATTGTCTATCACCGCCAGCTGGCGGTAAGTGCGAGTGGATTTCACCGGTTGCATTACGGCTGTGCCGTCGGGTTGCACTACGTAAATGTATTTACCGCCATTCTCTCCAGTCTGCAGGGCCGAAGCCGGCACCACGATGGCTCGGGAGTCAGTGCCCAGCACCAGGCGCACATTGAAGAACTGGCCCGGCCAGAGTTTTTGGTCCTGGTTGCGGAACGTGCCCATGAGCTTGATGGTGCCGGTAGTCTGATCCACGCTGTTATCAATAAAACTTAAAACCCCAACCTCCGGCTTGGAATCGTTGGGCACCACGGCCTGCACCTGCAGCCCGGCTTGCGCCCGCGCCCGCACCGCGGGAAGTTGCGCCTCGGGAATGCTGAAGGCCACGTAAATGGGCCGGATCTGATTGATGGTGGTTAAGGGGTTGCTATCGTTGGCTTTCACCAGGTTGCCCAGGTTGACCAGAATCGCGCCCGCGCGCCCGCCTATGGGGGCGCGGATACCGGTGTAGCCCAGGTTCACTCGCCCCGTCTCCACCGCTGCTTTGTCCGCCTGCACCGCGGCCGCGTAAGCCGCCGCCTGCGCCTCTTGTGCCTGCGCATCCTGAGGAGCCAGAACGCCGGCTTTCAGAAGGGCATCGTCGCGCGCCGCCTGCGCCTTGGCGTTGGCGGCTGTAGCCTGGTCCTGTTCCAGCTTGCCTAAGGCCTGGTCAAGCGCCGCCTGAAACGGCCGCTTGTCCAGTTGAAACAGCATTTGACCGGCGCGGACCTCATCGCCCTGTTTGAACAGCACACGGTTAATCTGGCCATCCACCATGGACTTTACTTGCACGGTCCGGAAGGATTGTGCGTTTCCAATGGCATTCAATTCAATGGGTATGGGCGCTTGTTCCGCCACAGACACCGTTACGGGAGCTGGAGGAAACGAGGGACGTGCTGTTTTCTGCTGCGCTTTTCCCCCGCTGCAAGCGACAAAAAAAGACGTTGCAGCCAGCAGCAGCATCACACCGACAACATGGTTTGCAAATTTCATATCTCTTAGGCTGTGGCCACGTGGTTTCGCGTCGGCTGAGAAGCGCCGCCGCGTCCGTTTCCCGCAACCCGTGGCTCGCGTTTCCCGGAAGCGTTGGATCGCACACGCGCTGCGCTACTCCGGCGGGCAGAAACTCCATTCAGCCATATATCGGCGAGTTGCAGACCTAGCTCGCGGGGATCATAGTTTTGATGCCCGGCGGCGCTGAGGGGTTCTTCCAGCAGGGTGTAGTAAACCAGCATTCCCATAAAAGCGCGGGCCCCCACCATGGGGTCTATGTTCCGCAGCCAGCCCTTCTCCACTCCTTCGCGAATGTATTCTGACACCAGGGTCAAGCACTCCCCTATGTAACTACGAATGAATTTTTCTGAAAATTCGCCCGGCCGAAGCGCGCTGAATAGCAGCAAGCGGGTCAAGGCCACATCCTGATCGTCCCTTCGCAGCAGGGTCTCCGCCGCCTCGGCGATTGTCTGTCGCGTATGGCGTGGGGAGCGCAATTTTCGCTTTAGCCGGTCTGCAGGCTCTCGGTCCTGCATCTGTTCCGACAAAACCGCCCAGTACAGCTCTTCCTTAGACGTAAAATGCCGGAAAATGATAGCTTCGTTGACTCCCGCCAGTTGGGCAATTGCCCGGGTTGTGGTGGCGTCGAAGCCTTGCCTTGAAAACAGCCGCAGAGCGGCCGCCAGGATCTGCCGCCGCCGTGTTTTTGCCGCCGTCCGCATGTAATCACTTACTTACCTATGGATGTCTGAGGGTGCCTGGCGGACTGTAAAAAAGTGTAAAGGCGGCTTAGCAAGCAGCAGACCGCGTTTGCCTGCCGGGGCCGAGTGCTGCCCCCCTGAAATGGCTAAGGCCGGGAGGCCTCACTCCAGGCCCGCTCCCGGCCCCGCTTACTGCAACTTGTGCGGAAAAGCTATTGCTGTGGATTAACTGGCGCGGCGGGTGTTGTGCCGTCCGGTTGGACCGGTGTTTGCGGCGCGCTCTTGACCTCGCCAACCTCCGCCTGCCGTGCCAGGTGAGGAAATACGGGCGTGACTTCGAAAATCATCTTTTCACGCACCGAGGCCAGGGGGACGGAGGGTGATTTCACCAGTTCGGCCTGGTCGCTCCAGGGGTCCACTTTAACCCGTCCGCCCAACGCCAGAGCGGGCACTTGGTCTAGTTTGCCCATCTCCAAAGCCGGCGCCGAAGTCATCAGTTCCGGCATGCGCAATATTCGATCGCGCGCCGCCAAAGGGTTCCCCAAGTGAGGCGTAAGCAGCGCCGGCAGCACCGCCGAGCGCGCCTGCAACGCCTTCAGGAACAGCCCGGCGCTAGCCAGTTTGCTCTTATAAGGCGAGCTCTGCAGCAACTCCATTGCTTTCTTGTCGGCTGCCGCTTCGTCGGCGGCATTGTGGGCAAATCCCAGCTGCTGGTAGGTGTACTGGTCGGAAAACAGCATGCGGTCAAGGAATGCGAACTTGGTGTCCGTCTGGTGTCCTAGCACGATGTGGCCCAGTTCGTGGCTCAGCACCATGGCCAGGCTGGCTTCGTCCGGCAGAGCATCCAGCAGCCCGCGGCTGATCACGATGGTATGTCCCACATGGAATGTCTCCAGCGGCTCGGTCAGCATTACCCGGCAGCGCACCGGCCAGGGCAGGTTGATGTTGTTGGTGACCACCAGATTGTTGATCACCGTTTCCAGAACCGTGTCCACTTCGCCCCGCGGCGCCAGCAGTCCAGCCTGTTGCAGACGTTCCACCACGTTATTTTCCGCCTGCTGTTCCCACAACCGCTCGCTCTGCACTGGAGTGGCATCCTGCGCCGCCGCGCTCTGGTCCTGCACATCCGGCGAATCCACGGTCAGCTGTGTGAGCTCCGATTCGTGCGACGCGTGCTTCAGGTTATAACCCCAGAGCCGGGTCTGCGCCTTGAAGCTGGTCGCCCGGCCTACTCCATAGTGCATGTCGCTTTCTTCGCTGTACACATAGGCCGGCAGCCACACTCCGGGCTGCAGATTCAGCCGCCAGCTGTCAAAATGGAAATAGTACTTGCCGTTTCCATTGTTGGAATACGTTCCGTTCAGGCGGACGATATTATAGGCCTGGTCTTCAACCCAGATGCGTCCCACGAAGCGGCCGTCCCCGGTCTTCTTCTTTGGCTGCACATCGAAGACCAGGCAGCGCAGGTCCCCGAGAAATTCGCGCCGCACATAATGGAAGTCGTAATGTTGCCGGTCAAACTCATCGCGGTCGGCATAGATCATCCAGGCAAATCCCGCCGGGTTCAGCCGCAAGGAGTAGGTCTCTGTCAGCGTGCCCAGAAACCGCTTCAACCGCGAGGACGTGCCCAGGTAGCTGGCCTCGTTGCCGTGCATCAGGTCCAGCCGGCCCAGGAAATACTTGTCTCCGGCCGGCACCATGCCTAGCTGCGGGTCCGGCTTCATGGCCTGAAAATACGTCTCCACCACGGGGCTGTAGCTGTCGAGATTCTTCACCAGGGTCTGCTCGCTGGCCACCACCCGGTCCACCACCTGGTCCATGGTTACCGGCGCGGCCACCGCCTGAGGGTTCTCCTGGGAAAACACGCCGCAGCAGCACGCCAGCACCACGGCCAAAATCCATTTTGTGAGTCGCATCGTATTCATCCTCTTTCAGTACGCCAGCGCGAACACCACGTGGACTACCGCCGTGGAGTCCACGGGCTGTCCGTTCTGTTGTGCCGGCTTGAAACGAATCTGGTTGGAAGCGTTGACCGCCGCCTCATCCAGCCCGTGGCCCAATCCCCGCACCACCCGCAGCGCATGCGCCTGGCCGTTGCCTCCAAATAGCACCTGCACCAGGATCTCGCCCTGCAATCCCAAACGCCTGGCTTCTTCCGTATATACCGGCTTGGGTTTGGACAAAATCTCAACCGGAGTGGTCGCCGGGGCGCTCACTAGCGCCCGTTGCGGAGGGCCCGAATGCAGGGCCGCAGCATCGCCGAAGCCGCCGGCGTGCACATCGCCCCGGCCGCTGTTGCGGCCGTCTCCCTTTCCGGAAGTGGCAACGCCGTCGCCAAAGCCGGCGCTGGCTATGGTTCCGCGCGCACCGCGGCTGCCCCCCGCTCCGTTGCCGCCGCCCGCTCCCATGGGCATGTCGAACGCGCCCATTTTCGCCATCACCAGCTTTCCCTGGCCTTTCCCTTGGGCGGGCACGCCGTTGGGATCGCCAAATCCGCCGGTTTGTACTCGCTCCACCGGGCGGAGGATGGTCGGCTTGGCGGAACTGCCCGCGAAGCTTCCGGTGTGGACGATGACGGGCATGGCTCCCCCAGGCCGCACCAGCGCCGGCGCTAATTTGGGCGCGGCGAACACCACCCTGGGCGCCACCAGCATCGCTGCCTTGGGCGCGCGAAGCTCAACGTCACGTGGCACGCGCAGGCGTGCGCTCGCCGGAGGCGCCGGGAGCAAGCGCAGCCTGAGCCGCGGCGCCTGCCGCTGCGGCTGTGCTGTTTTCTCCACCAGCGGCGTGTATGTCAGGTGTTGTGTTGCGATTGCCAGACGTTCCGGATGCAGCAAGCCGGCTTCCACCAGGAACAAAAGCAGCAGGCTTTGGGTCACAAAGCTGGTGCCCAGCGTGCGCCAGTTCAGCTTGCGTTCCGGCAGTAATAGTTGGTCGAACGCCTCTGCCATTTTTAAGCTTTGCTCCAATTGGGGAACCCAGGCCAGGGGAGTTCGCGCCGGAGGAGATAGGTTACTGTTGGGAGGGCGGAGGGTAAATGTGCCTGCGGTCTATGGCCGACGGTAATTGTGGCCAATTAACCCGGCTAAATGCTCAACCGTCACTAGCTTCCTGGCCTTGCAGCTCTTCCGGAGTCCTTACTGGCTAAGTCCGAGATGGCGAAATTTGCGTGGAGCGGTCCAAAAAAACGTCATCCTTCAATTTTCCTACACCTTCGACCGCGCCCGGCTCACCGGCTTACGTGGGCTTTCGCCTACCGTCAAGTAGGGAAAGAAGAGGGAGAAGCAGGTGCCGCTGTGGCCGGGTCGCACACTGCTGTGTACATGAATGCTTCCACCATATTTCTGCACGATGCCGTGGCTGACCCATAGCCCCAGCCCGGTTCCTTTTTCACCCTTGGTGGTGAAGAAGGGATCGAAAATGCTGCGCCGATGTTCTTGGCGAATGCCGTGGCCGTTATCGGCAACGGTAATGCGGACTCCCTCCTGCCAGGGGTGACGCCAGTCGCGGGATTGGAACACATGTACCTTGATCGCTCCCTCTTCTGGTACAGCGTCCAGAGCATTGCCCAGGAGGTTGGAGAGCACCTGCCGGAGTTCGCCCGGTGAAGCCGTAATCGGAGCCGAATCCTCCAGCCGTTTTTCCAGGGTGACTCTCCGGGATTGCGATTTGTGTGTGTACAGTTCCAGCAGGCCCTGCACCAGTTCGGCAAGGTCCACCTCTACCGGGACGGTGGGCTCACGATAGAAGGCGAGGGTCTGGCGGGCTATGCGGGCCACGCGCGCCACTTCTTCCTGCGCCATGCGTGCATAGCGCCGGGCTGTGGCATCGAGCGAAGCATGGTTCTCCAGCAGATAGAGCAGGTTGGTGACGCCTTCCAGAGGATTGTTGATTTCGTGCGCGATGGCCGCTGCCAGCCGTCCCGTGGTGGCCAGTTTTTCCGTGGCATGCAGCACGTCTTCCGTGCGCTTGCGCTCGCTTATATCACGCGAGTTGACCACAATACCCGCGACCCCTGGCTCGTGCAGCAGGTTATTGGCGGTCGCCTCCAGGGTGCGCCAGTTGCCGTCGTTATGCCGGAAGCGCAGTTCGAGGGGCGCAATCGAACCCGGGATCGGCAAATGCTCCCGAAAAATTGCCTCCACCCGGGGACGGTCGTCGGGGTGCACAAACTCAAAAGCATTTTTTCCCACCAGGTTCTCGGGCTTGTAACCCAGGATGCGCTCGATGGATGGGCTCTCGTAACGAATCTCGCCCTCGGCCCCCAGGACGGTGATAATGTCGGAAGAGTTTTGCACCAGAGAGCGGAAGCGCAATTCGCTTTCCTGCAGGGCCTGCCGGCTGTGCCGTAGTTCCTGCTCTGAGCGCTTGCGGTCGGTGATGTCGCGGGCAATCGTGGACGCCCCGACGATGGTTCCGTTCTCCTCGCGAATCGGCGAAATCGTCAGAGAGACACTCAGGACGGTTCCATCTTTCGCCTGGCGCAGGGTCTCGTAGTGCTCCAGGCGCTCACCCCGGCGCAGCCGCTCCATGATTTCGCGGGTATCGTCAGGATAGTCGCGTGGCAGCAGGCTGGAGACATGCCTGCCGATCATCTCCGCCGCGGAGTAGCCGTAGATGTGCTCCGCCCCCTTGTTCCAACTTCGTATGATCCCGTTCAGGTCCTTACTCAAGATGGCATCGTCGGAAGATTCGACAATGGCCGCCAGCTCCATTCCCGCCTGACTGGCAGAAGGTTCCTGCTTTCCTAGGAGCCCGCGCGCAGAGGAGGACTTCTTCGAGGCGTTCGTCAGCTTATGGTCCTGGTGGCGGGGTTGCCGGCCAGCGCTGCTCTTGGCGGGATCGCGCCTGCGGTTCTTCATGGCAAACATCCACGGCTGGCCCGAACGGGCATTAGCTTACACCAAAAACTGATTCGCTACTTGCGACCCTCGCTTCCATGGCGAATGCAGTCCCGCCTCATCCTTCCTCATAAGGCGGCACAGGGGCAGCAACCATCAACAAACGTTTTCTGGAACATGCAATTTGGCGAGATAGCCGCCGCTCAACGCTCCGCGGCAGCTGCTTTATCGGCTGCCGGAATTGGCCCGGCCACGATTTGTTGTCTTTCGCTCTCGCGCCGTGCGGCTTCCGTGGCGCGCAGCAGGAGAACGGTGAGCATCGGCACATAGATCCACAGCACCGTCCAGGCGCCAACCTCATCCCAGGAACGCGGCATGTGATACCACCTGGTGAGTCCCGCACCCCAGCTGAGAAACACCGTGGCTAGAATTTCCTGCCGCGTCTTGGGGATGAGCCAGAGAATGAAGGTGTCATAGAACCAGCGCTGGGGCGCGGCGCTGCTCAGCAGCAGCAGATGAGAGTCGGGGTCTTCCCGGCGCCATGCCGCCAGCAGCATAGTCAGGCCCGCGGGGGCGAACAGGGGAACATAGTGTTCATAAAAGCCGAGCGAAGCCAGCCATTGCCGGGGCCAATGGGGCATCAGGATCAGGCTGAGCGCCAGCAGCAGAATGCATCCCACTATGCCGCGGCGGGTCGGGTAAGCCAGGAAAATAGAAGCGCCAAGCTGGGGCTTGGCGGTCGTGACCGGCAGCAGCCACGGCAGGAGGGCGCTGGCCATCAGCAGCGGCGCCCACTGCACCGTCAGCATCGCCGCCCAATAGGGATAGGCCAGGAAAACCAGCAGACGGGTGTATCCCTCGCGCGTCAGGCCAAAGGCCAGCAGGGCTGAGCTCGCGCCAAAGAAAGCGCCGGCTGCAATTTCTGTCTTCAGCCATAGGAAGGGCAATCCAAGGATGGCGGCGGGAAGCGGATAGGCCGGGTAATGCCGGGCAGCAAAAATGAAGGGGTTGCCTCCCGCCAGCATCTGGTGGGCCTCGCGCAGCGCCGGAGTGAAATCGCCAGCGCCCAGGCTCAGATTGCGCATAAGGGCCCAGCACAGCGTTCCGCTGCTGATGCCGATGGCTAGGGAAACGGCTACGCGGCGCCACATGGAAATTGAATAAATTTGTAACACGGGCGGGAGTCGGAGCGGATTAAACTTTCTCATGCCCGCTTCGAGGCAGGCACATGCGGAGAGTCCCACGGTCCACACCGCGCCGCGGCGTAGAACAGTTCGCCGCGCTCGCCCCCTTGCCGTTGCCCTGGCGCTGCTGGCCGCTGCCAGCATGTGGTTCTACGTGCAGGGGGTGCTCATCCCTTACCAGCAGGAGGACGCGGTTCGCTTCGGGCGTCCCCGGGGCAACCTTTCCGATTTGTACCCGCGCTGGCTGGGCGCCCGCGAACTCCTGCTCCATGGCCGCGATCCTTACAGCCCCCAGGTCACACGCGACATTCAGGTCGGCTATTACGGCAGGGAACTGGACCCCGCCCGCCGCTACGATCCCAAAGACCAGCAGGGATTTGCCTATCCCGTTTACGTCGCCTTTCTGTTGGCTCCCTTCCTTCAGCTGGATTTTTCGCTGGTGCGAACCGCTTTCACCTGGGTGTTGGCCGGGCTCATTGTGGCCACCGTTTTGTTGTGGGCCAAAGCCCTAAGCTGGCGCCTTTCGGGCAGCGGCAAAGCTGTTTTCGTCTTGCTGGTGATGGGCAGTTTTCCCGCCGCCCAGGGAATCAAGCTGCAGCAACTGACCGTCCTGGTCAGCGCTCTGCTGGCGGGCGCCGCGGCGGCCCTTGCCGCCGGCTGGCTCGCTCTGGCGGGACTCCTGCTGGCGCTCTCCACTATCAAGCCCCAGTTGGTCGTTCCCCTGCTGATTTGCCTGCTTATCTGGGTGATTGGCGATTGGACCCGCCGCTGGCGCTTGTTGGCCAGCTTCAGCCTGGCCCTGGCCTGCCTTATCGGCGCCGCGGAGTGGGTTCTGCCCGGCTGGATAGGGAAATTCCTCGCCGCCCTGACGGCCTACCGTCAGTACACGGGCGGTGTCTCCATCCTGCAGACCCTGCTCACTCCTTTGGGTGGCATGATCGTGATTGCGGCCTTGCTCGTCGCGCTGGTGCTTCTGGCCTGGAGACTGCGCCGGGCGCCCGCCGGCTCCTCCGCCTTCAGTCTGTTGCTGGCTTTGGCTTTAGCCATCACTGTGCTCGTCATCCCCACCTGGGCACCCTACAACCAATTATTGCTCTTGCCCGCCCTGATCCTGCTGCTTCGTGACTGGCGCCGCCTGATCCGCCGGGGCCGGTTGCCTCGGCTGCTTTACCTGCTGATGGCGGCCCTGGTCATCTGGCCGTGGCTTTCCGCCCTTTATTTGAGCGCGGCCTGGTACTTTCAGCCCGCTTCGGTGGTGCAGCGCGGTTGGACTTTGCCCCTCTATACCTCGCTCTTCATCCCTTTTGGCATCATGGCCTTGCTGGGGATTGACGCCGCTCGCCGCTGGCCCACCCTGCCCCCGTCCTGACTGCGCGTTCGTCCTTGCAATTCTCCGCCCTCAGGGATTAGGCTTTTGCCACCACTGCGGTAGAAAGCCCGCCTCTCCGGGGTAACGGCCAGCGGGAAAGCTACCCCCCGACCCAAATAATCATGGCTTTACATAGCGCCACTCCCGCCGCCGAACCCGGAACTGGGGCGTTCCCCACCCTTGTGTTGGTACAGGGCAACGACTCCCGCACTCTTATCCTGGACCATTCACCGTTTACTGTGGGCCGCAAGGTGGACAAGGATCTGGTGATCGCCGATCCGCGAGCCTCCCGCGATCACGCCGTTATCCTTTCCGAAAGTGGCGAGTTTTCGGTGGTAGATCAGGGCAGCAAGCATGGCACCTACGTGAACGGCGAACGCGTGCAGCGGGTGAAGCTTAAGCCCAACGACCGCATCGAGTTCGGGGCCCGCGATACGGTGTACGTGGTGTTCCAGCCGGTGCAGCCCGGCACCAGCACGGCGCGCGAGTTCCTGAGCCAAATTTCCGACCTGCACATTTCCACCCAGACCACCGACCTGGAGAAGCTGACTTTATTCCTGGAGGCGGCGCGCAAACTTAACACCACCGGTGTACTGGACGAAATCCTGGTCACGCTCATCGAATCCACGCTGCGCCTGACCGGCGCCGAACGGGGCTACGTTTTCCTGGTGGAAGAGGGTGGCAAACTGCGCCTGGCGGCGGGACGAAATTCCTCCGGGGCAGCGCTGCTGGATGACAAGACCATTTCCCATTCCATTCTGGACGACGCCATCCATTCCAACTCCGAATTTGTGCTGTCCGATACCAGCCAGTCCAGCGACATGGCGGTGCGCAACAGCGTAATAGCCTATGATCTGCGCACCGTGATCTGCATACCGCTGCGTCGTACGCAGGTGCAGGCCGCCCGGGTTACAGATACCGCCGGGGTTCAGTCCCCGGTGGTGGGGGCGCTTTACCTGGACGCGCGCTATACCTCGCGCAACCTTTCCGGCGTGGGCCACGATGTGCTGCACGCCATCGCGCACGAAGCCGCCGCCCTGGTGGAGAATGCCCGCCTCGCAGAAGCCGAGGAAGCCAACCGTCGCAATCAGCAGCAGATGGCCATTGCCGCCACTATCCAGCAGGGCTTGATGGCGGTCACCATCCCGGAAGTGTCCTTTGCCGCGCTGCGCGCGCGCAACATTTCCTGCAAAGAAATCGGCGGTGATTTTTTCGACGCCGTACGCACCGGGGATGACCTGTCGGTGGTGGTCGCCGACGTCTGCGGGAAGGGAATTACCGCTGCCCTGCTGGCCTCCACTCTGCAGGGCATGGTTTACTCCCACCTGGTGGCGCGTATGCCCCTGCCGGAGATTGCGAGCGCCGTCAATCGCTTCTTCTGTCAGAAGCATATCGGCGAAAAATACGCTACGGTGGTCATTGTGCGGCTCAACAGCAACGGCAGTTTGGAATACGTCAATTGCGGTCACGTGCCGCCGCTTTTAATCAGCAACGGCTGCGTCATGCGGCCCGAGGTTTCCAATGTTCCCGTCGGCCTGCTCGCCGATGCCGGGTACCAGGGCGGGGTATGCAAGTTGGGGCGCGGCGATCGCCTGCTGCTGGTGACTGACGGAGTTACCGAAGCGGAGAACGCGCACGGCGAGTTCTTCGAGGATTCGCGTCTGCAGGAAATCGCCGCTCACAGTTCGTTTGACCAGATATTCGCCGCCGTTGACGCCTTCTGCGCCGGCACGCCTCTGGCCGACGACTGTACTGTGGTTGAGCTGCAGTTCACGGGGTAAGGCTCCCGGCACGGCACGTTGCCCGCGCTGCTTGCCGGGCTTGTCCATCACCATTCCAACGGGGCACACCTCATGAATCTTACTTTTCTGGACTGGTCAGCGATCGTCGGCTACCTGGCGATCACGCTGGCCATGGGCCTCTATTTCCGGCGGCGCTCCGGTCGCAGCGTGGACGATTATTTTGTTTCCGGCCGCAACGTCAGCTGGTGGCTGGCCGGCACCTCCATGGTCGCCACCACTTTTGCCGCTGACACCCCGCTGGTGGTCACCGGGCTGGTGTACAGCCAGGGTATTGCCGGCAACTGGCTGTGGTGGTGCCTGCTGCCTTCGGGCATGATGACCGTGTTTCTCTTTGCCCGCCTGTGGCGGCGTTCCGGCCTGCTCACGGACGTGCAGTTTGCGGAAATGCGCTATACCGGCAAGCCGGCGGCGTTCCTGCGGGGCTTTCGCGCCATCTACCTTGGCCTGCTCATGAACTGCCTCATCCTGGGATGGGTGACCAAGGCCATGGTCACTATCGTGGGCATTACCCTGGGCGTGAGCCCGCATGCCGCCTTGGCAATCTGCGTCTTCTTCCTCATTCCTTTTACCGGATTCTATGTTTCCCTGGGAGGATTGTGGGGCGTGCTCTGGACCGACCTGTTTCAGTTCGTGTTGAAGATGGCCATCGTCATTGGGGTGGCTTACTACGCCGTGGGCGCGGTGGGTGGACTGGGCGCGCTGGTGAGCACACTGCATCATCTGCGCACCACGGCCAGCGCCGCCGCAGGGGCGCCTGCCGGTAACGCCCTCTCCTTTTTTCCTGATTTTTCCCGGCCTCTGACTGCGCAGGCCCTGTGGTTGCTCCCCGGGCTCACCTTTGTGGTTTATCTGGCTGTTCAGTGGTGGGCGTTCTGGTATCCGGGCGCCGAACCTGGCGGCGGCGGCTACATCGCGCAGCGCATTTTCAGCGCTAAGGATGAGCGTAACGGGCTGCTCTCCGTTCTCTGGTTCAATATTGCTCACTACGCCATTCGCCCCTGGCCCTGGATCATCGCCGCCCTGGCCGCCATTGTGCTCTATCCCCACCTGGAGCATCCCGAAACCGGCTACATGCTGCTGGTCAACAACCAGATGCCGCACGCTCTTAAGGGTGTGGTGATAGCCGGCTTCATGGCGGCTTTCATGTCCACCATCGCCACCCAACTGAACTGGGGGGCGTCCTACCTGGTGGCCGATTTCTATCGCCGCTTCATGAAGCGCGACGGCAGCGAAGGCCATTACGTGAACGCTTCCCGCCTGGTTACGGTGCTGCTGGTGATTTGCTCCGGCTACGTCGCCGCGCAGCTCACCTCCATCAAATCGGGATGGGAAGTGGTGCTGGAAATCGGCGCCGGCACCGGTGGCGTTTACCTGTTGCGCTGGTACTGGTGGCGCATCAACGCCTGGAGCGAAATTTCAGCCATGGCCACTGCCCTCGCCGTGACCATCGCCCTGCGCTGGGGCGCGCCTTTTACGGGGGAGGGCCCGGTGCTGTTCGCCAAGACCGCCATTACCACCACCGCCGTGACCACCGTGGTTTGGATTCTGGTCACCTTCCTGACCAAGCCCGAATCCGAAGAAGTTCTTCTGCGCTTCTATCGCAAGGCCCGGCCCGACGTGCGCGGCTGGAAACCGGTGGCGCTCAAAACCCCCGAGGTTCCCGCCACCCGCGACTTGGGCCGCAATCTCCGCTCTTGGATTTTAGGCTGCGTGATGGTTTACTCCGTCCTCTTCGGCACCGGCTGGTTGACCCTGGGACCGCGGTGGCTGGGTGCAGTGATGCTGGTAGTTGGAGCTGTAGCTGCCTGGCTGCTCTACGGGAACATTACCCGCGGCGGCTGGGAGATGGAACCGGAGCCTGCGGAAACCACTGGCCAGGTGCGCGCCGCTTTGCCCCGGCACTGACGCGGGCGAGGGCGCCCGCGCCAAAAATTATGAGCGGGGAAACAACTTGGGAGAGTTGTCTTCTCCGTGCCTCTGTGGTGGATCTTGGTTTTCGCTGCGCCGGGAGCCGCACAACCCTCCCTGATCCTTGTTACTCTGAATACCCGTGTACCGGCCAATCAAAGACTATGCGGTCATAGGCGATACCCACTCTGCCGCCCTGATCAGCTCGGAAGGTTCGCTGGACTGGGCCTGCTTGCCGCACTTCAACAGCGGAGCCGTATTTCTCCGCATTCTGGATGACGAAAAAGGCGGCTATTGCAGCATCACGGCCAGCGACGTGAAAGCCCGCTCCCGCCGCTATCTGCCCGGCACCAATATTCTGGAGACGACGTTTACCACCGCCTCCGGGGTGCTGCAACTTACCGACTTGATGCCTCTGCGGCGGCGGCGCGAGCCCACCCACGCCGGCCAGGACGTGGACAGCGACCACCAGATTGTTCGCCTGCTGCGCTGTACTTCGGGAACCGTGGAAGCGGCCGTCGAACTACATCCCACCTTCAATTTTGCCCGGGACCATGCCCAGGCCGAAATGCGCAATGGCGCTCTTGTCTTCCGGGGCAGCGGTGACGAGTTGCAGGTGCAAGGCGCCACCCTTCAGGTTGAAGGAGGCGATAAGGCGGGTGCCCAACTGCGGCTGCGCGCCGGCGAAGCCACTTTCCTCTGCCTGCGCCATGCCAGCCCAGGAAACATCGTTGAGCCCATGGACTTGCCCCGAGCGGAGGCCCTTCTGGCCGAAACCCGCGAATATTGGGAAACCTGGGTTGGGAGCTGCCATTATGAGGGCGTTTACCGGGATTCCGTGCGGCGCGGCGCGCTTATTGCCAAGTTGCTCACCTTTGAGCCTTCGGGGGCGATCGTGGCCGCGCCCACCACCTCTTTGCCGGAACAAATTGGTGGCGAGCGTAACTGGGATTACCGCTTTACCTGGGTGCGGGACGCCAGCTTTTCCCTGACCGCTCTCATGGTTCTCGGCTATTACGGCGAGGCCGACGATTTTCTTCACTTCTTCCGCCGCACCTGCCCCAATCCGGGAAAATCGTTTCAGATACTCTATGGCATTAACGGAGAACACGACCAGGAGGAGATCGAACTCAAGCACCTCCAGGGCTACCGCAACTCGCGTCCAGTGCGCCTCGGCAACGCCGCCGCCCGGCAGAAGCAGCTCGATGTTTACGGCGAACTGGTGCAGTGCATTTATCTTTACGCCAGCCATGAAGCCTTCGCCCAGCGGCGTGAGCGGTTTATCCATGAGCTCTGGCGCCTGGTTCGGCAGATTGCCGACCACGTGGCCGGGGTATGGAGAGAACCTGACAGCGGCCTCTGGGAAATGCGCGGCAAGCAACGCCAGTTCGTGGATTCCAAGGCCCTGTGCTGGACCGCTCTCGACCGTGCCCTCAAGCTGGCCGATGTCCTTGGGAGCGAGGGTGACATCGCGCTCTGGAAACGCGAGCGTGACGCCATCTACGCCAGCGTTATGGAGAACGGCTTCAACGCCAAGGTCGGCGCCTTTGTTCAGTCTTACGGCTCCGATGCTCTGGATGCTTCCGCTCTGCGCCTGCCCATCATCGGACTGATCGGCGCCGGCGATCCGCGCATGCTTTCCACCATTCGCAAAATTGAGCAGCGGCTTGTGCGCAAAGGACTGGTGTACCGCTACCGGCAGGTGAATGACGGCGTCTCCGGCGAGGAGAAGGGTACCTTCGCCATGTGCACTTTCTGGTTAATTGACGCTTACATTCTTCTCGGCCGCCTGCGCGAAGCCGAGGAGCTGTTTGAACACGTGTTGTCATTCCAGAACGATGTAGGGCTGTTTTCGGAGGAAATTGACCCTGACAATAGCGAACAGCTGGGCAATTTCCCCCAGGCGTTTACCCATATCGCGCTCATCAACTCCGCCGCCCGCCTGGAGGCCGCGCGCGAGGGCCGCAAGACCTCTCCCCATGCGATTATCGAGGGTGCATCCCATTGACCGCCTGAGCAGGCGGCCAGATGCGCCTTTGCCCCGGTATCCGATTACACAATTACTCAAGCCCTTCCATCGTCATTCGTTATACTGCCCGGTAATGGACAAACTGCGGGCCGCGATCGAACGCCATTTCGCTCAGCCCACGGGGGCACTTACTGGGGAAGCGCGTCAGACTTTTTTGGAATTTCGCGAAGCTCTAACCGGGGGCCGCATCCGCGCTGCCCAAAAGCAGGGCGACCGCTGGGTGGTCAATGCCTGGGTGAAGCAGGGCATCCTGCTTGGTTTTCGCCTGGGCGAACTGGTGGAGATGGGCGATAGCGCCCTGTCATTCGTGGACAAAGACACCTTTCCTCTGCGCCGCTTCCAACCTGCGGGGCGTGTGCGCGTGGTTCCGGGCGGCTCCTCCGTGCGCGAGGGAGCTTACGTGGCGCCCTCGGTCATCTGCATGCCGCCCATGTACATCAATGTGGGCGCCTATGTGGATGAAGGCACGCTGGTGGATTCGCACGCTCTGGTCGGCTCCTGCGCCCAGATTGGCAAGCGAGTGCACCTGAGCGCGGCCGCCCAGATCGGCGGCGTCCTAGAGCCGGTGAATGCCGCTCCCGTGGTTATTGAAGATGACGTGCTGGTGGGCGGCAACTGCGGCGTTTACGAAGGCACCTGGGTGAGGGCCCGTGCCGTGCTGGGCGCGGGCACCATCCTGACCCGCTCCACCCCGCTGTACGACACTGTGCGCGGCGAGGTGTACCGCGCCGGCGCCGAGTCGCCGCTCACGGTTCCGGCAAATGCTGTGGTGGTTCCGGGTTCGCGTGCCATCGGCAAGGGCAAGGCGGCGGAATGGAACTTGTCCCTTTACACCCCGGTCATAGTCAAATACCGGGATGAGCGCACCGACCGCGCCATCGAACTGGAAGATTGGCTGCGGTGAACCAGCAGCTGGCATTCAGCATTTGGCCCTGAAACGGCGTTGCTGCCTCCCAACAGCTCAATGTCGGCGCGGGTCATGCTGAGGTGCTGCCTTAGCACCGAGGCGTGTCGCGGGAGCGCCGCCTTTCGAAGGAAAAGACCACTCTCCAACAGCGACATTCATCATTCTTTAATCAACATTCTTCAATCACCCAGCATCTCACTTCCCATGGACGCCCTTGCGCCCGTGCTGGGGAAGACGCTGGTCCTCGTCGCCCATCCTGACGATGAGGCTGTGGGCTGCGGAGCGCTGTTGCAGCGCATGAAAGAACCGGTGCTGGTATTCGGAACTGACGGCTCTCCTCAAGACCAGTATTTCTGGGGAAAGTATGGCTCCCGCGAAGCCTACGCCGAACTGCGCCGTCAGGAAGCGCGGGCATCGCTCGGCCACGCCGGGGTACGCCACATCGAATTCCTGCAAACCGGCGGTGGCTACTTCACCGATCAGGAACTGTTCCAGCGCCTAAACCCGGCAATAGGAAGTCTTTCGGCGCTGGTCCGGCACTACCGGCCGCAGGCCCTGCTCACCTTGGCATACGAAGGCGGCCATCCTGACCATGACAGTTGCAGCTTCCTTGCCTCGCTTCTGGCCCGCAGTTTTTCTCTGCCGGCATGGGAAATGCCGCTCTACTTCCGCAGAACCGATGGCAGCACACTATGCCAGCAGTTCCGATCCCTGAACGGCACCGAAACTGCACTTGAGCCCGCGCTACACGAGCAGAAAACCAAACATAAGATGCTCGCCGCCTATGCCTCGCAGGGTGAGGTACTGAAACAGTTCAGCGCGGCTACCGAATGGTTCCGGCCGCAGGCGGCTTACGATTACTCCCAGCCGCCCCACTCCGGCGTGCTGAACTACGAGGCCTGGGGGTGGCCGATTAAAGGCGCCGATGTCAGCGCCGCCTTCACCAATTTTCTGCAATCGGCGGAGCCTGTGCCCGCCGCGTCCTCATGAACCCAAGGCTGCGCATTCTTTACGTGGCTTACCCGCTGCTGGCGGTTTCGGAGGCGAGCGCCGGCGGGGCGGAGCAAATGCTGCGCGTCACCGAAGGGCAAATGATGCAACGCGGACACTGCACAGTTGTTGCCGCCTGCGAGGGCTCCCGGGCAGCGGGTGAGTTGCTGGCGACCGGCCCCGCTGCCCAACAACCTGACGGTCTTGCCCGGCGAGACCGCGAGCACAACTCGCGCATATTGCAGTTTCTTGCCCGCCGCCAGCGCACCCCAAGGCGTTTTCACCTGGTCCATGACATGAGCGGCACCTTCTGGCCGCAAGCCGCCGTGCTTAGCCTTCCTGTGCTGGCTACGTTGCATCTACCGCGTTCGTTTTATCCGCCGGACATGTTAGAGAGCATCCCTGCGAACGTCTCCTTCAACTGCGTTTCGGAGTCGCAGACGCGTTCCTTTTCCGATATTCCGCGGCTGCTGGGGGTGGTGCGCAACGGAATCGAGTTGCAGCGCTTTACTCCGGCGGCGGGCAGGAAGGACCATCTCCTGTGGCTAGGCCGTTTTTGTCAGGAAAAGGGCGCCCACCTGGCTATTCAGGCGGCGCGCATGGCTGGCCTGCCGCTGGTCCTTGCCGGCCAGGTGTATCCCTTCAGCTACCACCAGCAATATTTCGAGCGGGAAATTGCGCCTCACCTTAACCATGGGTTGCCGCGTGTGCGTCTGGCTGAGGCTCCCACTCCCGCACAGAAAATCCGCCTGCTGAGCCATGCTCGTGCTGTCCTGGTACCCAGCCTGGCGAATGAAACCAGCTCCCTGGTGGCCATGGAGGCTGCCGCCTCTGGCACTCCCGTCATTGCCTTTCGCCGTGGCGCCCTTCCGGAAGTGGTGCGCCATGGTGTAACCGGTTTTCTGGTGAACTCAGTCGAGGAGATGGCCCAGGCCGTCGTGCAGGTGGAGGAAATCAGCCCGGCAGACTGCCGCCGCCACGCCGAGCGGAACTTCTCTGCTGCGCAGATGGGGGATGGTTATGAGCAGCTCTATGGGCGCGTGCTCGCCATGGCGGGCGCGCAACGGAAGGCGGCCTAGACCAGATTCGCACCACTCAGCAATCAGCACTCAGCATTCAGCCACGCGACCGCACCACATGTCCAAGGGCTGAATGCTGACGGCTGAGCGCTGAATGCTAGCTCTTACTCACGCACTTACATTCGCTTCGTATCAGGATGTTGCTCATGCCGCGCGACGTTTCTCGCGCCTCCTGCACGCTGGTGTAGGGCCCGTGCCAGCGCGAGCGAGCTTCATCTCCTCCGCCGGGGTGAGCGGTGCCGCCGCGGCAGGCGCCGCAGGTAGAGCGGTGGAGGGCGAGCTTGTGTGGTCCCGCCTGCCAGCTCTCATATAGAAAGAATGTCACCGGCTCGGGCGCGGCTTGCACGGGCGCCGGAGCTGAAACCGCAGCCGGCGATTCCTCGGCTACCGCCACCGCGCCCGCTGCCGTTTCCTCCTGGACAGCCGCAGCGCCACCGCTTTGGCCGGTGCTCTGGCTGGCCGCCATGGGTGGTATCGCCGTCGCTGCATCCACGATGGTCTCTGTAACTGAAGCTGGCTCCTCTACCGCGTTTCCATTGTCTCCTGCCGCAACTCCCGATTCAAACGGCTGCGCAGGTTCCGCCACCGCGGCCCCCGGCTCGGAAACTGCGGCTGCTGCCGCCATCGCTGGACGCGGCCGCCGGGGCGGCGCGGGTTCTGCCGCCTTGATCTCCAATCCTGCGCCGGTCATCACCTTCTCCAGCTTGGCGCGCGTCTCTTCCTTCATGCGCGTCAGGGGCAGCCGGTAAACCTCGCGAATCCTGCCCATCATGGCCAGCGCCGCCTTCACCGGAATGGGATTCGATTCCAGGAAGTTAGCCTGCATCAGGGGCAGGTATTTGCGATGCAACCGGCGGGCTGTTTCCCAGTCGTTATTCAGCGCCGCCCGGGTCATCTCCGCCATCTCGCGGGGAATTTCGTTGGACACCACCGAAATAATGCCGGCGCCTCCCAGGGAAATGATGGGCAGAGTCACCGCGTCGTCGCCGGAGAACACCAGGAAACCGGCGGGAACGGCGTTGAACACCTCCACGATCTGTCCCAGGTTGCCGCTGGCTTCTTTTACCGCGATGATGTTGCGGATATGCGCCAGGCGTCCCAGGGTGGCAGGTTCGATATTGGCCCCGGTGCGGCCGGGTACATTGTAAAGAATGAGCGGCTTCTTCACGGCCTGCGCAATGGCGCGGAAGTGCTGGAACTGGCCTTCCTGCGTGGGCTTGTTGTAGTAAGGCGAGGCAGTAAGAATGGCGTCCACACCCGCCCGGTCGGAAAGCACGCGCGCCTTCTCAATGGCGTCGCGCGTGCAGTTGGAAGTCGCTCCGGCCACGATGGGCACGCGCCCGGCTGCCACCTCCACCGTCAGTTCCACCACGCGCAGCCATTCCTTGCGCGACAGCGTAGGGGTTTCGCCGGTGGTGCCGCAGGGAACAAGGAAGTCAACACCCGACTCCACCTGCCAGGCCACCAGTTCGCGCAGCGCCGCTTCGTCCACCGCACCATCGTGGCGAAAGGGAGTGACCAGTGCTGTGCCACAGCCACGGAGGTTCATAAGCTAATAGGATAAACCAAGGGGGAAGCAGTTCGCATTTATCCGCAACCCGCTCAGAGGCTGAGTGCTAATGGCTACTTGCTGCTTGGCCAAGCGCCAAGTGCTAAATGCCAAGTGCTGCTTCACCGCAGTTCCCGCCAGACCTGGCGAAAATCGAAGAAGCCGCTGCGCCCGGCCAGCCACTCTGCCGCGCGCACCGCGCCCTCGGCAAAGCCGCGGCGGGATTTGCCATCGTGGGCCAGGCGGATGGTGTCATGGCGCGAGTCCAGCACAATTTCGTGCAGGCCCACGGTTTCCCCCTCGCGCAGGGAGACAATTTCCAGTTCCTGCCCGCCGTCCTGGCGCAAGATTTTCTGCAGCGTCAGGGCCGTTCCTGAAGGCGCGTCCTTCTTCTGGGCGTGATGGCGCTCCATGATTTCGCCAGCATAGCCATGATGCAGGGCGGCGGCTGCCGCTCGGGCAATTTCAAAGAAAACATTTACCCCCACCGAGAAATTGGACGCGTAGAGCAAGCCAATGCCGCTCTGGGCCACCACTTCCCGAATGCGGGGCAGTTGGTCGTACCAGCCCGTAGTGCCGACCACTATGTTCTTGCGCGCGTGTACGCAGGCGGCGATGTTGTCGAGCACGGCCTGCGGGGTGGTGAAGTCAATCACCACGGCGACATCACGCAGCGTCTGTGGCGTGAGCCCGGCGGCATTACGGTTGTCCGCGCCGCCCAGCACTCGCGCTTCATGCCCGCGCTGGCGCGCCACTTCCGCCACCAGCGTGCCCGTCTTACCCCGGCCCAGGATGATAAGGATCATCTGTGCAACTCAAGAGAATGTGCTGACTGGCTGCCTAGCTTACTAGCTGACTGGCCGGTCGCGGCAAGTTGGCTTAAGCTGGTCAGCCAGGCAGCTAGATAGCTAGCCAGCTACTTATGCAAAAATCTCCGGATCGGGCTCGGCGAAAAACGTGCCATGAAGCCGCCGCACGACCTCGGGCACGTCCTCTTCCTCCACCACGAACGTCAAATTGATCTCCGACGCGCCTTGCGAAATCATGCGCACGTTAATGTCGCCCAGCGTGGTGAACACCTTGGCCGCCACCCCGGGCGTGCCCCGAATGTTGTCGCCCACCAGGCACACAATCGCCTTGCGCCCCTCGTATTTTACGTCCGCCAGCTTGCCCAGTTCGGCGGCGATGGCGGGAATGGCCTCGTTGGAATCCACGGTCACCGATACGCTCACCTCGGAAGTGGAAACCACATCCACGGCGCAGCGGTGCCGGTCGAAAACCTCAAAGATGGCGCGCATGAAGCCGTGCGCCATCAGCATGCGCGTAGCCACGATGTCCACAATGGTGATGCGCTTCTTGGCCGCAATCGCCTTGAAGGTGCTGCGGCACACCGGCGCCTGCGCCGTAATGCGGGTGCCCTCGCAGGCCGGATTGCGCGAATTCAGAATGTACACCGGAATGTTCTTCTGGATGGCCGGCAGCAAGGTTGCCGGGTGCAGCACCTTGGCTCCGAAGTAGGCCAGTTCGGCCGCCTCTTCGAAAGAGATCGCCTTGATGCGCCGCGCCTCCGGGCAAATGCCGGGATCGGTGGTCATCATGCCGTCCACGTCCGTCCAGATCTCGATGCGCTCGGCCCCCAGGCCCGCGCCCACGATGGCAGCGGAAAAATCCGACCCGCCGCGTCCGATAGTGGTGGTGATTCCTTCCTCCGTCGCCCCGATAAACCCGCCCATGACCGGGACGCGCTCGTGGTCCACTACCGGCTTCAGCCGCGTGCGCAGGCGATGGTTGGTTTGCTCCATCAGCGGCGCCGCCCGGGTGTGAGTTCCGTCGGTGACGATGCACTGGCGCGCATCCACAAGTTGGGAATCAATGCCGCGGGCGGAAAAGGCGGAAGTCACCATCTTGCTGGAAAGCCGTTCCCCGAAGGAAACCACGTGGTCGGAAGTGCGTGGGGTGAGTTCGCCCACGGCGGCGATTCCGCGCAGCAGTTCGTCCAGGGCGTCGCATTCCGCTTCCAACTCGGAGTGAAACTGGGTAAACAGGCCGGTGCCCAGCAGCTCTCCCGCGGTGGTGTAGTGGCGCTCACGCAGGCCGCGCGAGAGTTCGAGGGCGCGCTCGCGGTCGCCGGCCCCAGCCGCCCGGGCCATGGCCAGCAGGCTGTCGGTGACCTTAGCCATGGCGCTGACCACCACCACAGGCAGTTGCGCTCGCCGTCCCCGCACGATCTCGGCCACACGCTCTATGGCGGCGGCATTTTCCACTGAAGTGCCGCCGAATTTCATCACCAGCATCGGCGATTCCTGAATTTAAAATTCCTGCGCCGCTGATTGACGAGGACTAACGCGGATACTGCCGGCGATGGAATTTTACTTTGTTTGGTATCTCGCCATGGCTTCGAGCACCCAAGGTCAAGAGAAAAGAAACAAGAGAACCCGCATGCATGGGCGTTCATCCGTGGCGAAGAGGTTGATTCGCGGCGAATGAAGTCCGTTCAGTCAAAGTAGCCCTGCGCCTTTAGCAGTTCGGCATTCAGCAGAGCCGCCCCGGCCGCGCCCCGGATGGTGTTATGCGAAATGACGGTGAATTTCCAGTCCAGCACGCCGCAAGGGCGTAACCGGCCCACGCAAGCCGTCATGCCCGCCCCCCGGTCCACGTCGAAGCGCGGCTGCGGGCGGTCGGAAGCCGCAACGTACTCCACTGGACGCTCGGGTGCGCTGGGCAGCCTCAGTTCCTGGGGGAGCGCCCGGAATTTCGTCCAGGCCTCGATAAGCTCCGGGGCGCTTGCCTTCTTCTTGAATTTCACCGCCACCGATTCCGTGTGCCCGTCCTCCACCGCCACCCGGTTGCACTGCGCGCTCATGGAGAATTCCGCCAGCTCGATGTGCCCGTCCCGCACCTCTCCCAGCAGCTTGCGAGTCTCCTCCTCCATCTTTTCTTCTTCCTTGGCGATGTAGGGGATGACGTTTCCCAAAATGTCCAGCGATGCCACTCCGGGATAACCCGCCCCGCTGACCGCCTGCATAGTGACCGCCATCACCTTCTCCAGTCCGAATTGCTGCTCTAATGGGGCCAGGGCCAGTACCAAGCCGATGGCGGAGCAGTTGGGATTGGTAACCACGAACCCGCCGCTCTGGCGCCGCCACGACTGGCACTCCAGCACTTTCAGGTGTCCGGCGTTGACCTCCGGTATCACCAGGGGCACGTCCTTCTGCATGCGCAGGGCGCTGGAGTTGGAAATTACGATGTGTCCGGCGGCAGCGAAGCGCGGTTCCAGTTCCGCGGCAATGGCGGCGTCCAGCGCCGCAAAAATGATTTTTGGGGCGCCCTCGGGATGGGCTGGGGACACGGGCAAGGCGGCGTCCCGTGCTGGAATCGGCGTTTTCATCCGCCAGCGCACCGCTTCGGCATACGCACGTCCTTCCGAACGCTCCGAGGCAGCTACCCAGTTCACTTCGAACCAGGGATGCTTTTCCAGCATCTGCAAAAAACGCTGGCCGACGATTCCGGTGGCGCCCAGCACACCGACAGAAACTTTATTGGGTTGCATGGCGGTTTGCTTGGGAATTTTACACTACGCGGATGCGCCCTCCAGCGCCATCCAACTTAGGGCAGGGAGGTGATACATGCCCGAACTTCGCCAGAACCGCTTCACCAAAGAATGGGTGATCATCGCTACCGAGCGTGCCAAGCGCCCCAAGGACATGGTGGTGCTGCGCGCCCCCCGCAGTCTGCCCAGCTTCGAT
The DNA here is from genome assembly GCA_035496875.1 of Terriglobales bacterium. Taxonomy (GTDB): domain Bacteria; phylum Acidobacteriota; class Terriglobia; order Terriglobales; family Acidobacteriaceae; genus JAICWP01. The sequence continues at coordinate 11,922 of DATJEH010000219.1, read as the reverse complement.
GCGAAGTGCCCTTTCTGCCCCGGCAATGAGAAGTGCACGCCGCCGGAAGTGCTGCGCGTGGCCGCGCCGGGCAATGGCCGCTGGCTGGTGCGGGTGGTGCCCAACAAGTTCGCAGCCTTGCAGCCTGAGCTCACGCCTCACCGCGTGGTGGAGCGCTCCCATCGCACGGTCAACGGGTTTGGAGTCCACGAAGTGGTCATCGAGACGCCTGACCACTCCCAGGCCACCGCCCTGATGTCGGACGCGCAGGTCGCCAGTGTGCTTCGCGCTCTCAGGGCGCGCTGCACGGACCTCAGCCTGGATTCGCGCATCGCCAACGTGACCATCTTCAAGAATCATGGCATGGATGCGGGAACCAGCCTGGAGCACCCTCACTCGCAACTGATCGCCACTCCGGTGATCTCCTCCCAGGTGCGCAGCCGCTTATACGAGGCTTTGCGCCACTACGACGAATTTGGCGAGTGTATTTTCTGCTCCGCCGTTGACGAGGAATTGCAGGACGGGAGCCGCCTGGTCGTGGTCACCGACCATTTCGTCGCTCTTCAGCCGTTTGCTTCCTACACTCCCTTTTGCACCCATATCTATCCCCGGCGGCATATGGCCAATTTCGCCGATATTGGCGGCCAAGAAACCTCCGACTTGGCCCACGTGCTCCGCCTGGTGCTGGCCAAGCTCTACTATGGCCTGCACGACCCTGACTTCAACTTCACCATTCGTTCCGCTCCGGCGGAGTGCTCGGGAGTGAAGTACTACCACTGGTATGTAAGCATCATTCCCCGGCTGACGCGGGTAGCCGGTTTCGAACTGGGCTCGGGCATGTACATCAACACCGTGCTCCCGGAAGCAGCGGCGGAGTTTTTGCGCGAAGTGAACGTAGAGTCCGCCGCCGCCCCCGATAAGCCGCAATTGATCTCCGCGGCAGCGGAACCGGGAGCCTGCCACTAGCCGCCAGGCGGACAGCAACGTGCGGAGCCGGGTGCTGCCGGGCTCTGATTAGTCCCCGGAGAATTGTGGGGCGCGCACGATTAGAATATCTATATGCGTCCTCCACAATTTCAGGGTTGAATCCTCTGCTACCTGGTGGAGGGGTTCCTCTACTTATCAGCTAGCGTGCTGGCCCGGATCGCCGCCCTGGCGAAGCTGCGCGGCTGATCTGCCGCAACACTCTGTCAAGCCTGCAGTATGAATTGTAAGTTTTTGCTAAGCCGCCAGCATTTCGCGCATTTTCTCCAGCAGTTCCTGCGGCCGGGCAGGCTTGGCCAGAATTTCAAAGTGGTAGCCGCGAGCCTGGGCCTGGGCCAGCAGTTCGGCGGCATCGGGCCGGCCTGAGAACAGTACTACCTTACAGTTGGGCGCGCTGCGGCAGGCCCGGATCGCCACTTCCACGCCGTCGATTCCTGGGAGTATCACGTCCAGCAGCACGGCGTCTGGCCCGACTTCCTGGATCAACCGAGCTGCGGTGTTACCGTCGTGGGCCACCATCGTCTGGTAGCCGGCGCGCTCCAGGATCATCCTCACGGTGTTCGCGACCGTAGGCTCATCGTCGGCAATCAATATGGTTTTTGCTCCCCCTGTCATTCACAAGCCTCCGCATGCTGTTGGGCGCGAGGCATACCTCACCTGGAGCGCCATCCTGGAGAAACCGTTGCTGTCAGGGGAACAGAACAGATCAGACCAGAGTCACCGTCGGTGACAACCGGGGCCCTGAAAGATTACCACAATCGCCTCCAGCACGAGCGTACCCGGCGGGCAGCCAGTGTTGCACGACTGACCGCCATGGTCCTCGATTTGCTACTCCTGGCAACTCGGTTGCGCCCGCACGCTTCCCACGTAAGGACGGTTCACGACCGCGGAAATCAACCACGTAGGGCTGGGTTGCCACTCTCGTGGAAGTCGGCTCTAGCGTGGAATCTCCGTTTCCCCCAAGCCTAGTCCGCGCCCCTTCGTCCACATTTAAACCCATGCTCGCGCGGCACAATCGCGAGCGGAAAGTGCAGGCGCGACGAATGAATGAGCGCAAGCCTTACGCCCTTTTTCGCGGTGTCTACAGCCGGGTTGCCCGGCAACTCGGAGTTGACCGCTCCTATGTGAGCCGAGTGGCTCGTGGCGAGAGACGGTCGGAGGAAATCGAAGAAGCTCTGCGCAGCGAACTGCGCCGGGTGGAGGCCGCACTGAAAGCGCTGGGCAGGAACCTGCCCTCCAGCCGACGCGGCCGCAAGACCACCATCCTGGTAGTAGACGATGAGCGCACCGTCGCCCACAGCATCGCCGGCATCCTCTCCCTTCACGGCTTCGAAACCCGTGTCGCCTATGACGGCCGGCAGGCCATTCGCGAGGTGCTGGAGGATTGCCCTGATGCCATTATTACGGACGTCGTCATGCCCCGGGTGAACGGCATCGAGGCTGCCAAAGCTATCCAGGAGATGTGCCCCGACGCACGCATCCTGCTCTTCTCCGGCCAGGCCGCAACTTCCGACCTGCTCAAGACCGCCGAAGAGCAGGGTTACTCCTTCGAACTGCTCCCTAAGCCCATTCACCCCGAGCTGCTGATCAGCAAGCTCAACCAGTTGGACGCTGCTCCAATGTGAATGCCTGGACGTGGACACCGGGGCTGATTCCTGCATCTAACCTTCCCAGCTTACCTGGAAAAATTGGACCGGGACGGAGCGTCTGGCTCCGCGCTGCCGGAGACTCTTGCCTCTTTCCAGGAGCTCCAAGGAGGATTGGTGCGCAAGACAATACTGGGTGTGTTGTGTGTGTTGATAGCCGCAGGCGCGCAGGCGCAGAAGAACGACATTGCCCTTACCGGCGGGGGTTATTTCAATGTCAGCAGTCCGCTCAGCCTGGGCGCCGCCCCGGCGCTGGAAGGCACTTTCGCCCACCGCATTGCTTCCGTACCCCTGCTCGGAATCTACGCCGAATTGCCGGTGGCCGGCTCCTTCAGTTCCGATATTCCTACCCTCAGCGGGCTCACGGTAGCGCGCAGTTATACGTCATTGTTCATTACTCCAGGCGTGCGGGTACGTCTGGCTCCCTCATTTTTCATATCGCCTTACGTTGCCGCCGGATTGGGTTATGCGCGTTTTAATCGCCAGCTTTTTAACGGAACCACGAGCGCCGATAGCACCTTCGCGCTCGACATCGGCGGCGGCCTGGACCTTAAGATTTTGCCCATCGTGGGCCTCCGCGCCGAGATCCGCGACTTCAATTCCGGCGGAGTCGGGTTGCAGACCCTGGTTCTGGGCCGGCAGAATAACCTGTTTGTGACCGCCGGAATCGCCTTGCGCTTCTGACCCCCGGACTCCTTTCTGTCGCCCTGTCACATCGCAGGATCACCTTGCGCCCCCCGAGCTTTGCAATTCTCACCTGCATTGGTTGCCATCGGATTGATCAGGTAGAGTCCGACGCAATCCGTTACTCGACTGTTTGGGGAGACTTGGCAGAGAACGTGTTCTGAAATTTCAGGAAGGGATAGTCCTTGGGACCTTCAACCGCGTTGGTCCTTTAATCAGTTTCAGGTGCAAAATTAGAATCAACCGCCGGTTCATCCGAAGGTTGCAGCGAGTCGGTGAGGGATGATTCTGCCATGGTGGGATCGGATGAGTTTTCCGGCAACCCCGATTGTTTTTCCAGCTTACGCTGTTGTTTGCGGGCAGCTTTCTCGCGCCGCTTCTCCTGCCGCGAGATCTCTTTCTGACGTTTGTTGAAAGTCGAACGGCCTCGACCCGGCATACACTCCTCCCAGGAAAACATATCGGTGCCGGGCGCCGGCCGAAAGGGGCTAGCGTCCCGGTGTTACAGGTTTAGCGGTGAGTTACCAGCGGGGCTCTCGGGGTTGCCGAGCATGGCCGCGATAATCATCGCGTCCGGAACCTTTAGAGCGGCCTCCGCCCTGGCCTCCAAAGCCACGCTCCAACTTGGGACGGGCCTCATTTACCTTCAAGGCGCGTCCGCCCAGTTGGCTGCCGTCCAGCGCGGCTATGGCCTTGGCGGCCTCGCCCGCATCGCTCATCTCTACAAAGGCAAAGCCCCGCGACCGGCCGGTGTCCCGGTCGGTTACCAGGCTGACTTTCTCCACGTTACCATGCGCAGCGAACAACGTTCGCAGTTCATCTTCCGTCGCACTTTGGGGTAAGTTGCCAACAAACAGGTTCTTCATCCTATCTTCTCCAGATGTACATCAGGTGCTGCCAGCATACTCTCATCGCCCAATATGGCTGCTGCCGGCGTGCTGGCCGGTGTAGCAGCCGAGGTAACAATGGAATGCTGAGCTACCGCCTCAGCCCAGTTCGGAACCGGCGATTTTTCGTGAATGCGGGCCGAAACTTTTGTGTAATCGCGAGACTGATTGCGGCACGGGTCTTTCATGGAGCGTGCGGCTGCGATTCGCCATGCAGCCTCTTGAAAGCCCCACCGCCGGGGAAGTCCTTGGCACGCGCCGGCAAACAGAGAGGCCACCACATCTCCCCAAGCGGCATGCCCGCTGCCGTCGCCACTCTCGACCACCCCCTCCATGCGTGGGGAGGCAGCGATATACTCAGGTTTGCCCACCAGGAAAGCGACTGTCTGCGGGGGCTTGGCGGCTCTAACCTCGGTGCAGAATTCTTCCAGACCGCGCCCATCTCCGATTACATCGAAGAGGACAAGATTGTAGGAATCCGCCCGCCAGAGCGAGCGCGCTTCGCTGATATCGGCAGCGCATTCCACGTCCGTTCCCAGCTTCCGCAGCACCCGGGCCCGCAAGTCGCGCTGCACGTCATCGCTGACCACTAGAAGGATGTGCTTCTTTCGGGCGGCAGGAGCCAAGGCTTGATTCATAAAGACTCGCTTCCCGCTCCAGAAGCCGTCAGAACTTTCCTAATCTTAGTGAACATCGCCGTCGCTCCTTTTTGCCCACCGAGCTAAGGGCGCGCGCGGCATACCGCAGTTGTGCCACACACAGCTCCCCTTTGTCATGAAGCGTCAGACTCGTTGTGCGCATGAGCGCCTACGCGAGGCCAAGCCTCTTAATCGCGAAGGCGCAGGGAGAAAGGCTGCGATGTGTCTTCGTGGTCAAGCGGTAGCTTCAGTATACGCGCTTCTCCAGCATGTGCGGCATAATTCCGGCACTATGGAGTTATGGCAAGTGGCAGTGAGGTTCCGGCAGCACGAACCGGCACCGATTCGATGCACAGAGTTGCGCACCATGGCATTTGTTAATCGAAACGCGCCTTCCGGATTGCCGAGCACTATGCCGCAGAGAAACGAAAAAGGCCGGCTGTTTCCAGCGCGGCCTCTCGTCAACTGCAACTAGAGTGGGCGAACGTTTTCCGCTTGCCACCCCTTAGGTCCTTTGGTGACTTCGAATTCCACGGCCTGACCCTCTTGCAGGCTCTTAAACCCACCTGCTTGGATCGCCGAAAAATGCACGAAAACATCCTCGCCCGTCTGACGGCTGATAAAGCCGTAGCCTTTGGCGTCGTTAAACCACTTTACTGTTCCTTGTTCCATGATGTTGCTGGTATTCCTTTCGATCGGTTTGTGCTGGAGAGAGATTCGGAAGTACTAGCTGCAGGTTACTGGCTGATTAGGCAAGAGCTGCTCACGACCGATTCGGTCTAAATGCACAACCTTATGCTACACGGACGGTGGAGCATTAGCAACCAGTATGGCCGCGAAGGGGAGACTGTTTGCGCCCTTCCCTTGGCCGCTATCTTCTGATCAGGCAAATACTTCACCGGGCAAGGGCTGCAATGTCCGGCTGGCCAGCGTGTTTCCCGGCCGCGACAATCTCTGGGCTGAAATCTCGGCTTTGATGTCGCAACGTTGTATGCGGAGCCCCAGCACACGTTCGATGTTCCGCAGTTCCAGTGCCTCCGCCGGAGTGGCCAGGGTCGAAGCCTGACCGCGGGCGCCGGCCCGTCCGGTTCTTCCAACTCGGTGAATGAAATCTTCCGGCAAAGTCGGCAGATCGTAATTGATGACGTGCGCCACACTTTCAATGTCAAGTCCGCGGGAAGCGACATCGGTCGCTACCAGCACCTTGAATCGGCCTTCGTCAAAGCCGTTCAGCGCGCTCGTGCGCTGCGACTGCGAACGATCGCCGTGAAGCATGGCGATCAGAAAGCCTTCACGCGCCAGGTGTTTGGCCAAACGTTCGGTCCCACGCTTGGTGCGGGCGAACACCAGGGTACGACCCTTTTCCGAGCGCAGCAGATGGCACAGCGCGTCGAACTTGTCATTGGCCGTCACTTCGAAGGCGTGCAGTTCCACGCTGTCAACAGGTTTTAAGGTCGATCCCAAGGCGATTCGCACCGGATCACTGGTGTACTCGCGTACCAACCCTGCCACCGACGCCAGCAGGGTAGCGGAAAAGCACAGTGTCTGACGCTGCTTTGGCAGAACGCCCACAATGTGCCGGATAGATGGCAAGAAACCCATGTCCAGCATGCGATCGGCTTCATCCAGAACCAGGATGGCTACGTGCCGCAGGTCCACCAGCCTCCGTTCGATGAAATCCTCGAGACGCCCGGGAGTGGCTACCACCACGCGCGCGCCGGAGCGAATCGCGCTTAACTGACGGCCTTCAGCAAGCCCGCCGACGACCAGCGCGGCTGGCGGCAGCGTTTTTCCACGCAACTGTTCAAATTGTTCGTGCACCTGCATGGCCAGTTCACGGGTGGGGACGAGCACCAGGGCTGCGACTCCCTTCGAGGAGGGTGATTGCAGCAGGTGCTCAATCATCGGCACCACAAAAGCCAGAGTCTTGCCGGTGCCGGTCTGAGCTGTGGCCATTACGTCTTTTCCCGCAAGAGCGTGCGGGATCGCTGCCGCCTGAATTGGCGTAGGAGTGTGAAACTGAGATGCGGAGAGCCTTTGCCGCAATGTGGCAGACAAAGGCAGTTCGGAAAAGCTTGTCATTCGAATCGTATCTTTCTGGAGGGCATCTCGCGAGACGCACTCAAGATGCGATTCGCGACGGTACAAAGGAAGCCGCTCAATGGTTGATTAACGCGAAATAAACGGAAGGCAGGAAAGCCTAGGAGGGGTCAGACCAAAACTCAGTGGACTGCCACGCCACAAGCGAACCGTGGTCATTAGCGTTGTTACAGTATACCACGCCCGCTTGACAGGGGTATGCGGCCGTACCAGGATTCGCAATAGGTTCTTGGCTTTGGCGGAAAGCGCAAAAACCGTGCAGTTGCAGCCTCCAACTCTTGAGGCTTTCGATGCCTACATTCGTCAAGCTGAAACGGCAATGGAAGAGACGCTGGCGGGCAGGCGGCCATTCCTCTGGTCTGACCTCGATTCGGCGCGAGCCCAGCAGGTCCGTGGCGGAAAGATCGTAGCGCAATTCTGGTCCGGCCGAGCACCGGCCAAGGTGCCTGATGGCCTGATTCACGACTGGATTGCTGCCGCCTTTATTCCCCATTCCACCCTGGAGGATATATTGGCAGTGATCCAGAACTACGACAGCCACAAGAACATCTATAAGCCGGATGTGGTGGACTCCAAGCTTATTAACCGTCGCGCTAACCACTTCCAGATTTACTTGCGGCTCCTGAAGAAAAAGGTCTTCACCGTCGTCCTGGATACGGATCATGACGTGAGATATCGTGCCTTGGAGCCAGCACGCTGGATCTGCCGCTCCTACACGACCCGGATCGCAGAAGTAGAAAATGCCGGAAGCCCGGATGAGCGGATCTTGCCGCCCGATACGGGTCACGGGTTCCTCTGGCGTATTTATTCATATTGGCGATTCCTGGCACGTGACCGCGGCGTAGTCGTCGAGTGCCGGGCCATATCGCTGACGCGCGGCGTGCCATTCGGGCTAGGATGGGCGATCGAACCCATCATCCAGAAACTCCCCAAGGAATCGCTCATCAACACTTTGGAAGCTACTCGCCGGGCGGTGCGGGCTAGAGCAAGTTAGATCTGTTCGTCTTTGAATCTCCGCCGACCAGGAAGCGTGTCTGCTATCCCCTCGAGCACAAGCATCTAAAGTGCTCGTGTAGAATTTACCCGTGTTCTTCACCGTGGAAGGTGTCAGGTTCCTCGTCCTGCGCCGGTTTCGCAGCGGGATGCGGGCCATTCGCAGACTGTGCACCCTCCCCAACCTGGTACTTCTTTGGCTGCTGCTCGGTGCCTGGCTGTTCTTGCAGGCGCAGGCGGCGACCGGGTCCTTGCGTGGCGAGGTGCAGGACACCGACGGCCGGCGAATCGCGGCCGCCACGGTTGTGGTCGAGGCTCCCGGTTCAGCACTAAAGAAACAGGTTCAGGCCGACCAGCGTGGTGAATTCCGGCTGAATGACCTGCTGCCGGGCCCTTATCGCATTACCGTGCGTGCCCACGGATTCGCTCAGACCACTGCCGATGTCAGCGTTGTCGTGAGTTTCGTGCGCGACCTATTGGTCACGTTGAAACCCGCTTCCATACCGCAGACCGTGAATGTGACGGGGCAGCCGGCCTCCATCACCACCCAGCCTCTGGATACAGCCAGCGCCGTGCACCAGGGCGCCGTCAGTTCGCGGGATCTGGTGATGATCCCGCTGGCGCAACGCAGTTTCGCCAATATCGCATATCTTGTGCCTGGCACCGAACCGGTTGAACCGTCGGACCCCAGCAAGGCCAGGATCACCGCTGTTTCCACCGGCGGCAGCTCAGGGCTGAATAATGCGGTCTCGGTGGACGGTATGGATGACAGCGACGACTACATTGGCGGATTTCTGCAGAATTTTTCCCCGGACGCTATAGAGGAATTCGCCTTCCGAACGGCGCAGGAAGATTCCGATACCGGGCGCACCACAGCCGGTTCGGTCGTCATCACCACACGCCATGGCAGCAATGACTGGCACGGCAGCGCCGCCGTTTATGAACGGGCTGCGGCGCTGACCGCCAGGTATCCCATCGAGAATCCTGCGCCCGATCCCAAACAGCCTTTTTCACGCCAGAACTATGTTGGCACGCTGGGAGGCCCGCTCATAAAGGACAAGCTCTGGATTTTTACGTCGTTCGAGTATGCGCACGAGAATGCGAGCATTGCTTATAGCCCGCAAAGCCGGTCTGAATTCGCATCCTTAGCATCGCTGGCCAGGATGGGACTCATACCGGGTGTCAGTTCAATCCCGGTTCCCGACAGCACTCCCGTTCCATTCCGCGACGCGATCGGTTCGCTGCGCCTCGATTGGGCGCAGAACGCAAAATCGCGCTGGTTTCTGCGCGCTTCCGTAGACAACTACACGACCAATAACAACTACGTGCAGCAGGGCACCCTGCCTTCGACCGGAACCACGTCCGGCTCGAAGTATGGCAACGTGGTGCTTAATAACAGCTACGCGTTCAGTACGAATTGGCTGGGCAGTTTGAGTGTCGGCGCCAGCACCCTGCACCATACGGACTCCCGCAACCAAAACCTGGGATTCTCGCTTGCCTTCCCCTTCAGTTCGACGGCCCAGACTATTTCCGGTTTCGAGACTTTCGGCGACAACCAGTTCCTCACCGCCGTTACTGCATTCCCAGTGTTGCGCAATCAGCAGAAGTACCAGTTGCGCTATGACCTGAGCCATTCAGCGGGTAAGCACGCTTCCAAGTTCGGCATTGATCTTATCCATGAGCCCGTGCTCAGCGGCGCCCTGTCAGGCACGCCAGAGACCCTGCTGCAATATGGAAACAATCCCGATTTCTACGCCGCGAACCCGGCGCAGTTTTACTTTGATCTGAACTGCGTCAACCCTCCTGCCGACGTAGCTTGCTCGCAAACCCCGGCATCGGACGGCAGCTTTCGGCAGAACGTGCAGCGGCTAGGGTTGTACGCCCAGGATTCCTGGCGCATCTCGCGAAGCCTGACCGTAAACTACGGTCTGCGCTGGGACACCACCTTCGGCCTGCTCACCGCAGCCGGAAGGGACCAGTCACAGAATCCCGCTTATCGCACGCTGAAGGTGCTGCAGATTCCGCTGGTCAACGCGGCGCCACATGATTACCGTAAAGCCTTCGCGCCCCGCCTCGGTATCGCCTACACCCCCGGCCGGAGCGAGAGAACCGTAGTCCGGGCCGGAATTGGCCTCTTCTATAACGACCTTGCCCAGAACGGATGGGTTGCCGCTCTGCAGGCAGTGAATGCTCCGCCCCCGCTATGCACACAGCCGGGTGATCCGGGATGTGTTCCGGGAGCCAGCCTCGGGGGGGCGGGTGCCGTGATCGCCTCCGACTATCGCACTCCCTACGCTATTCATGCCACTGCCGGCGTGCAGCATGCATTCAACGACCATTGGACTCTGAGTGCGGACTATACCCGGGAGACCGGCATGCGCGGATATCGCGCCTATTCCTATACGGGCGGGGTGAACCTGTTTACCCCGCTGCTGCCGCAGAACAATCCTGCGCAGACCGACCTGGTCCCCAACATTGATTTGTATAAGTCCGATAACCGCAGCAGTTACGATGCGTTGATGGTTCGCCTGCAGGGCACCACGCGCCGCTTCAGCCTGATTGCTCATTACACGCTGTCCAGCGCCAAAACCTGGGGATGCGTTCTCGGCGAATTGTGGGACTACGTAAATGGCGTCTGTAACCCGCTACAGCCTTTTGCGCCTGGGGATTACGGACCGTCGGGAGAAGACGTAAGGAACCGCTTGGTGGTATCTGGAATCTTTCATGTGCCGGGTGGCTTCGAGGTGAGCACGTTAACCCAGGCGGAGGGCGCCCGTCCTTTTGTAATTACCACCGCTGATGGCGGCGGGCGCATCTCCGTCAACGGCATTCCTACCAGCCTCGATGAATTCCGCGGCACTCCTTTTGTCCAGGTGGACCTGCGGGTGATGCGGCCCACGACGATCCGCGAAAATTGGACGGTGATGCCGTTCGTAGAGTTCTTCAATCTGCTGAATCGCAACAATCCTGGCGCCAACTTTGTAACCAACGTGGCGGCCCTGCCCGTGCCGCCCGGACAGATCGCCTCCGGCAATGTTACCGACCTCTGCCTCAACTCGGCGTGCACGTTGACGCAGAGAGTCACCTCACTGCAACAGCTCGCCAGACCAGCCGGCGCACTGGGGGATTTCTTCGGGCCGGGAACAACCGTGGGTATCCCTTTCGCCGCGCAAATCGGAGTGCGAGTAAACTTCTAGCGTTTTTAAATTGGCTCGAAAAAGTATCTCCACGGAGTAGCCGCAAAAAGGGAGTTCTGTGACACGAAACCGTTTCATGGTCGGCCTGGTTTTCCTGGTGTTCTTCGTGATGTCGTTTCTCACCAACATTCTTGGGCCCATCGTGCCCGACATCATCAGCAGCTTCCGGGTTAGCCTCACGGCCGCCGCCGTGCTCCCTTTTTCTTTCTTTATCGCATATGGCGTCATGTCCATCCCGGCGGGCTTCCTGGTCGAGCGCTTCGGGGATAAGCCGGTCATGGTGGCGGCCTTTGTCGCCAGCACACTCGGTTCTGCGTGTTTTGCCCTCTTTCCCGCTTACGAAGTTGCGGTGGCCTCGCTGTTCCTGATGGGAGCCGGGATGGCAACTCTGCAGGTGGTAATCAATCCTCTGTTGCGGGCCGCCGGAGGGGAAGAGCACTTTGCCTTCAACTCGGCATTCGCGCAGCTGGTGTTTGGGTTGGCATCATTTATCAGTCCCTGGGTTTACTCCTACCTGGTGCAGAACCTTGGCAGCGGCAATGGCCGAGACTGGTTCTTGCGCTTGCTGGCGGGGCTAACCCCTCGGACTCTCCCCTGGGTCTCGATCTACTGGATTTTTGCCGCTTGCAGCGTGGTGATGATAGCCATCACCTGGCTCTCAAGATTTCCTCAAGTCAAACGCACCGAAGAGGAGCAAGCCGGCACTCTGGACATGTACCGCAAGCTGCTGCGCAACCCCATGGTGTGGCTGTTTTTTGGATGTGTGTTCGCATACGTTGGCTCGGAGCAGGGCACCGCGGACTGGATTTCCAAG
>DATJEH010000218.1:0-34184 GCA_035496875.1 Terriglobales bacterium | reverse complement strand
ATACTGGTTGACCAGTTTGTGCGCGGTTCCGCCCAGGGCCTCGACAATCTTGTGGTACTCGCGGGCGAAGATCTTCTCCGCCGCCTTCAGCTTGAGCAGCTTGTTGCGGTAGGCCCACTCGATCTTGGCGTGCTTGTCAATACGCCAGGCCGCCGGCATTACCGCGCCCTCTTCCAAGCCGCGGCGGTCGCGGCCCTTCTGGATGACCTGGTGAATCAGGTAGTTGATCCAGGTGGCGATGGGCTCGACGATAATCTGCGCCCCTTCCCTATTAAGGAAGCGGAACATATTGAAGTTGCCGTCGCCTTCCGTGGTCTGGGCCCAGAACTCGCCCGTAATCTTCACGATGGGCTTGATCTTGAGCCGGTCCACGGGAATGGAGTTGAAGCGGTCGCGACAGTGGTGCAGGGCTTCGACGTAGTCGTCGCTGTAGAGCTGGTCCAGGAACTTGCCCAGGTATTCGACAGCGCTCTTGGCGGGCAACTTGCTCGCGAACTTGCCCAGCCGGGCTTCCACGCTCCAGGGCGACTTCTTCTTGAGCACCTCGTGCATGTAATCAATCACCTCGTCGAGCACGGCATCGGTCTCGCCGGGGTTCAACTCGAAGGCGCGCACCTGGTGGGCCAACTCGTTGATCACGTCGCCCATGTTCAAGCCGTTGAGGATGCTGAGGAAGAAGTCCAGGTTCATGTCCAGGCCGGCTTCCGCCTCGGCCTGATTCAAGCCGCCGGACTGCTGGAACAGGAGCACCCGGAACCCGTCGTAGCCGGCATTGCGCAGGGCCAGCCGGTACTCGGATTCATACATGCCGAAGCGACATGGGCCACAGGCGCCGGCGGTAAGGAAGACGTAGTTGTTGATCAGGTCCTGGCGCTTCTGCCCCGACTCCTCCAGCGTCTGCAGGTATTGCACCAGGTTGCCGACGGTGAAATAGGTGGGGTTGCACTGGCCGTTGTTGCCGTACTCCTTGCCCAACTGGAAAGCCTTGACGTCGGGGGTGGGCACCACTTCGCAACGGTAGCCCAGGCCTTCCAGGGCGCCGTGAACCAGCTTTTCATGCTTCCAGGTAAGGCCGCCGAAAAGCAGGGTAGTGCGGTGGCGCTGGTCGGCAGTAAACGGCCTTTCGATAGGCTTATGGAAGTGGTGGGCCTGCTTGTGAACAATGCCGGCTTCCGTTTCCAGGCGGGCTCGTTCTTCGGCCACGCGCTGGCGAATCATGTCTTCTACCGAGGTGATCTGGACAAGCTCGTTGCCGGACATAGGATGCGTCGAAGTGCTCATAACCTCACCTTCCCTGGCAAGCAGTGTGAATCATTGAAATTCAAGGACTTTTTGCTGGGTACACTCTTCCCTGATTAAAAACGCTACATATTGTTGCCCGGTTTACCTGCCAGCCGAATCGCTTTGTAGCGAACGGCGGAAATTAGTGGTCCAAGGGGCTGATAGGGGTAGTGAGCGGACAATAACCATCCTCATTTTCAGTGACTTACAAGCGCTTATCACATCGGCTTGTGATAAGCCGGCCAGGAGTGAAAGAAGCCGCCAAACCGCCACAGTTCCTGCGCCTGCGCTCCCGCCAGCCCCGCCCTCCGCTCCCGGTCTGAACACATTCCTCGGTGACAAGAATCACAGCCAGCTGTTTAATCCACCAGCGATACTGCCAGCCAAACCGGCACTCGTGTGTGAGATGAATATCCACCTCGGATTAGACATCGGGGCTGTAAGCCTGAAACTGGCTGTTCTGGGCGACGCCAAGGCCGCCGAACCGCTGGCTCGCCTGACGGCGAAAGCTGACTCGTTCTTCCGGTTCGTGCCGCCGGCGGGCAGCGGACTGGCGGAGGGCTCCCTGGTGCTCTCCCGCGCCCGGCCGATACACGGCAACCCGCTGCAGGCCACTCTGGAACTGCTGGAAGAGTTCCTGAACTGCGTGCCTGCCGCAAACGTTGGCGGAGTTCGCGTCACCGGTTTGAGCGGGCGGCTGATCGCGGAAGCGCTGCACGCCGAATTCGAAAATGAGTTTCGCGCCGTGGCCAAAGGCGTGCGTGCGCTTTATCCCCACGCCCGCACCGTGTTCGAAATGGGCGGCGAAACCTGCAAATACATCCGGCTCGATCCCGATGGCGACTCCAGCTACCTGGGAATCGCCGACTACTCGGCCAGCGGCGATTGCGCCGCCGGCACCGGCGGCTTTATCGAGCAGCAGGCTTCGCGGCTGCGCTACGCGGTGGAGGATGTGGGACCGGCGGCCTGCGGCGCCAGCTGCGCGGCGCGGGTGGCGGGACGCTGTTCCGTTTTCGCCAAGACCGACATGATCCATGCCCAGCAAAAGGGCTATGGCACCGACCAGATCCTGCGCGGGCTTTGCGACGCCGTGGCCCGCAATTTCAAATCCAGCATCGTGAAGGGGCACCAGGTGGCGCCGCCGGTCCTGTTCATCGGCGGCGTGGCCCTTAACCAGGGCGTCCGCAATGCCCTGCGGGAGGCGTTCAAATTACAGGAACACGAGTTCATCGTGCCGGAGCTGTATTCCTGGATGGGAGCGCTGGGAGCGGCCCTGTTCGAGAAGGAAAGGCTGGCGAGGCGCCGCTTTTCCGGTATCGAGCGCCTGCGCGAAGTCGCCACCGCCCGCCAGGATTTCCCTTCCAGCGACCCGCTTTCGCTGGCCAACGTGGAACTCCTGCGCGACCAGGTTTCGCCGCCGCCTCCGTTCGTGAACGCGCACGCGGTGGAGGCCTACCTGGGCATTGACATCGGATCGGTGAGCACCAACCTGGTGGTGCTCGATGCCCATGGGCGTTTGCTGAAGGAAATTTACCTGGCCACCGAGGGCCGGCCTATTGAAGTGGTCAATCGGGGACTGGCCGAGATCAAGGAGCAACTGGGCGCGCGGCTCGACCTGCGCGGCGTGGGCACCACCGGCTCCGGCCGCGAACTCATCGGCGAACTGGTGGGCGCCGATATCGTGACCGACGAAATCACCGCCCACAAAACCGGGGCCATGCATGTGTGCCGCGAAATGGGCATGGCGCCGGTGGACACGATTTTTGAAATCGGCGGGCAGGACTCCAAGTTCATCCGCATCGAGCGCGGCGTGGTGGTGGATTTCACCATGAACGAAGCCTGCGCCGCGGGCACGGGCTCGTTCCTGGAAGAGCAGGCGGAGCGGCTGGGGATTTCCATCAAAGGCGAGTTCGCCAGGCTGGCGCTCTCCTCGGAGCGGCCGGCGCGGCTGGGCGAGCGCTGCACCGTATTCATGGAGCGGGATGTCAACGGCCTGCTGCGAAAAGGCGCGCAGGTGGCCGATTTGTGCGCCGGCCTTGCCTACTCGGTCGCCCTGAACTATCTGAACCGGGTAGTGCGCGGGCGCAAGATCGGGGACGTCATCTTCTTCCAGGGCGGCACCGCTTACAACGACGCGGTGGCGGCCGCCTTCTCCCAGATCCTGAACAAGACCGTAATCGTGCCGCCGCACAACGGCGTGATCGGCGCCATCGGCATGGCCCTGATCGCGCGCGAGCGCATGCAGGCCCGCCGCCAGCGCAGCCGTTTCCGCGGCTATGACCTGAGCCAGGTGAATTTTTCCACCCGCGATTTCGTGTGCAAGGCGTGCTCCAACTACTGCGACATGAAGGAATTCGTTATCGAGGGCCAGCGCAGCTTCTGGGGCGATAAATGCTCAGACAAATTCCGCAAGCGTCCGCGCGGCGATCGCCAGCCGGTGATCGAGGACCTGCTTGAATTCCGCGAGCAGTTGCTGGAGCAGGCAGTCGCTTCCGCGCCGTTGAAGCTCAATGGCCACGCGCGGCCGCGCGTGGGCATCCCGCGCGCCATGTTCTTTTATGACCGCGGCCCTTTCTGGGCAACGTATCTGCGGGAACTGGGTTTCGAGGTGGTGACCTCGCGCCCGACGGACGGACGCATGGCCGCTGCCGGCGATGAGCTTGCCATCGCGCAGCCCTGCTTCCCCGTGATTGTGGCCCACGGCCATGTGCAAGACCTGCTGCAGCGCGGCGTGGATTATGTCCTGGTGCCCAACACCCTCGACTACGAATCCCCCGACCCCAGCGTCAAATCGCACCTCTGCCCCTGGAACCAGACACTGCCGTTTGTGTTGCGCGCCGCGCCCAAACTGGAAGACGCGGCCGCCAAACTGCTCGCGCCTACGGTGCATTTCCGCCTGGGAGAAAAGCACGTGCGCAAGGCGCTGCAGGAGTTTGCGCGCGGCTTGGGCGTAGCTCGCGGCGTGAATCAGCACGCGGTAAGCGCCGCCTACACCGCCCAGCAGCGTTTTCGCGAGCGCCTGCTCCAAGCCGGGGAGCGCGCACTGGCGCAGCTGGAGAAAACCGGCGAACCCGCCCTGGTATTGTTGGGCCGCCCCTATAATCTTTACGACCGCAGCATCAATTGCGACGTTCCGCGCAAACTGCGCACCCTGTACGGCGCCAACGTGATCCCCCTGGACTTCCTGCGACTGGAAGAGGAGGACATCTCCGAAATCAATGACAACATGTACTGGAATTCGGGGCGGCTGATTCTGGCCGCCGCACGCATCACGCGGCGCTACCCCAACCTGCACCTGGTGTACATCTCCAACTTTAAATGCGGGCCAGATTCCTACATTAAATCTTTTGTGTACGACGCTTCAGGCAAGCCCAGCCTGCTGCTGCAGTTCGACGGGCACTCGAACGATGCCGGCTTTCTCACCCGTTGCGAAGCCTATCTCGACAGCAAAGGATTCTTGCGATGCAACTCCGTGCCCACCACTGTGTAAAGCCCACGCTGCCGCCCGGCCACCCGCTGCAGGGCAAGACGGTGTACATTCCCGCCATGGCACAGGGCGCGGTGGAGACATTCTCCGCCGTTTTTCGCTGGTTTGACATAGCCGCCCTGCCCACCCCACCGTCGAACCAGCGCACGCTGGAATTGGGCTCCAAATTTACCAGTGGTGACGAGTGTTATCCCGCCAAGATCACGGTGGGTGATTTCCTGCGCATTCTGCAGCAACCGGGCGTTGACCCGAAGCAGACTGTCTTCTTTATGGCCACGGCCGATGGCCCCTGCCGCTTCGGGCAATATGTACCGTTCCTTCGCAAGACCCTGGCCCAGGCCGGCTTTCCCGAGGTACAGGTATACGAGGCGAGCACGCAAGATGCCTACCGCGATGTCGCCAGCCTGGGAAGCAGTTTCGAGCGGACAGCCTGGCGGGCGCTGGTAGCCGCCGATATCCTGCGCAAAGCCCTGCTACAGACCCGGCCATACGAAACCCGGCCTGGAAGCACCGATCAAACCTTTGCCGAGTCGGTGGCCGACGTTTGCCGGGCCATTGAGAACAGTTGCACGGATGCTGACTGCCAGATGCACTCTCTGGTGGAGGCAATGCAGCGGGCGCGAAAGCGCTTCTGCGCGGTGGCCGCGAATTACGACCGGCAGCGGCCGCTGATCGGAGTGGTGGGCGAGATTTTCTGCCGCCTCAACAACTTCAGCAATGCCGACCTGGTGCGCAACCTGGAACTGCAGGGCGGGGAAGGCTGGCTCACCGACATCGCGGAGTGGATCGCCTATTGTAATTCCGAAGTGGCACGCAAGCTGCGGCTGCTTGGTCGGACCATCTCGCTGGACATGCTGAAAAGCACGCTGCGCAATCACATCCAGCACAACGACGAGCACGCCCTGCTGGCGCCCTTTGCCGAGGATTTTGCCGGATACGAGGAACCTCACATCAGCGAGGTTCTGGAACTGGCGCGGCCCTATTTGCCCAACACCGGGGTGGAAGGCGAGATGGTGGTCAGCGTCGGCAAGGCCGCTTACCTGGCGCGGCACGGTGCGGACGGCATTATTGATATCAGCCCATTTACCTGTATGAATGGCATCGTCAGCGAAGCCATTTATCCTAAGCTGAGCAAGGACTACGGCGGCATTCCCATCCGCAACTTCTATTTTGACGGCACCCAGGCTGAGTTGCAGCGCGACCTGGGCATTTACCTGGAACTGGCGCGCTCCTATCGGGAGAAGAAGCCTCATCAGCGGCGCTATCCGGCGCGCTTTGAGCAAGCCATGGCTGCGGACTGAGGGATCAGGAAACGAAATCGTCGCTGGTTAGGCTTGCGAAAGGGCTCGGCTTCAGCCGAGCCGCAGTCGCCCGCGACGATGTGGACTTCAAGCCGCTGAGGGTTGTCGTTGCGCGGGCTCGCCGCAATCTTCGAGGAAACCACCGGGTCCCTCGACTTCGCAAGCCGATTCGCAAGCGAATCAGCTTGCTGCGCTCGGGATGACAAGCTACCGAGGAGCACTCCGACCCTTCGTAAATCCTACATAACTGTAATCCGCGCTTCTGCTAAGATTGAGGCAAATCCCTAGCCGCACAGGCATTCATGCTCCCGTCCCAAGCTCGCGGGATGGGATCACAAGGAGCGTCTCCTATGGCGAAGAGCGTCAACAAAGTCATCCTCATCGGCAATCTGGGCAAAGATCCCGAGGTCAAGTACACGCCCAGCGGCACACCGGTGGCGAAGTTTACCCTGGCGACGAATGAGCGCTACAAGGACAAAGATGGCCAATGGCAGGACCGCACCGAGTGGCACAACATCGTGGCCTGGCAGCGTACCGCGGAAATCGCCGGCGAATATCTGAAAAAAGGACGCTCGGTTTACATTGAAGGTCGCCTGCAAACGCACTCCTGGGACGACAAGACCAGCGGACAGAAGAAGTACATGACAGAGATTGTGGTCAGCGACCTGGTGCTGCTGGGCGGCGGGCGCGAGGCGGGCGAAGGCGCTTCGGCCGGGCGGGCTCGCGGAGCTACGGCCCCGGGCGCCGACTTCGACCAGCGTGCTCCCGAGTCGGATGTGGCCCACTCCACTACCATCACAGACGAAGACATACCGTTCTAACGACTGAAGTTTGTGGCGCGGGCGCCCCTTCGGCAGGCTCAGGGCGGGCTCCCGCCCGCCCTTTCTCTTCCGCAGCTCTGACCAACACCGCTTCCCTTCCCGCCATCTAAGAGCTTTGAACCTGCTCCTATGAGACTCGGCCCCTTGTGCTTACGCTCGCTGCTCTTTCCCTGCATTTTGGCGCTTGCCCTTTTGCCGCTGGCCGCCTGCGCCCGGCACAATCTCAGGGAGAGCCTGCGGGCCAGCACCGCCGCGGCGCCCAATTCCTGGCCGGTGATGCTGGCCGCTTACCAGCCCTGGTTCGGGGAGAAGAACCACATCAACGTGGGCTACTCCTCCAACGACCCGGTGGAATTGCAGAAGCAGATCGCGGAGGCCAAGAACCTGGGCATCGCCGCCTTCGTGGTGAACTGGTACGGCCCGCGCAAAAGCTTCGAGGACGGCAACTACGCGCTGCTGCAGAACCTGGCCGCCAGGAACGATTTCAAGACAGCCGTGCAATACGACGAGACGGTAGATTCCCCCGGCTCCACGACAGATGCAGTGGTAGACGACCTGCGCTATGCCTACGACCACTACCTCGGCCCCCAGGCCGGTCCCTCGCGCGACGCTTACCTGCGCTACGACGGACGGCCGCTGATCTTCATTTTTCCCAAGAACTCAGGCACCGATTGGAACCAGGTGCGGCAGGCGGTGGATTCCTGGCCCGAACCCGACCGGCCGCTCCTGATCACGCAAGCTTATGGCGGCCGCTATCCCGACGCGTTTGACGGTTTCTACGCCTGGGTGGGGCCGGGTGAGGAAGAGTGGGCGCCTGATGGCAGCCACTGGGGCGGGGAGTACCTGGAAAACTTCTACAACACCATGACCTCGAACTATCCAGACAAGGTTGCGGTGGGCGCGGCCTGGCCGGGCTTCGACGACTCCAAGGCCGCCTGGAGCCAAAACCGCCACATCAGCCCGCGCTGCGGCAAGACTTTCGAAGACACCCTGCGCCTGTTCCGCGCCTACTACAACAATTCACGTCCCCTGCCTTTCCTGATGATAGATACGTGGAACGACTACGAGGAGGGAACGGCGATTGAGAAGGGGCTGCCGCGGTGTTGAGGCCGGTTGGCTTTTGGCTGTTGGCTTTTGGCTCTTAGCTTACGCCGCCCCGCTGGCCAGCTTTTGCCGTAGGTCGGCGGCGATGAGCTGGCCGTGGAAGCGTCCGTTCTCGATAAAAATTTCGTTGGTGCGAGAGCCGGCCACGATCACGCCCGCCACGTAGATTCCGGGCACATTGCTCTCCAGAGTCTCCGGGTCGCACACCGGGCGGCATTGTTCGGGAGAAAGCTCAATGCCCATGCTGGTGAGGAAGTCGTAGTCGGGATGGTAGCCGGTCATGGCGAAGACGAAGTCGTTCTTGAGCACGCGCTCGCCTTCCGGGGTGTTGATGCGCACCGCCTCGGGCGTAACTTCCAGCACATGGCTGCGAAAGAATGCCTGGATTTCCCCGTTCTTGATACGATTTTCGATGTCGGGCTTGATCCAGTATTTCACGTGGCTGTGAATGCCCTCTTCGCGGACTACCATGGTCACGCGCGCCCCATGGCGCCACAATTCCAGCGCGGCGATGGCGGCGGAATTTTTGGCTCCTACCACCACCACGTCGGTGTCGTAATAAGGATGGGGCTCGTTGTAGTAGTGCATCACCTTGGGCAGCTCTTCGCCGGGGATGTTCATGAAGTTGGGCAGGTCGTAGTAGCCGGTGGCCACAATCACCTTGCGGGTACAGTAATCGTGGATCGCATCCTTGCGGTCCACCGTGGTCACGCGAAAATCACCATCTGACCCGGTCACCGTCTTTACCCACTCGTACTGGCGAACCTTCATCTCATAGTGCTGGGCCACATTGCGGTAATACTCCAGCGCCTCCTGGCGTGTCGGCTTCATGTTGGCCGTATTGAAGGGGATGCTCCCAATCTCCAGCAGTTCCGGAGTGGTGAAAAAGGTCATGTTGGCGGGGTAGTGGAACAGCGAGTTGACCAGGCAGCCTTTATCGATGGCCAGAACTTTCAAGCCCGAACGCTGCGCCTCGATAGCGCAGGCCAGGCCAGTGGGGCCGGCTCCGATGACCAGCACGTCGGTCCAAGCGTCTGGCCGCGCGTGCGCTTGTTTGCGCGCCACAGGTTCGGGAGACTTTCTGGTCTTGAGCACGGATTTGCGCGCCTGGTTGCTGGGCTTGCGTGGCACAGGTTTTCCCCTATGCACGCGATTCTAGCATGCGCATTTTTTACTTCCCGCGCAGCTACACAGGTCACACAGGCGTGTGCGCTGCTGCCTGAGCGGGCGCGCGTTGCTTGCTATAATTTTTGGTTCTCGATGGCCTCATCTCCGCCATTGCGTTCATCCCTCTTCAGGAGGTAGTCATCATGGCGACCGCGACCAAGAACCTGACGCGCACGGAAAAAGATTCCCTGGGCACCAGGGAAATTCCCGCCGGCGTTTACTACGGCATCCAGACCGCCCGGGCAGTGGAAAACTATCCCATTTCCGGCATGCGCGCCCATCCCACGTTCATTCAGGCGCTGGGCATGATCAAGCAGGCGGCCGCAGAAGCCAACCAGCAACTAGGGCTGGTAGACGAAAAACGCGCTCACGCGATTATCCAGGCGGCCAAAGAGGTGCAGCAGGGCAAGTGGAACCCGGAATTCGTGGTGGACGTGTTCCAGGCGGGCGCCGGCGTGAGCCTGCACATGAACAGCAATGAGGTGATCGCGAATCGCGCCATTGAAATCCAGGGCGGCAGCCTGGGCGACTACTCGGTAGTCCATCCCAATGACCACGTCAACTACGGGCAGAGCACCAATGATGTGATCCCCACCGCCATGCGCGTCAGCTCTTTGCTGGAACTGGAGAAGCTGTACCCGGTGCTGGACAACCTGGCGGCGGCGTTTGATGCCAAGGGCAAGGAATTCTGGCACATCCTGAAATCCGGCCGTACCCACATGCAGGATGCGGTGCCGATGCGGCTGGGGCAGGAATTTGCGTCCTATGCGGGCGCCATTCGCCGCGCCAAGGAGGCCATCCGGCAAAGCTCAGAGATGCTGCGCGAGCTGGGCCTGGGTGGCTCTGCCGTGGGCACCGGCATCAACACCCATCCCGACTACCGGGAAAAGGCCATTGCCCACCTGGCCCGCATCTCCGGGCAGAAGCTCAAGGCGGTGGACGACATGCGCTACGCCATGAATTCCAACCTGGGCATGGCGGCGGTTTCCTCGGCCCTGCGCAACCTGGCGCTGGAGGTGATTCGCATTTCGAACGATTTGCGCCTGCTCTCCTCCGGGCCCAACACCGGCTTCGGCGAAATCAACCTGCCCGCGCTGCAGCCCGGCTCCTCCATCATGCCCGGCAAAATCAACCCGGTCATGCCGGAGCTGGCGGCCATGGTCTGCTTCCAGGTGGTGGGCAACGACGTGTCCGTGGCCATGGCGGTGCAGGCGGGACAGCTGGAGCTGAACGTCATGATGCCCACCATGGCGTATAACGTGCTTCAATCCATCACCATTCTGACCAACATGCTGCGCCAGCTCGCCGACCGCTGCGTGAAGGGCATCACCGCCAACGAGAAGAAGAACGCCTTCTACGCGCAGAGCACGGTTTCGCTGGCCACCGCCCTCAACCCGTACATCGGCTATGCCAAAGCGGCGGAGATTGCCAAAGAGTCGGTGGCCACGGGGCGTTCCATTATCGAGATTGCCCGCGAGAAGAAACTGCTGAGCGAGAAAGAAATTGCCGAGATTCTCGACCCTCAGCGCATGACCGAACCGCAGCGCCCGCTGGAAGCCGCCGCCAAACGGGAGGAGATCAAGGCCAAAAAGTGACCGCGGTTTGCGGGCGTCCGAGCCCGCAGCGGTCATCCTGAGCGCAGCGAAGGATCTCGCCTGCAGATGAACGCGGATAATTCCTTTAGGTTGCGAGTCAGATAACAGGTATGCAGGTTGAGAGGTCCCAGAACTCCCTCGAACAGCATCGGTAATTCACGCAATGCAGAGGTCCTTCGCTGCGCTTCCTCTCCCGCAAAGCGGGATCAGTCGCGCCACGCTCAGGATGACATTTCTTGTTAATGAATTTTTGTTTAAAAAGGACTTATCCGCGTTGATCCGCGTTCATCTGCGGCAAAGAAGTTGGCTTAATCCGCCGCGAGGAAGTTAAAACGCCCAGCGCAAGAGAGTTGCCCCCACGGTAAAGCCGGCGCCTACTGAAGCCAGCATCACCAGGTCGCCCTTCTTCAAACGCCCTTCCTGGCGCGCCGTCTCCATGGCCAGAGGAATAGTGCCGGCGGTGGTGTTGCCGTAGCGGTCAATATTGATAATCACGCTTTCCTTGCGCAGGCCCAGGCGGTCAGCGGTGGCGGTTATGATGCGCTTGTTCGCCTGGTGGGGAATGAAGGCGTCAATGTCGCTGCCCTTCAGGTTGTTGCGCGTCAGCACCCGCTCGCAGACTTCGGCCATCTTGCGCACGGCGTACTTGAACACTGCCTGCCCATCCTGGTGAACGTAGTGCATCTTCTTGTCCACAGTTTCGTGAGTGGAAGGATGCAGGCTGCCCCCGCCCGGCATGTAGAGCGAGCAGCCGCCGGAGCCATCCACCTCGTGCAGGTAATCAATGATGCCTTCTGAATCACCGTTGGCCGGTTCCAACAGAACCGCACCCGCGCCATCGCCGAAAATCACGCAGGTGGCGCGGTCGGTGTAATCAATGACGGACGACATTACGTCGGCTCCGATGACCAGCACATTCTGGTGCGCGCCCGTGCACACAAATTGAGCTCCAGCCTGCAGCGCGAAAACAAATGCCGAGCAGGCGGCGGAAAGGTCGAATCCCCAGGTACCCGGAGCGCCCAGCTTGTGTTGCACCAGGCAGGCGGTGGAAGGAAAAAACATGTCGGGGGTAACCGTGGCCACGATGATGGCGCCGATGTCCTTGGGCTGCAACCCGCGCTGGGCCAGCGCGCCCCGCGCCGCCTCGACCGCCAGGTCGCTGGTCGCCATACCTTTCTCCACCAGGTGGCGTTCGCGGATGCCGGTACGCTCCATGATCCACTCATCGGTGGTGTCCACCATTTTTTCCAGATCCTGATTGCTCAAGATGCGTGGAGGCACGTAAGTGCCCAACGCGCTGATCTTGGCCCGCCGCAGTTTGCTCAATGATTTCTCCCGGAACTAAAAGAGATATTTTGAAGGATGAAGGGCAACGTTGTCTAACGCAATTCCAACCCGCTCACCACCGAGGACACGAAGGAACACAAGCAGTTGGCGTTTAACCTTTAGCACTGGGCCAGCCACGCGCATCGGCGCTCGCGGCTAATTGCCAAGTGCTAACCGCTCTTGGCCTGAATGCTGAGTGCTGGCTCGAGGAGAGCTGTTAGAATAACCAGCGTCAGGCATCGGTCCTACGCGACGCAATCCCGCCAACCCCGCCAGGTCCGGAAGGAAGCAACGGTAACGGGCTCGTGCGTGTGCAGTGGGTTCCCGGTGCCTGGCTTTTTTAGTCAGCTACTCCGCGGCGCCGGAGCAGGTATCGGAAATTCTGCTCACGCTGGCTGCCCTCAGCCGGTGTTCCGGCCGGCTGAAACTGCTTGCCGTCTGCTTCTCCTTGGGCGGGACACTCTCTTCCAAGGTTCCTGTCACTTCCACCTGCTGGCCGTCAAACGCGCTTAATTGTTTGTCATTGCCGGTCAGCATGTAAACCACATGCTGGTCGTCCACCAGCCGGTATTGGTGGAGCGCCCCCGTGAGGCAGCCGCGTATGGTGGCCTGGCCGGGATGGGAAGGATTCTGAGCAGATGGAGGGTTGTTCGGCTGCTGGGCAGCACTCCAAGTCGTGAACAGCATAAAAATCGCAATGAGCAGATGTGTCGTTCTCATGGCCCGATTTTCCCGGAATCCAGATTAGACACTCCGGCAGGAACTTGCAAGCGCCCGGCCCAGAGGCTTCGCTCGTGTGACGATATTTCAGGTAAAAAGCGGGAAAGCAGACAACACGGGCCGGCGATCATTGCCACCCCCCGCCGAGTGCCTGGTAAAGCTGAACCAGGGCTACAAGTTCATTGCCTTGCGCTTGCGCCAAGCCCAGTTCGGCGGAAAAAGCGTTGGTCTCGTTGGTCAGCACTTCCAGATAGTCGGTGGTCCCGGCTTTAAAGCGCGCCTGCGAGAGCTGCGCCGCGTCCTGTGCTGCCGCGAGCAGATGTTCCTGCTGGATTCTGAACTCCCGGTCCTTACGATAGGCAACCAGCGCATCAGAAACATCGCGGAACGCGCCCTGGATTGTCTGCTGGTAGGTAAGGATCATTTGCTCGCGCTGTGCTTCCGCAAAACGAACATTGGATTTGAGGCGGCCTCCCTCGAATATAGGCTGGCTCACGGAGGCGGCCAGGTTCCATATCCCCGCCGGGCCGGTGAAGAGATTGGTAAGCGCCGGAGTTTGATAGCCGGCGGCTCCAGTCAGCGAGATCTGGGGAAAGTAAGCCGCCCGCGCCACCCCGATCTGCGCGTTGGCGATCATCAGACTCGCCTCGGCTTCGCGGATGTCCGGCCGCCGCTCCAATAGAGATGACGGAAGCCCCGCGGGAACCTCCGGAGCATGCGGCTGCTCGGTCAATTTCAGGCCGCGGGGGACATCATCCGGGTTGTTTCCTAAGAGGATGCTGATGGCATTTTCCTGCTGGGCAATCTGACGCTCCACGTCGGGAACCTCAGTAGCGGCGGTGTAAACCAGCTGCTCGGATTGTCTGACATCCAGCATGGAGTTGATGCCGTGCTGCTCGAGAGTCTGGGTCAACTGCAAGGAGTCTTGACGCGAGCTCAAGGTGCGCCTGGAAATCTCCAACTCCAGATCCAGTTGCCGCAGCCGAAAATAGGATGACGCAAGGTCAGCTACCAGGGTCGCCGCCACTTCTTTCTGCGCCCACTGGTTGGCCAGCAGATTGGCCCGCGCCGCCTCTGTGGCGCGGCGATACTTTCCCCAGAAGTCCAGATTCCAGGCCGCGGATGCGGTCAGGTTTCCTTGCGTAAGCTCATACGAAGGGATCGGCCCGATTTTGGAACTCCGCTGGCTGACGATGTTGCCTCCGGCACCCAAAGAGGGAAACTGATCGGCGCGGGTGATTCCGAGTTGCGCCTGGGCCTGGAGCACACGGGCGGCGGCAATGCGGACGTCATAGTTATTTTTTAGTGCGGCGCGAATCAGGCTCTGGAGTTCGCGATCCTGGAAAACTTCCCACCATTTCTCGTCGCCCAGCGACGCTCCCATGGACTGAGTTGCTTGCGGCGCCGGGTTTACCTGCCCTGACTGGGTGTCCGGAGCCGCTGCCCCGGGGGTTGCGCCACGATACGCGACTGGAACGTTGAGAGCCGGCCGCTTGTAGTTCGGTCCCACCGCGCAACCAACCAGCCCGGTAATGAGCAGCAGCAGGCCGAGAAAATATGGACGTCTTAAACTTTGATTCATGGGACTAATCTCCGTTTCCTTCCTGCAGCGCAAAGGCTGGTCTCTCCGAGCGCGCCGGCTCGCGGCTGGAACGGAGGAAAGGTACCCGATCCAGAACTCTCTCCTGGAATTCCTCCAGATAGAGATAGATCGCCGGAGTCACGAAAAGGGTGATGAACTGGGAAACAATCAGGCCGCCCACCACCACCAAACCCAGCGGGCGGCGCGAGGCTCCATCAGCGCCGTATCCCAGAGCGATAGGAAGCGCGCCCAGCAAAGCCGCCATCGTCGTCATCATGATGGGGCGGAAACGCTCCATGCTGGCGTCGTGAATTGCCTGATAATCAGGAATGCCCTGGTTAACGCGCTGTTCGGCGAAGTCAACGATCATGATTCCGTTCTTCTTCACAATGCCCATGAGCATGAACATTCCGATGTAGGCGTAGAGCGAGGCTTCCGCGCCGAAGAGCCACAGCGTCAACAAACCGCCGAGCAGCGCCACCGGCAAAGAGGAAAGCACGGTGATGGGGTGCAGGTAGCTCTCATAAAGAATGGCCAGGATCACGTACATGACGAACACCGCCACCAGCATGAGAATGGCCAGATTGGAAACAGTATTGCGGAAAGTCAGCGCCTCGCCTTGCAGAGAGCCCTGGATGCCGGGCGGTAGAATCTGCCGGGCAGACTCTTCCACAAACTGAGTTGCCGGGCCGATAGCGTAGCCGGGCTTCAAGTTGAAGAACATGGTGACACTGGTGAACTGATTGATGTGGTTGACCCCTTGCGGCCCGATCGTGGCATGCCAGCTCGTAACCGCACTCAGCGGGACCATCCGCTGGCCGTCGTCGCTCTTGATGTAGAGCTTGCTTAAGTCCTCGGGCGCGGAACGCTGATCATCGGCGACTTCCAGGATTACCTGGTACTGATCCGTGGCTTTCTTGATCAGGTAGCTGTAATTCTGGGAGTAGGCATCGTGCAGGAGCGCGAGAATGCGACTCTCTGACACGCCATAGAGTTTCGCCTGGTCGCGCAGAATATCAACCTGCAGGCTGGGAGTGTGGTTGTAGAGGTCGGAATTCACAAACAGGAATCCGGGATATTGGTACATTTTCGCCATCATCCTGGCGGCAGTGTCGTAAACCTGCTTGGGGTCTATTCCGGAAAGCGCGTACGCGAATTGGCCCTGCGCGTTGGCGGTGGCCCCGGTGCTGATTTCCAGCGCCGGATTGGGTTGGAGAAAAGCAACCACCCCGGGGATTGCGCCGCTGATTCCGCCCATCAACTGTCCCGCCACTTGCGTAATCGGAGGGCGCAGCGAAGGATGCTTGAGAAAGGCGATCAGGAACACCTGATTCGACCCCAGGAACGCTCCATTGCCGCTCATGCTGAACGTGCTGCGCACCGCGGGGTTCGCCTTCATGATCTTTTCTGCTTGCGTTTGATAGGCGTGCATCTGGTCCGGCGATGATCCTTCCTGGGCCACCATCACGCCGCGGATGAAGGAACTGTCCCCCACCGGAAGGAACGATTTCGGGACGACGTAAAACAGGTATGCGGTTCCGGCCAGGCAGACTGTCCAGGTTACGGCCGAGATCCAACGGTGACGGAGGAAGAACCACAGCGACCGCCCGTAAACATCCAGCACGCGGCGCTCGAAGGCTCCGAACACGCGCTCCATCCAGGTTTTCTTCGCTCCAACTCCGCGATTGCTCAGCAACCTGGAGGTCATCAGCGGCGTGAGCGTGAGTGAAACCAGGCCGCTGGCCAGAATCGAGACCACGATGGTGATGGAGAACTCACGGAAGATGCGCCCCATCAGGCCGCTCATAAAAACCAGCGGGATGAAAACCGCGGCCAGGGAAAGGGTCATGGCCAGAATGGTGAAACTGATTTCCTTAGCCGAGTTCAGCGAAGCCTGGAAGGCGTTCTGCCCTTCTTCCATCAGCCGCACCGTGTTTTCCAGAAACACGATGGCATCATCCACCAGAAAGCCAATGGCCAGGGTCAGCGCCATCAAAGAGAGGTTGTCGAGGCTGTAGCCGAGCACGCTCATGGCTATGAAAGTCAGCAGCAGCGACAGGGGCAGGGCCACGGCGGGAATCAGGGTGTCGGTGGCCCGTCCCAGAAAGACGAAAATCACCATCACCACCAGCACAAACGCGATGTAGAGGGTGGCTTGCACGTCTTTTATGCTGCCGACGATAGTTTGCGAGCGGTCGTAAGCTCCCACCAGCAAGACCGAACTGGGCAGCTGCGATTGAATGACGGGAAGCTGGCCGCGCACCGATTTGGCCACCGCCACGGCATTGACGCCCGCGCGGCGAAACACGGCGACTACCACGGTGGCGGAAGGCTGCTTGTAGCCGCGCACCCAGAAGCGCATATCAATGCGCTCGTCCTGCACACTTTGTTTGGCGGTAGCAACGTCCTTCAGATAAACCGGAGCGCCGTTGCTCTGCCCGACAATGAGCCCGTTGTATTGGTCAGCGGTGATGAGCTGTCCTTGGGGCTGCAGAAGAAAGCTGCGATGCGGACCGTCGAACTGGCCGGCGCCGGTGTAGCTGGTGCCGTTCTTAATGGCATTGGTCAGGTCTTCGAGAGTGATATTGCGGATCGCCATGGCGGACGGGTCCGCCTTGATCCGCACCGCCGATTGCGTGCCATACACCGCCACCTGGCTGACCCCGGGCAGAATGCTGAGCCGCTCTCCCACCTGGGTATTGGCGTAGTCATAGAGCTGGCCTTCCGTGGCGGTGTCGCTGACCAGCGCTATATACATGATCGGCTGATCGTTGGGGTTCGTCTTGGTAAACGTGGGCGGGCTGGGCAGGTCCACGGGGAGTTGCCCCTGCGCCCGGGTAATCGCGGCCTGAACGTCGGTGGCAGCGGCGTCGAGGCTCTTGCTCAGATCAAATTGCAGTACAAAGCTGGAATGCCCCTGCCCGTTATTGGAGGTGACCAGTTCCAGTCCCGGAATCTGCATGAACTGGCGCTCCAGCGGGGTGGCCACGTTGTTGGCCATCGTCTCCGGCGTCGCCCCGGGATAGTTCACCTGCACCTGGATCACGGGGTAGTCAATGGCCGGCAGATCGCTCACCGGCAGCCGGAAATAGGCCAGCACTCCGAACAGGATTACGGAGACGGTCAGCGCTACCGTCATTACTGGGCGACGAATGAAAACTTCGGAAAGATTCATGACTGGCCTCCTGGAGCGCGCTTAGTCTTTCTGTCGGCGTTGGAAACCGGGCCGGCAGCAGAGGCGGCGTCCACCCGCACCTTGCCGCCAGGCCGCACCAGCATCTGGCCCGCAAACACCACCCGCTCATTGGCGGAGACTCCGCGGGTGACGACCACCTGGTCGCCCTGGCGCTGGCCCAGAGTTACCGGCCTGAATTCGGCCGTGTCGTCGGCTTTCACCACGTAAACAAACGGCCCTTGCTGGCTGATCTCCGTCGCCTGATTGGGGATCAACACCGCTCCCTTCTCTGTGCTCAAAACCAGCTTTATGTTCACGAATTGGCCGGGCCAGAAGTGATGGTCGGAATTGCTCATGGTGGCCCGCAGGTTGACCGTGCCGCTGCCGTTCTGCACCGAGTTATCGAGGAATTCAACGCGGCCGGTCCGGGCTGCATTTTCCGCATCCGAAGGAAGCCGAACTGCTGCCCTGAGAGCGCCACGCGCCATTTGCTTTTGCACCTCGGGCAGATCCCTCTCCGTGACCGTGAAATTCGCGTAAATGGGGTCGAGGCGCTGGATTAAAAGAAGTGAGGTGGCGTTGGCCTGCACCACATTGCCCACGTCCACCATGCGGGCGCCCGCTCGACCGCCAATGGGAGAGTGAATGTAGCAGTAGTCCAGGTTGAGCTGCGCCGTTTCGAGGGTCGCTTTCGCAGCCTCCACCTGGGCCTGGTCCACATCAACCGCATTCTTCTTGGTGTCGTAATCCTGCTGCGAAATGGCTCTGGTTCCGATGACTTCCTGGTCGCGAGCCAATTGGATTCTGGCAAAATCGAGCGCCGCCTTGGCCTGCGCCAGTGCAGCTTGCGCTGAGTCAACCTGCGCTTTATAAGGACGGGGATCAATTACGAACAGAAGCTGTCCCTTGCGAAGGTTCTCCCCGTCCTGAAAATGCCGCTCCACGATGCGACCGCCGACTTGCGGCGTCACCGTGACCGACTCGAAGGCGGTATTTCTGCCGATTTCCTCCAGGTATTTGGGAACATCCTGCGCGGTTGCGGTCACCACGCTGACCAGCGGCGGCGGCATGGCAGGCGCCGCTGCCTGAACGCTGCTCCTGCCGCATGCCGCCGTCGCCAGCAGAGCCAGCAGAACGGCAGCCACCGCGAGATGCTTTTTGCGAAGATTCACATTGGTCCTCAACGTCTTCATTGCCACCCTCATCTTGGAAATGTTTGGAATTACGCCGAAGCTGCCAGGGGTGGAACTTCCAACTGGAGTGCCGCTCCCGGGTCGTCGCGCAGATCTTGGTCGCCCGCGCCAATGGGCGCCCGCTTGCGCCGAAGGCTCGCCGCCTTGCCCATCTGCTGCAGGGCGCGACTCCGCGCTGCGCTCACCTCGCCGCGGCTGCAGTCCAGTAGAAGCGAGCACTCCTGATCAGAAATGTGTTCCAGCACCGACATCACAAAGGCAAAGCGCTCGAACGCCGGAAGCTCGACAATGCCGGCAACTTCCGCTGGCTGCCTTCCAGCAGGGCCCGCATCTTTAACCTTGGAGCCAACGCCCTCTGCCGGCCGCGGCTGGATTATTTCAATCGCCTTCTGAATAACCGTCCGCCGGGCCCAGGAATGAGCCCACTCCGTGAACACGGGATTGCCCTTTCCCGCGTCCTCCAGCCCGCGCACAAAGCACTTTTCCGCCAGTAATTGGTCGCCGGTCAGCAAGTACGCGAGCAGATACAAACGGTTCATGTCTTCCCTGAAGATCCGGCAGAAATCTGCGGCCGTTGCATAGGGAGTCGGTTTCTGGCTTGCGATTGGTCGTATGCCGAGCATCTTCACGTTCGTCCTCCAATCCAACGACGTTTCAACCTGGGGGAAATCGACAGCTTCTATCTCCTTTTTGGGGGGCCCAAAAGACGATTTACGGCCGGCACCGGCATCTTCGCGCCAGCTTTCTCAACACATGTTTGGTGAGGACGTCTCCGCAGGAGAATTTCGCGCCGTCACTCATCAATTTCAGCAAGATGTTCTCCCCATCCGGACTAATAAGGGTGACATTTGCCAGGTCAATGACTAATTTCCGGCCCTGCAACTGCTGTCCAGCGGTTTTCCAGGCCGCTTCCACCTCGGCTGTCCAGGGACTGATCAGCTTGCCTTCCAGAATCAGCCTTCGCTGGCCGTGCGTCTCAACGATGGAGATTTTGAACATTGCGCGAACGTCTCACGCCAGGGAGGAGAGCAACGCAGTTGCCAAGTCGAACTCGGCGGCCATTTCCGGTAACGCACTGAACAGAATGGAGAAGAAGAGGGTGTCTTTATTTGTGTGTCGAGAAATGTCGATTCCCATTTCGACATCTGTCGAAGCCAATGACAGCAGATGAATGGAGTTAGAAAAACTCAGGAAGTGCAGATCAGCGGTACGAGCACCGCTTGTTTGCGAAATCAGGAGACAGCGCGAGGATTGATGCCCAGCTTCTTCATGCGCGATATCAGTGTGGTGCGTTTAATACCCATCAGAGCGGCAGCGCCCTTGGGTCCGGCGACACGGCCCTTCGTGTCCTTGAGGATGCGAAGAATCTCGATGCGCTCATCGCCTTCCCGCGTGCGTGGCCCGGGAGCGGCTTTGCCGTTACTGCCGATCTCGCCGATGGGCACCTGGAGCGCAGAGCCGTGGGTCAAGATCACCGAGCGCTCGATGAAGTTCTCCAGCTCGCGAATGTTCCCCGGCCACTGGGAGAGGGAAAGCTTCTTCATGGCGGCGGCAGGGATAGACTCGATCTGTTTTTCCATGCGCCGGCCATATTTTTGGGCGAAGTAACGCACCAGGAGCGGAATGTCCTCGGGACGTTCCCGCAAAGGCGGGATGCGGATGGGAAACACGTTCAGCCGGTAATACAAGTCGCTGCGAAACTCGCGGCCCTCGATCATTTTCTCCAGGTCGCGGTTGGTGGCAGCTACCAGGCGGACGTTTACTTTTTTGGTTTGAGTGCTGCCCAGCCGCTCAAACTCGCGCTCTTGCAAAGCACGCAAGAGTTTGGGCTGGATTTCAAGGGGAATATCGCCGACCTCATCGAGGAAGAGCGTTCCCTGGTCAGCGAGCTCGAGGCGGCCAATCTTTTGTGAGATGGCTCCGGTGAAGGCGCCGCGCTCATGCCCAAAAAGTTCGCTCTCCAGCAGGCCGGTGGGGATGGCGGCACAATTGAGCTTCACGAAGGTCCGGTCCTTGCGCCGGCTGCGCTCATGGATGGCCCGGGCAATCAGTTCTTTTCCGGTACCGGTTTCGCCCAGCAGCAGCACCGTGGAGTCGCTGGGGGCTACTGTGTCTACCAGGTTCAGCACATGGCGCAGAGCGGAACTCTGGCCCACAATGCCTTCGAAGTCCATCTCCCCGCGAATTTCGTCTTCCAGATACAACTTCTCCTGCGCCAGCCGGTTTTTCAAATCGGCTATTTCGCTGTAGGAAAGCGCATTCTCCACGCCGATTGCCACCTGGTTCGCAACCTGAGTCAGGAAGGCGACCTCGTCTTCGTCGAAGGCGTTCTCCTCGCGCCTGGCAACCGCCAACACCCCGAGCAAGCGGTTTTTGCTGATCAGGGGCACGTCGCAGAACGAGTGCAAGCCCTCCGCGCTCGCCTTGCTGTACATCTCCGGCGGCATCTCCGCCGGATCCAGGCGGTTCACCACCATTGGCTTTCCGCTTTTAAACGAATCTCCGGGCAGAGTGCCTTCAATGGGGACGAGAGCTCCCTCAGCAAATATTCCCCGGCTCTCCGGATAGTCGAGCGCATGGACACGTAAGTGCTTGCCTTCGGCATCCGCCAGCATGATAGCCGCCGCATCGCAACCCATCACCCGGCGCACACTCGCGGAGGCGGCGTGCAAGAGCTCATGAAACTCCAGATTCGATACCACTTGGTTGGTAAGGTCGAGAATCAGCCGCAACTGGTCCTGCACCTGTTGGGAGACGTAGAAGTTCACGGCCGCGTCAATCGCCAGGCCAATCTGCCCGGCAACCAGGCCGAGAAAACGGATCTCCTCCTCGTCATAGGCATTGGGATAAAACCTGCCCAAACTGAGTACCCCCAGCCGGCGGGGTCCGCGGATCAGGGGCAAGGTGCAGGTGGAAGCGATACCGAGTTGAGCCAGCAGAGTTCCATACTTCTGGAATCGTGTCTCCTGGCTCCAATCGGCCGTTACCAGCGGCTGGCCGGAGGCGTGCACCCAGTAAATAGGGGAGTCTTCACAAGCCGCATCGTTGGCGAACGAGTCGCTCCTTCTCTCCCCATTAGCTTCCAACAAAGACCACGCGGGCGCGTTGGTCTCCTTATCAAAAGCCACCAGGTGAAGAGAATCGAACGGGGTGACCTCGTGCAGTTGCCGGATCAGCGTTTCTGAGGCGCCGTGGCAGTCGCTGCAGGTGGCGATCGCGTTGGCGGCGCGCAGTAATGCCAGGTATCGCTCTTCTTCCACCCTGGGGAAGACTGATGCTGCCGTAGCCATGAACATCTATCCTTCCCAAATTTCTAGCGGTTAAGGGGGCCCAACCCGGCCTTCTCCAGCCAACCAGCCTCAAAGAAAAGCCTGGTTACGAGGGATGTGATGCGCAGACCCTGTGGAAAGCTTCTAAAAGTGTCGGGGTAGTGTTCGACACCTGAGGGAGAATGTCGGCCCGCCAGACGCCTCCCCGCATGTAGCTGTAGTCTCGTCCCTTATCGCGGTGCGAGCTATTCAAAGCGCAGGGCTTCGATGGGATCCAGGCGCGCCGCTTTGCGCGCGGGATAGAAGCCGAAAAACACGCCCACGCCCGCGGAAAAGATCACCGCAGCCACAATGGCCAGGGGCGAGACCAGCACCGCCCAGCCCAGCAGTTTGCTGATAATCAGCGAAGAACCTATGCCGAAGAAAATACCGGCGGCGCCGCCCATCAGGCTGAGCACCACAGCTTCAATCAGAAACTGATGCTGCACGTCTTCTTCGGTGGCGCCAATGGCCATGCGTACGCCGATTTCGCGGGTGCGTTCGGTAACCGAGACCAGCATGATGTTCATGATGCCAATGCCGCCCACGATCAGCGAAACCCCGGCAATCGAGGCCAGCAGCATGGTCATTACCCGCGACGACTGGTCGGCGAGCTGGGCCACGTCCGCCAGGTTGCGCACCATGAAGTCGTCATCCTGCCCGGACCGGATGCGGTGCCGGTCGCGCAATATGGACGTAATTTCCTCTTGCGCCGCGTAAGTGGCGTCCTTGGAAACCGCCGACACCACGATGTAGCGCAGCCAGGGCTCGCCCGTGAGCTTTTTCTGCAGGGTGGTGATGGGCACGAAGATGACGTCATCCTGATCCTGCCCCATGGCCGCGGACTGCCCCTTGGCGGTGAGCACACCCACTACCTTAAAAGGCAGGTTGGAGATGCGCACCGTCTGGCCCACGGGGTCTTCAGCGCCAAAGAGGTTCTGTTGCACGGTGGCGCCGATCACGGCCACATCGGCGGCGGAATTCACGTCGCTTTCCGTAAAGGAAACGCCTTCCTGAAGCGGCCAGGAGCGGATATCGAAATACTGCGGTTCGGTGCCCTGGATATTGGTGAACCAGTTGTCGGCGCCAAAGACGACCTGGGAGGTAGTCTGGCTGCCGGGAGCGGCTTCCTTCACCGCCGGGGCCTGCTGCACAATGGCCTTCATGTCGTCATACACCAGAGTTTTGGTCTGCCCCCAGCCCAGGCGCAGGCCGCCGCGGTTCACGGTTCCACTGGAGACAAAGAGCATGTTGGAGCCCATGGCGGAAATCTGGTCCTGCACCTGCTTGCTTGCGCCCTGGCCCACGCCCACCATGGCGATGACCGCGCCCACGCCGATGATGATGCCCAGCATAGTGAGCGCGGAGCGCATCTTGTTGCGCGACAGCGCCCGGATCGCGATTCGCAGAATGGATAGCAGGTCCATAACGTCCTCTCAGTCTTCCTCCACCGTGGGCATGGTCTTCAGCATCTCGGCCGCGCGGGGACGGTCCTTCACCGGCTCATCGCGGCGGATTTTGCCGTCGCGGAACACGATGGTGCGCTTGGCGAAGCGGGCGATGTCGGGCTCGTGCGTCACCAGCACAATGGTGAGCCCGCTCTCGTTCAGCGTCTGAAAAATTTGCATGATCTCCACCGAGGTGCGGCTGTCCAGGTTGCCGGTGGGCTCGTCGGCCAGCAGGATGGATGGCCGGTTCACCAGGGCACGGGCAATAGCCACACGCTGCTGCTGCCCGCCGGAAAGCTGCGAGGGAAAATGCTCCATGCGCTCCCCCAGCCCCACCAGTTCCAGCGCCTCCTTGGCGCGCTGTTGCCGTTCTTCTTTCGGCAGTCGCGCATACAGCGTGGGCAGCTCCACATTTTCCAGCGCCGTGGTGCGCGCCAGCAGGTTGAAACCCTGGAACACGAAGCCCAGCTTGCGGTTGCGGATGGCGGCCAGCGCCTTCTTATCGAGCTGAGAAACGTCGGTGCCTTCCAGCAGGTAGCGCCCGCTGCTGGGTTTATCCAGACACCCCAGCAGGTTCATGAAGGTGGACTTGCCGCTGCCGCTGGCTCCCATGATGGCCACGAACTCGCCGCCGGCAATCTCCACGCTAGCCCCGCGCAGGGCATGCACCCTGTTTTCCCCCAGGTCGTAGTACTTGTGCACATCCTCCACTCGGATCACCGGCTGGCTCAGTTCCCCCAGCTCAGCCTGGTTAGTCAGTTCGCTTTGGGTGATGGTTGCCATCAGTGCATCCTCGTCATTCCGCCGGCAAGCCCGCCGGACTTCTGAGTGATGTTCATCGAGCCAGTCACCAGTTCCTCTCCCGGCTGCAGGCTGCCTTTGAGCAGCTCGGCTACTTCCGTATCGGTGTGATCGGTAATTCCAGTGCGGATCAGCACCGGCTGCAGCGATTTATCAGCCGCCAGCTTCCACACCACGCTCACATCGTGGCGCGGTACGCGCGCCGCCGCCGGCTTCCCGCTCTTCGCCGGCTGGCTGCCACTGGTGGAGCCGCTCGGCGCCGCACTACCCGGCTGGTTGATTCCATACTTCTCATACGTCGCCCGCAGCTCCTCCGGCTTCAGGTCGGGCTTGAAGCGCAGCGCCGTGTTGGGCACTTCCAGCACATTCTGGGCGGTGGCCACGGGAATGTTCACGTAGGCAGTCATACCCGGGAAAAGTTTCATCTGCGGGTTATCGAACGCGATCACCGTGTCGTAGGTGACCACGTTCTGCACCGTGGTTGGGTTCAGACGGATCTGCACCACCTTGCCGCGGAAGGTCTGGTTGGGATACGCGTCCACCGTAAACGTGGACTCCTGGCCCACCTTGATGTTGCCTACATCAGACTCGTCGGTCTGCGTGTCCACCTGCATTTTGGTCAGGTCCTGGGCAATATTGAAAAGGGTGGGCGCCTGCAGGGACGCCGCCACGGTCTGGCCTACATCCACGTTGCGAGCCACCACAATGCCATCAATGGGCGAACGGATAATGGTGTGGTCCAAATTGGTTTTGGCCACCTGCACGGCAGCTGCTTTCAGATTCACCTGGGCGGCGGCTTGCTTCACCTGCGCCTGGGCGGCGACCACGGCGGCGTTGTTGGTATCGGCGCTGGCCTTGGCCAGGTCGAACTGCTGGGCGCTCACAATTCCCTCTTTCACCAGCTCTTGATTGCGCACGTAGTCTGCCTTGGTTTGCGCGGCGGCCGCTTCCGCCTTGGTCACGTCCGCCTGGCTGGAAGCCAGCGTAGCCCGCGAGTTCTGCAGGTCCGCCTGCGCCTGCAGCAGCGCCCCCTGGAACAGCGAAGGATCCAGTTCCGCGATCACCTCTCCTTTGTGCACGCGTGAATTGAAATCAACGTTGAGCTTGGAGATGGTGCCGGAAGCCTGCGAGCCCACCTGCACCGTGGTCACCGCATTGATGGTGCCGGTGGCCTGCACCACGTCATTGATGGTCCCGGTCTGCGCCCTGGCGGTGAAGTACTGCGCCTGCTCCTTGTGCCCGACAGTGAAGGCCGCCAGCAGAACAACAAGCCCAACCGCGGTCAGCGAGAGAAGCCACTTGTTTCGTATCAGCTTCATGGAAGTGTTCCTTCTTTCCCCTAACCATTTGATCCCTGGGCCCTCCCGCCTAACGTAAAGAGTCAGTCAGGCCGGAGTAAAGTTTTGTAAAGACCAGCCAGCCGGGGGCCTCCCGGCCGGCTGGCTCCTTGGTTATTGGCCTTGGGACTGGCTCTGAGAGCCGCTTCCCAGCCGCTTCTGCATGTGCTCCAACCGGCGCTGCTGCATCTGGTCGAACTTGGTCCGCTGCTCAGGAGTGAGCAGGCCGTAGATCTTGGACTGCAACTCCTGCCGGGCCACAATCAGGTTAGCCAGCGTCTGTCCTTGCTGGTTGGCAATGGCCTGCACCTTAGCCTGGTCGAATTGGCCGTTCTGGGTGGCAGCCAACATCTCCGCCCTTTGTGAGGCCATTTGCTGCATCAGCCCTTTCAGGGCGGGGCGCTGTCCCTCCACTAGCGATTTCACCTGCTGTTGCTGGGCGTCAGTAAGATCCAGAGCCCGCGTCAGGTGGGCGATGCGCCGGTTCACGAAATCGCCCCGGTGCCAACGCCCGCCTTTGCCGGCCAAACTCTGGCCCAGGGCGGCGACTCCAACCACCACCAGGAGCGCCGCCAGGCCGATTACAATGCGCTTGCGATTCATCTAAAAACCTCCGTATGGGTCTTGCTAATCAGGTAAACACGGGTAGCCGGCGGTAGGGGTAAAGAGTCGGTCAAACGGGGTAAATTTTTGTAAAGAAAGGCTTACACTTCTTTACGTTGCAGGGACTCATACTTGATGTAGAACAGGGATGAGGCCAATGGACCGCGTGCTGGTAGTGGACGATGACGTGGAGTTGTGCGACCTGGTGAAGGAGTTCCTCGAGCCCGAGGGGCTACAGGTGGAAGCTGTCCACAACGGCAACCGCGGGCTGGAGCGGGCGCTCTCCGGAGAGCATGCGTTGGTGGTGCTCGACGTCATGCTGCCGGGCATGAATGGCCTGGACGTGCTGCGGAAGCTGCGCGCCACCTCCACCGTGCCGGTGCTGCTGCTGACCGCGCGCGGCCAGGATGTGGATCGCATCGTAGGTCTGGAATTGGGCGCCGACGACTACCTGCCCAAGCCTTTCAACCCCCGCGAACTGGTAGCCCGTATTCGCGCCATTCTGCGG
This sequence comes from Terriglobales bacterium, assembly GCA_035496875.1. Classification (GTDB taxonomy): domain Bacteria; phylum Acidobacteriota; class Terriglobia; order Terriglobales; family Acidobacteriaceae; genus JAICWP01. Next base: position 7,427 of record DATJEH010000218.1, on the reverse strand, counting down.
CGCACCAAGGGAGGAGAGCCGGGCGAACGGCAGGCGCCGCAAACCAGCGTCCGCGTGGCCGATGTCGAGCTCAATCCCGCCACCCGCACCGTGCTGCGCGGAGGCGAAGCCGTGGACCTGACCGCGGTGGAGTTCAACCTGCTCGACGTGCTGCTGCGTGAGGCCGGACGCGTGGTCACCCGCGACGAACTGGCCAAGATAGCGCTCGGCCGTATGTTTTCTCCTTACGACCGCAGCATTGACATGCACATCAGCAAACTGCGCAAGAAGCTGGGAGAAGATGGGAAAGGAGGGGAGCGCATCAAAACGGTACGCGGAGTGGGATATATTTACGCCGCGCCCGGCGGTGACTAATCGGTCATGCGGAGCATATTCCTCAAAATTTTCCTTTCCTTCTGGGTGACCCAGGCTCTTTTCCTGGTGCTGGCCCTGGTGCTGGCCGAGCGCCCCTCCGAACGCGTCATCATGCGCTGGCACTCGCTCACTGCGGACGCTCTCAAGCTCTACGACCAGAACGCTGTTTCGTTTCTGGAAAATGGGCAGGGTGAAAAGGCTACTGCCTACCTGGAGCAACTCGAGCACAGCGCCGACGTGCAGTTCTTCTGGTTTAGTCCTCAAGGAAAGCTGCTGTTTGGCGGGGCGGAGGTTCCCCGTAAAGTTCGCGAACTCGCTGTTCACGTGGCTCGTACCGGCCAGCAGGAATTTGCACCTACACCCAGAGCCACTCTGGGCGGCCAACTCGCCCTGGGAGCGGACGGCAAACGTTATGTGCTGGTGGCCCAAATCCTGCACGGGCATGGCCCCTTCGCTCTGCGCCGCAGCACCGAGGAATTCATCACCCGCCTGGGGCTTGCCATCCTGGTCTCCGGCTTCGTGTGCTTCTGGCTGGCACGTTACCTGACTGGGCCCATCGTGCGTCTGCGGGCAGCTACCCACCAGCTGGCAGGCGGCAACCTTGGCGCCCGCGCTGCGGAAACCAAACGCGCCGACGAGATCGCCGAACTGGTGCACGACTTTAACCGCATGGCGGAGCGGCTGGAGGTGCTGCTCAACTCGCAAAAGCAGCTCATCAGCGACATTTCCCACGAGTTGCGCTCTCCCCTGGCCCGGCTGAATGTGGCCCTGGGCCTGGCCCGGCAGCGCGCCAGCGAGGATTCCACCAAGGCCCTGGACCGCATTGAACTGGAAGCCGAGCGCCTCAATGAAATGATCGGCAAGCTGCTCACGCTGGCTCGCCTGGAAAGCGGCGAGCCGCCGGCGGACCGCGCCCCCATTCACATACTCGACCTGCTGCAGGAAGTGGTGGCGGACGCGGACTTCGAAGCCCGCAGCCGTGATTGCGGCGTCCAGCTGGTGCAGGCGGAAGACTGCACCACCCAGGGCAATCCTGAGTTGCTGCGCAGCGCCTTCGAAAACGTGGTGCGCAACGCGGTGCGCTACACTTCGCCCTCCAGTGCGGTCGAGATTCGTCTTCATTGCCAGGTCCAGAACGGCAGCCAGGACCAGGCGGTGCTGACCGTGCGCGACCACGGCCCCGGCGTGCCCGACCAGGAGATCAGCAACCTTTTCCGCCCCTTCTACCGCCTGGACGCGGCCCGCGAACGCCAGACCGGCGGCGCCGGACTGGGGCTGGCCATCGCCGAGCGCGCTGTGCGCCTGCACCAGGGATCTATCACCGCCCGCAATGCCGAGGGCGGCGGCCTGGTGGTGGAAATCCGCCTGCCCGCCTCCCCCGTAACCTCGCCCGCCCTGGCCGCCCAGAGATAATTCTGCTCAGCTTACGAAACCCTTGCCCCTGCTGCCTCATCCAAACAGTGCTGAGGCTCTACGCGGTGGGACGGACACCCCCACCGTCGCGGCCCGGAAAAATTCCCATGGCAGCTAAAGGTCGGCGTTCTTTCTTCCTGGTATTGGCGGTATTACTGGCGTGCGGCGTTCTGGGCGCGCTTTTTGGACAAGCTCCCGGACAAAATCCTCAGGGTGATTCCCAAATCAGCAACAGCCTGCGTAGTTTTGCCGATGCCTATAACATTGTGGAGCAGAACTACGCCGTGCCGGTGAACCCCGATAAAGCAATTTATGACGGGGCCATTCCCGGCATGTTGCGGGTGCTCGATCCCCATTCCACCTTCTTCGATCCCAAGGCATATGCCATGCTGAAGGAATCGCAGAGCGGGAAGTATTACGGCATTGGCATGACCATCGGGCCGCGCAACAACCACATTGTGGTTATCGCGCCCTTCGCCGGCACCCCCGCCTACAAAGCCGGCATTCGCCCCGGCGACGTAATCGTGGCCGTCAATGGCAAGCCCACTGACAACATGAGCACCGAAGAAGTGGCCGAGTTGGTGCGCGGGCCCAGGGGCACCTCCGTCACCCTCACTATCCTGCGCGAGGGGGAACCTAAGCCGCTGCAGTTCGCGGTGGAGCGCGCCGAGATTCCCCACTACAGCGTGGACCTGCACTTCCTTCTGCGGCCGGGCATCGGCTATCTGCATGTCGCCTCCTTTGATGAGACCACCGTGGATGAAGTGCAGAACGCGCTCGGCCAGTTCGGATCTTTGCAGGGCCTGGTGCTGGATTTGCGCCAGGACCCGGGGGGCTTGCTGAACTCCGCCGTCGGCGTGGCCGATGAGTTCCTGCCCAAGGGAGCGGTGGTGGTTTCACAGGCCGGGCGCGCTTCGCCGGAGAAGGTTTATCACGCCACCCGCGGCGAGGATGGAAAGCCTTATCCCATCGTGGTTCTGGTGGACCGTGGCACCGCCTCGGGCGCCGAAATCGTGGCCGGCGCCATCCAGGATCACGACCGCGGCCTTATCGCCGGCGAAAACACCTTCGGCAAGGGCCTGGTGCAGACCGTGTTTCCCCTGTCGGAGGATACCGGCCTGGCCTTGACCACGGCCAAGTACTACACGCCCAGCGGCCGCCTGATTCAGCGCAACTACAACGGCGTATCGGTTTATGACTATTACTTCGAGCGCAACAGCAGCAGCAATACTTCGGGCCGTGAAGTCAAATACACCGACAGCGGGCGCCCGGTGTATGGCGGCGACGGCATCAGTCCCGACGTGAAGATTCCCCCGCCCAAGAACAATTCCTTCCAGGACACTATCCTGGTGCATTACGCGTTCTTCAACTTCGCCCAGGATTACCTGCAACACCATCACGTAACCAAGACCTTCCAGGTCACAGACCAGGTGCTGCAGGACTTCCGCAATTTCCTGAGCCGGCAGAACGTGCCCTATTCCGAGGCCGACATGGCGCAGAACCTGGACTGGGTGAGATGGAACCTGCGCAGCGAGATGTTCACCGATGCCTTCGGCATGGAGGCGGGTTTGCAGGTCCATGCTGAGGCCGATCCTGAAGTCGTCCAGGCGCTGCAGTTGCTGCCCCAGGCCAAACAACTGGCGCAAAACGCCCGCCGCATCATCGCTGAACGCAAGACCGCGGCCAGCCTGCAAAGCGCACACAGTTCGGCTGTTCACCGCCAGTAGAACTGCCAAACACAAGCGGCCCTGAAATAAAGCAGCCCGGCGCCAACGTGCCGGGCTTTTGCTTTAGCGGGGGAGGAGGGTCCGCGCCGTTGCCCCGCGGAACGTGAGCATGCGAGCAGGAGCAGTGCGAAGCACCGGCGCTCCTCCACTGTAGCCAGCCATTAGCGGCTGCCCCTAATGTCAGGAAGCGTCACCTGGGCGACGACTTGCGACATGACCGGTGGCCAGAGCAGCCCCCTGCAACGGGCTGTCAAAGACTGAGGCTGCCCCGCCCCAAACGGTAGTAAACCTGATTCCGCGGCACGCCACCCGGGTGGGAAGCAACCACTGTGACCAGGTTGAGCCCGGGAAAGACGTTCTTGATAATGTACTCAATCGCCAACGCACTGCCGTCAGAGCGCCGGCCATTGCGCTGCCCCAGCAATGCCCCTACTTCGAGAAAATAATTCCATTCCGCGTCATCGTATTGGGTTGAACCTTCGGAAAGCATATCCAGGAAGCGTCCAACCAGTTGCGTGCGTTCCACTCCCAGCAGTTCGCAGAAAGCATCGTTCAAATCAAGAATTTTCCGCGAATTGTCTACCACCATGCTGGGCAGGGGCGAGTTCATGAACATCATGCGGAAATGCTCGTCGCGCACCGTCATCTCAGCCGTTTGGGTACGGGCCCGAAACCAGGTGTCCAGATCGGAGCGGAAGGCAAACACCACCGAGCCTTTCTTGGTGGCAATGCGGCGGATGGGCAGGCGGAACTCCCTCTCCCAGCGCTGCAGGGTACGCACAGAAGCTCCCGCGTACGCAGCAATTTCCTTCCATGAGCGCAGAATCTCGCTCATCATGGCACCGCCCAGGAATAATTATCCTTATGCTGAGCCATCTCTCGTGCCGATGCAAGTGCAGCGGCCACACTTAGGGGCGTAGCTTTGGGAGTAGCCTTTATGCCGGCGGGCAGGGATTGCGCTGGGGAAACTCTGATTAAGCCGCTAAGGAATCGCAGCCGGCTTCATCGCACGTTACCTAGGAGCCCGCCGAGGTGGCCTGCCGCTTCGGGCTCTGCAGTTGATGGATGATGGACTCCAGCGATTTCCAGTCTTCCACCGTGGTTCCGTTGGTAAACTGGATGCCAAGGCCGTTCTGATCCTGCCGCCGGATCACGCCCCAGAGCTCGGCTTTCAATGACCCGGTATGCAGGACAATGCGCACCCGCGTGTGCTCCGGCAGGTTTTGCGGCGTGTTCACGTAGCAGCCGCTCAGGCTGACATTACTTAGCTGTGCCAGCACCGTACCCCGCAGGACGGAGGCGCGGATTTCCACCGTCGCCGCCAGGGCGTAGCGCGTGTGCGGACGATTGGCAGCGGACTCCCCCGGGGATGAACCGGTCTTGGGCATGGTAGGACAGTAAAAGCGGGAGTTGCCGGCAGCAAATTACCTCCGGCAAGGAACCAAAGTGCCGGCCGGCCGAGGGTAGGTGCGAACTCAACCACAACGGCAGCGGCAACCGGCCGGGTTTGGCCGCTTACTCCGGGCGGCCGCGGCCGAACATAACAGTCTCTTGTCACTTTGTGCAAATCTGCTGCACAAAAGGTGCAAATCCTGACTGATCCCCCCAGCCACCCCCCTCAACTTGAAGATTGGCGCTGCAATTTACACATTTTAATGTCTTTTTCTCTTGACAGTGATTTCCCTGACAGCGAGAATGGCCGCCCATTGGGGTGTGTTGCTTTGCACTTGGTTTTTGCGCGCCGCTTTCTGGGCGAACTGACAGGCCCGTGCTTGCGTGGCTAGGAAAGATTGCCATTTGAGCGAACTTATCCCGGAATACATCCGAACCAACTCGTCGTCGAACTGCGGTCGCGGAACCGTTGGGCGCACGCGTTATTTCTATCCGACACCAGCAATCAGCCGAAATCATCGGAGGATCTTTATGCAAGACAAGCTTTGCAAGTTGAGCCGCCTCGCGGCGGTGTTACTGGTTTTCTTGGCGGCCTGCGTGGGCAGCGCCTGGGCAAGCGGCGTGCCCTGGCAAGTTGGCGACATTGTCGTGTGCTACGGCGGCGGTAATTGCAACGTCATTCGGTTGCACGGCAGCACCGTTCAGGTGTTGGACACGATCTCCAGTGGACTGCTGGGCCACAACAGCGGAGTGGGGCTTAACAACACACTGCACGTATTAGCGACGGATGATGGCACCGGGACCACTCATAGCAACGTGGTGGTGTATTCCATCGCCAGCATCAATCCCTTCAACCCAAGTGTAAATCCGCTGACCCACACCCCTATTAGTACCTTCGACGGTAGCGGCGGCGGCAGCGGCAAAGCGGCAGCAGTGGCGGTGGGCACTGCCGGGCACATTTTCGTGGGAAACACGAGTCCCGCTTCGCTGGTTGAACTCGACTCCAAGGGTAATCCTGTTACCGGCTCGTCCTACTCGTTTACTACCGGGGAATGCGCAACCAACGTACTGAACAGCGTGGATCTGAGCGCTGCCGGTGACTCCATCTACGTGACCGCCGGCGATGGAATCATTCGAAAAGTCTCACTGGTGCTTTCAGGCGGCACCTACACGTTGGCCGGCGCCACCTGCGCCAAGTTCGCCGACTTCGGTTCGCTGGTCAATCTCTACGGCATCAAGGACATCCCAGCTTTGGCATTGGGCAGCGTTTCTCCCAACTGTAATGGCACGAGTTGCCCAGCGGGCGAATCTATCCTCGTCGTCGCTAAAGGGTTTACCGACCCTGACGATGCAACCACCAACGAGACAGGGGAACCCCCGTCACCCAACGATCCCGATGCGGTCAACATCTGCACGAATCTAATGGACCAGACACCCGTCTCTTGCGGGCTTCTGCTGGACACAGCGGGAGCGGGATTGAACGCACAGCCCTGGCTGGCGGGGAACCTGTACAGCAGTACGAACACTACAATCCTTGATCCGCACGGGCACGTGCAGCAGGTGTCGCATCCCGGCACTTCTGGCTCCGATGAACCGACGTTCGACCAGAGTGGCGGTATAACCGACGACAACCTCGTGATCTGGACCAATCAAGGACACACACCTTGGCAACCAACACACCTATATACCAGTGGCAATATGGCTGTAGATCCAGCGGGACACGTGCAGCAGGCCAGTGATGGCTTGTCCGCAGCAACGGAGCCAAGCCCGTGGACTGATTCGAGTCCACCGAACTTCGGCGGGATAACTCACGACGGTGTGAAATGGATGGACCAGGGTTCCTTCGCCTGGCAGCCCACTCACAGCTATGTTGTGCCTGGAGGCCCAACCGACCCAACCGGGATTGTGGTGGATTCGAATGGTCACATCCAGAAGGTGATCACGCCCGGAACTTCAGGCACTGCCGCTCCGGCATTCACCTCGAACTCTCCCCTGCCTGGCGAGACGCTCGACGGCCTTACTTGGACAAATATGGGTCAAACGGGAAATCCACAACCGTGGACGCCGAACACGCTCTACTCAGTCATCGGCACAAAGGTCCTGGATTCGAACGGCAACGTAGAACAAGTAGCGACTACCGGCACCTCCGGACCGGGTGCCGCTCCTGCGGGCGGCTGGAACACCAACCTGAACGGTACAACCATTGACAATGCCGTCATTTGGTCCGATCAGGGCGGCTGGCAACTCAACCATCCATATTCTGTAGGCGACACCGCTGGTGATACCAGTTCCCATTTGTGGCAGGTAACGATTGCAGGTACGTCCGCAGGTACAATACCGGCCTTCACTGCCAACGACCTGCCCGGTAGCGGCGTAGTTTATGAGAATAATGCCGTCACTTGGACCGACCTGGGTGCATGGCAGGCTAGTCATGCTTACACGCAAGGCGCACCGGTTGGCGACACCGGCCGCTATCTGTGGCAGGAAACAAACACGAAGGGAACGTCCGCTCCGGCGGCGAATGCTCCAGATTTCACCTCC
>DATJEH010000217.1:0-5985 GCA_035496875.1 Terriglobales bacterium | reverse complement strand
AGAGAGGCAAAGATACATGCGCAAGAGTTCCCTATCCCGCCGAAATTTCATGCTGCTGGGCGCGGGCGCGGCTGCGGCCGGCCTGGCCGCCAAGGTCACAGTTCTGGAACCCAAGACCCTGTGGGCCACGACGCGGCCGGTGCCGCCCAGCGATGTGGTGCGCTTCGCCTCCATAGGAACGGGGGTGCGGGGCTGCGAACTGCTGGAGGCCTCGCTGGCGGTGCCGGGGATTGAGTGCGTTGGCATCTGCGATCTGTACGACTCGCGCCACCAGGCCGGGCAGGAGGCGGTGCAGAAGCAGGTTCCCACCACGCGCGACTACCGGCAAATTCTCGACCGCAAGGATGTGGACGCGGTGATCGTGGCGGTCACCGACCATCATCACCGCAAGCTGGTGGAGGACGCCTGCGCGGCGGGCAAAGACGTGTACTGCGAGAAGCCGATGTCGCACACGGTGGAAGACGGCTTCGCCATGATTGACGCGGTACACAAGAACAAGCGCATCCTGCAGGTGGGCAGCCAGCGGGTGAGTTCCATTCTCTACGCCAAGGCCAAGGAGATCTACGATTCCGGCAAGCTGGGGCAGGTGGACTGCATCGAGGCCTACTGGGACCGCAACACGGCGAGTGGCGCCTGGGTGTATCCCATTCCGCCGGACGCGAGCCCGCAGACCATTGACTGGAACGCTTTCCTGGTGAACGCGCCCAAGCGGTCCTTCGATGCGGTGCGCTTTTTCCGCTGGCGCTGCTTTGAGGACTACGGCGAGGGGCTGGCGGGCGACCTGTTCGTACACCTGATTTCCGGCATTCACTTCATTACCGGCACCAACATGGTGGCGCAGCGGGCGCAAACCTCGGGCGGCCTCTTCCGCTGGAAGGACGGGCGCGACTTCCCCGACCTGATCGAAACTTTTTACGACTATCCCAACTTCCGGGTCATGGTGCGCTGCAACCTGAACAATGAAGGCGGGGAGTTCATCGGATTCTATGGAACCAAGGGCACGATGATCATCAAGGATTCCACCCTGACCTATACGCCGCAGGACACGCGTCCGCAGGCGGAGTCGTACTCGATTTATGGCTGGCCCAAACAGCTGCGCGACCAGTACCTGAAGGAATGGGCGCAGCAGCACCCGGAGCCGGATCCGCTGCACTTCAAGGTGGACGAAGAAGCGGAAAGCTTCGCCGTTCCCAAGGGCTATAACGACGTTTCCGACCACCAGGCCAACTTCTTTAACGCGGTGCGCACGCGCAAGCCGGTGGTGGAGAATGAAATTTTCGGCAACAACGCGGCGCTGGGCTGCCACCTGGCCAATTACTCCTACTTCAACAAAGCCATCGCGGTTTGGGACGAGGGAGCGAAGAAGATTAAGGCCTAGAGGAAGGTTTCAAGGGTCGGAAGGTTTCAAAGTTTCAAGGCTTCAAAGTTTCGGGCGACTTACCGAAACTGCGAAAGCTGCGAAACCTTGAAACCTTTTCTTATTTGACCACCATTACCAGCTTGGTGGTGCGGGTGACGGTGCCGGAAACCGCCGAGACGGTGATGTTATAGGTGCCCGCGGGGGTGAAGGGCGGAATGGTCGGCTTGGTATTGGAACTGCCGCAGGCGGGCTGCAACACGGTGAGCAGCAGAAGCAGCCCGAGTACCAGGATACCGAGTGAGCGTTTGCGCCGGCGCTGGTCTGCGCCCAACGAAAAGCCCAGGAACGCGATGCCGCCGAGGGGGAGCAGGAGGGCATACATTTGCCGCAGATTGTGCTTGAGCAAAGCGATGGCCGAGATGCCGGGCGGGAGGGCGGTTGTCGTGATGGTGAGCGATGAGGTCACGGGAGTGGCGCCGGGGACCACCGGATCGGTGGTGAAGGCGCACATGGCAGCCGTGGGCACACCACCGGAGCACTTCAAGGAAACGCCGTTGGGAAAGGTGGCGCCCTGGGGGAGGGGGCTCACGGTGACAGTGTAGGTGGCTGCTTGACCCGCCGGGGTGCTGGCACTGCCGGGACTCACAGAAACCGCGAAGTCATTGACGGAGGTGCTGGCGCCGGCGGAAATACTGCTTGTGCTGGAGCTGCTGCTCACACTTCCGGTATCACTCAGCGGCCCCACCGCAGTACCGGCGATGTGGACGGTGACGGTGGCGACGGCGTTCACGGCCAATTGCCCCAGGCTGCAGGCCTGCGTGGTACCGGCGGGAGCAGAGCAGGTGCCCTGGCTGGCGGCTATGCTCTGATAGGTGCCGTTGGTAGGCAAGGTGTCCCTGAAAACGATGCCGTTGGCGATGTCGGGGCCCTGGTTGGTGATGGTGAAGGTAAAAGCGGTGGCGTTGCCAATGCCCACAGGATTGGGAGTGGCGACTGCAGTCAATGCCAAGGTGCTCACTCCGGTGAAGTGAGCGACGAAAGCGTCACTGAGGCCTTTGCGAGCGGCCTGAAAAACACCGGTTGTGGCCAGACCGTCAGAAGCGGCCTCTCCGGCGACATAGGGATCTCCGTCCACATCGAGGGCAATAGCGGTGCCGCGGTCAGCGCCGGCGCCGCCCAGGTAGGTAACGAGTTGGGCGGTTCCGCTGACGTCAAACTCGCCGACAAAGGCATCCGTTCCGCCGCCATTCGCCGCTTGCGTGGGCCTTACAGTGTTCAGGTTGCCGGAAGTGGTGGAGCCGGTCACAAACGTATTCTGGTTGGCATCCACGGCAATACCCAAACCGGAATCGTCGCCACTGCCACCGAGATAGGTGGACCAGATCAGGGTCCTGCCGGCCGCGGCCAGCTTGCTGACGAAAGCGTCACTGGCGCCGCCGCCGAAGGCGGCCTGGTAAGTGGTGCTGCCGGTGGAGGGCTGCACGGGAAAATTAGTGGAGCTGGTAGAGCCGGTGACATAGGCGTTGCCGGCGGAATCGGCGGCCACGCCATTCCCTATATCGGTGCCATTGCCGCCCAGGTAGGTCAAGAAAAGCGCCGGAAGTGTGCCATTGGGATTGAGCTTGGCAAGGAACGCGTTCTCGGTGCCGTTCAAGGTGGACTGGTAGGCATTCACCACCGGCATGTCGGTGTAATTGGTGCCGCCGGTGATGTAGGCGTCACCGCCGGCATCCACGGCAATGCCTCCGCCGCTAGTAACAGCGGGGGCGCTTCGCGGGGTGCTCCCGCCTACATAGGTGGAGTACACCAGGCTGGAGGTGCCCTGCTTGGCGGTGTTGAGCTTGGTGACGAAGAATTCGCTGGCGCCGGTCAGACTGCCGGGCTTTGCAACCTTGGCGAAATCGGAAGAGAGCGTGGTTCCGGTAACGAATACAGTGCCGGCGAGGGGCCCCACGGCCACGCCACTGGCGGTGTCGGCGTTGCTTCCAGCTAAGTAAGTGGAATAAACCAGAGCGTTGCCGCTGCTGTTCAACTCGGTGACAAAGACGTGATTGTTGGCGCTGACAGGAGGCTTCTGGTAAGCGCTGGAGGAAGTGACGGGGAAATCAGCTGAGCTGGTGGTTCCCGCGACGTATACATTGAAACCTTTGTCCACGGCGACGCCCGCGGCGGCATCGGTTCCGCTGCCGCCCAGGTAGGTGGAGAAATAAAGTCCGGTACCGGCAGAGTTGAATTTGCTGACGAATACGTTGGTGGCGCCTTTGAGAGTGCCCTGATAGGGAGCAATGGCGGGGAAGTCGGCGGAATCGGTGGTGCCCGCCACGTAGGCGTTAAAGGCGGAATCCACCGCCACCCCGGGAGCGGCCTCGTTGCCGGCGCCGCCCAGGTAACTGAAATAGGCGAGGCGGGGATCAATGACCAGGGTGCGGCCTCGGTCGTAGGCAGCAAGAGCAAAACCTACGCGGTTGCCGGCTTCAAGAATATAGCGCGCGGCCACCGGCTGTTTTCTGTTGCCGACCTGCTGATACACCTGGGGACGGCGCAATTGGACGGCGCCGCCGGGCAGATGCAGGACCAGGTCGCCCTTGGAATCAAGGCTCAGCGATTGCGCGCCGCTCACTTGCAAGCGAATATGGCTGGGGTCGGCGCCGGGAGCGACCACGAAGTCATATTCCAGTTGCTGGCGGCGGCCGTAATAAACCAGGTCCACTCCCGGATACACGGCGCGATAGTGAACGCGGGCGTAATGGGGCACATTGGTGTGCCATTGGCTGGGATTTTTACCCAGCAGATAGTTGCTGACGCCCGGCAGCGGATCAGAAGGCGATATCGCAGCGGCCGGGTTGCTGCCCAGCAACTGGAGGGTGAGGGCACGGAATTGGGAGTTGGCGGCGGGCTCGCGAACCAGCAAAAGGGCGCGGTCGGAAGTGAGAAAAAGGCCATAGCCGCGACCACGCGACAGAAACTTCACTTGCGCATCGCTCTGGCCGAGGTTGGGCTCAAAGCTGAGTGGCAGCCGGGCGTAACTTTCCAGTACATGGCGGCGGGATGACACATGATGGAGAAGCGCGGGGCGCGGCGGTTGTGCCACAGCAGGGCTCGCGCCACCCCCTGCCCATGCCAAACTCAACCCGGCTGAAATCAAGAAAATAAATTGCGGCGCCGCAATTCGGTACAGCACAGAGCCCGCTTTCGAAGCCCACTTCAAGTCCACACATTCCTCCGCATGCAGCGAGGTACCAGGGAAAAATCGAGCACGCGCTCCCGCGAAACAAGCGCAGGCGTGAAGACGCTAAACCTGTCACCAGATTGGGAGAAGCCTTTGATACTTATCATTCGGCAGCTACGGCGGTCAAGGGGCGGGGACCTGGGCGAGGGCCGGTAAAATTTGTACGCCCGAACAGTTCAGCGAGGGGCGGAGGCGAGAGCCTGGGGAGTTTTGCGAAAAAAGCTGCAACTCCTTTCACCAGGGGAGGGGAGGTGCTGAGGTTAAGGGAAGTGGACGGTGGTATCCGGTGAAGGAATTTGGAGTTACGCAGGGAGGGAGCGGATTGTAAATGGAAGGGCAATTGCACTTCCCGGCAGCAAGGTTTAGGAGTGCGCCATGTCGTCTGCCGTTCGGGCGGTTATTCCGGGCAACCTGATTCCGCTGCAACAGGCCGTACTGTGTGCCAATTGTGAGGTAGTCAGCGACAGCAGGAATGGACATTGCATTGTATGCGGCAGCCCTTCCCTGCTGAACGTGGCCCGGGTGCTGGACGGCCGCAAAGGGAAAATGGAACGGGTATGGGCACGGCCGCGGCGAGTTCGTGCGGCCGCCTGCCAGTGCGCGGCGGAGCGCCGGTAATCAAGCGAGTTCGCGGCGTGGTTTGGGCTTGCAATCCCATGGCAATTTCTTGTAACTGTGCAGCATGAGGGCAATTTGTCAGCTCTCACGGCAGCCGGCCGCAACATGGGATGGAATGTCTGTGAGGGAAGGGAACCAGGTTGGCGGAAACCGGCTCAAAATGCTATTAGGACGACCACTCACCATGACGCAAGCCACTCCCGAGCGCCGCAGCATGCGACGGTTCGAGATGCGATTGCCGGCGGCGGTGCGGCCGGCCAACCACAATGCGGCGGAGATGGCGACGGAAACGGAAAACGTCAGCGCGCGCGGGTTATTTTTCCGTCTGCCGGCAGGAGCGCGTGTGGGCGATCAGGTGGCGGTGACGGTCACCTTTCCGCCGCATGTGACGCTCACAGAAAAGGTGCGGGTGCGCTTTGAGGCGCGCGTGATCCGGGTGGAGCCCCAGCGGTGGCCGGGCGCGCCGGTAGGAGTGGGCGCCGCCATCCAGGCCTATGAATTCCTACGCAATGACCCGGCAGAAGAGCTGCAGGAGGCCACAGAGCCGGAGCGGAGCCGTTAAATGAGCACGTTGGATATCGTGGTGCTGGTGCTGTTTGCCATGATGGCGGCAATAGGAGTGGGCTCGCATCCGCGGGGCAACGTGACCGCCTCTGACTGGCTGAGCCGCATCGGGATGATTGGGGCCGCTCTATGGCTGTGCTGGGTCTTCTTCCGCCCGGGAGGAGAGAGCGCACGCAACGCGCTGCAGGTGTTCAAGGATTTCTTCACCCAGTGA
>DATJEH010000216.1:0-25892 GCA_035496875.1 Terriglobales bacterium | reverse complement strand
CTTGGTCAACATCGAAGGTCATCGTTTCCATCCCTTTCTCAGTTGCCTTAACCGTGGCGTCGCTGTCGGTGGTGGATTCGATTTTCGGTTGAGGGTCGTATTTGTTCACTTTGCTGGCTCTCCTTTGACGGTATAGCGGCTGAGATTGGGTGCGATGGGCCGCACCTTGCGGTAATATTCGGCTGTTTCTACAGCTTTGGCCAACGCAGCATCTAGGGCTGCAATTTCAGCTTTCTTGTCAGTCAGGCGCTCAATCCATTTCTCGTTCTCCGCCTGCATTTTCTCTTCTGTCTGTCTTAGCCGTTTATTTAGTTTGTCTAACTGATGGAGTAGCCCATTTATTTGCTTGCGCTGGGACGCCAAAACGGCTCCGTACTCGCCGGCCTCAAGCTGGGCAATCTGACGGTCCTTGTCGTGACCAGCCCGGACTAACTTATCAATTCGTTTTTGAAACGGAGTTTTTGGCTCCTCTCCGGGCTGTACCTCGGGCGGCGTGGGAACGGCATGGAGTGCAACTTCGCTAATCGCCATTTCTCTCCGCCTCCAACATGCGCTCCAGGGCAATGAGCGCCGAATCTACCTCGCCGGGAGCTGGCCATTCGCAACCGGGATTTTTCAGAGAACTAAGTGGCACTCCCCAGCTTTGCCCTTGAAGCAGGTAATCCCACCACGATTTACTTTCCATGGTTGGTCTCCTTTTGCGCGTATTCCATGACTGCATCCTTCGGCACCGTCCAACCGCCGTGGGCTAACCGATGGCCCGGTAAGTCGCCAGCGTGGACCAATTGCAGCGCGTCCTCATAGGACAAGCCCAGGAACCGGGCCGCGTCGTGTAAATCGAAGTGTTCGGCCATGCTATTGCACCGTTCCATTGGGGATAATTACACCCAGAAGCTTGAACAGATCGGCCTCCAGCTCTGGAGAAGACACAAGCCTATCTAGTTTCTCCGGGTCGCTCACCCACTCATCCAGCGTCGCAATGATGAGTTCATGGTGGGCGTCAATTGCAGCATGGGCCGACTCCGCGTTAGCTGTGAGTCGTTCCCTAGCCGCCTGGAGGATGCCGCGAGCCTCTTCTGCTGTCATGCCGGTACCTCCCTCCGCTGCCGCTTTAGCCTGGGCTGTGCGTCCTTGGGAATCCACCACCGACCATCGCGGCGCTCTGCTTCCAATTGCTCCAAGTTCACCAACCGATAAACGTGCATCAGCGAATAGCCGTGTTCCTTGGCCCATTCCACAGGACTCAGGCAATCATCAGGTCGCGTATCAGTCATGGCGATTAACTCTACATATGTAGATTACTACAGACTGCAAAGCGTTGCATGGAATTTCGCAAAATTGCCCTCCTAAAAATCGGTCCTAGGAAAATGGGACTCAGGCGGCTTGCTCCACCGGGTGGGGGTCTGCATAGAAATCTAAGGGGGTAGGCGGGGGTGGTACCGGCCTTCACTTCCAGGGCCAATCCTTGCCTGTTCTGTGGTGGAAGCAGTGCCGCTGACGCGTCCGGCGGAGGACGCGATAGGACGGCAACGGCGGGCCATGATTCTCTTGTACTTGACCGTATGGTCGGCCTAGTCGAATCAAGCAGCTACAGGCGCGTATCACGGTTGCATCACGTTAGCCAGCGTGACACAGCGTGACATCACGCGGGGAGCGCTACCTATCTGCACGGTAAGCCGTTTGTTCACCTGCCAGGATGGGCAATCCGCGGAAGTGACCTATAGGCTAAACGTGAGGGGTAAGTCGGGGTGTCGGGAACGATTTTCAAGGCGCGGAGCGCCTATAGGTTTTATTGCTTCTGCTTCTGGGCAAAAGTAACCGTTACGCCGTTACGAGGCGTTACGCTATAGTACGAGGTGACGAACCTTGCGGCTGATCACTGCGAGGTGGTGGGCGGTAGTTCCAACCTGCCGCTCACCGGTCCAGTTGGAGGACAAAATGAAACGCGACGAAATTACCAAGGCACTCCGCAAGAAACCCATTGAAGAACTTACCGACGAAGAGGCAAAGCTACTTATCGGAGTAGAAGAGGACGGCATTCAATCTGATCGGCATGTGCCAGATTCGTACATTTCCGAGGGAGAAGCAGCAAAAGCCAAGCTGAGAGCCTTGAGGGCTGCGGCCACGTCTCAATCTGAATGTGCCGAACAGCCTACCACCGCAATGCCGAACTACAGATCACCACTGAAACGTGCGATTCGTGCAGCGTTGGTCGCTAACCATGACGCCTCTGATCTTGAAATTTGCGGCTGGCTCGATGACGAGCAGGAGATACCTGTACCGAAATCATATCGCAAGGCAGGTGCGGGTACATTCAAGGATGCGTACCGAAACCATCCTAGGCTGAAGGACATTTTGCACAGCACCATCTCCCAGGTACGTGCTGATATGAGAAAGGCCGGTCTACTGCCCATCGGGTTCCGCCAGCCACTTAATAGAAGGACTTAACAGTTACTTAATGGTCCACTTAATACTTCCCTCAAACTCCGCGTCAATAGCGGTTCCCCGATTGCTTGTAAGAAATACTTAAGGCTCACCCCCAACAAGCCAGCGCGGGAATCCCTGTTCCTTTACCGTGAAAACACACTTCGACCCCCAGCATGGTCGAAGTGGAAAATCCGGGCCGTGGAGTTGGCCCGTCAATCGCGGGAAGGACATCTTGACCATAGCACAGGAATCGAAGCTTGCTCCGACAATTTTGATCGGGCAAGCCTGCCTCCAACTACGTCGCCAGGCGCGACAAGAAACAGCAGCCCGTTACCACATCCTGATTGACCTCGCCTCACGGCTCCAGGCCATCGTCTACCACCTTGAGGATTTTCTGAAAGGGGAAATTGACTGATGCCTGGGTACACGAAACTCTTTAACCAAATTCTAGATTCCTCTGTGTGGCAGCAAGAGGATGCAACTCGGCTGGTATGGGTAACCATGCTGGCAATGGCCGACAAGCACGGCGAAGTGATGGCTTCCATTCTCGGCTTGGCACACCGCGCCCGTGTGACCGTGGAAGACTGCGAGAAGGCGATTCAGCATCTCAGCGGACCCGATCCCTATTCCCGTACCGGCGAGAACGATGGGCGCAGGATTGAAGCCATTGACGGCGGCTGGGAGATTCTCAATTACGCAAAGTATCGCCGCATGATGTCGGAGGAAGAACAAGCCGAACGCAACCGAATTCGGCAACAACGTTACAGGGACAGACAGAAAGTAACGCAAGGTGACGGCAAATACCTCACGCCAGAAAACGCGGGCAGTTACGACGATGAGGTGAAGCAATGACAGAGAACATCGTCGCCTTAGCCGAGCGTGCTGTTTTGGGCTCATGCCTGGTTGATCCTAATGCCATCTACCGCGTATTGCCGATTTTGAACGCTGAAGCATTCGATGATGTACGGCACAGGCAGATATTCTCTTGCCTTCGTTACTTAGCCGACCAGGGTACAGCGATTGACACGCTGGCGGTCACCTCGGCCCTGGCCCGCAATAAAAAGCTAGAGTCGTCGGCTGGCGGTGTGGCGTATCTCACCGACCTGGGTACGGGAGTCACCGTCGCCAACGTTGAGCGCCATGCTCAGCAAGTGATTGATGCTTACCGCCGTCGCCAGGCGCGAGTAGTCGGAGAACGACTATTGGCGCAATGCGACGATCCTACGGTATCAACCGAAGATTGCCTCTCGACTGCTGATGAGGACTTACTAGCTATTGCTGGCGAAGCCCAGAGGGGCAGCGCAATTCCTTTAGCACAGCTACTTGTTCCCACCGTTGACAGCATTCTGAAGCCGCCCGCAGGGGAGGCAATCAGCACCGGAATCAAAACGCTCGATGAGCATACGGCTGGCGGTATTCGCCGGGGTGAATTGTGGTGCCTGGCTGGACGCACCGGCGCGGGCAAAACATCCTGTGCTGTACAAATCCTGCACCACGCCATCCACGAAGGCATACCGACGCTGATGTATTCGCTGGAGATGTCTAGCGAGGAAATTACAAAGCGTCTGCTGTCGCTTGAGTCCGGCGTTGATGCCTGGAAGATCCGCCAGCAAACCGTCACCGCTGATGAGCTGATGCCTGCTGTTGAAAAGCTGGGCAAGTTGCCGTTGCTAGTGGATGACAGCGCCAGCCTGGGTCTATCTGAGCTTGTCGCTCGGGTGCGTCTCCATGTACGCCGAGACAAGGTGAAGTTTGTTGTTGTTGATTACCTTCGCCTGATCCGTTCTCCCGGCGACAATTTACGGGAGCAAGTCTCAAATGCTGCTGATGGTCTCCGCCGTTTAGCGAAAACAGAAAATATTGCAATCCTGATGCTGTCACAGCTTCGTCGCCCTGAGAGCGCATCCGGCACGAGTCGGCCGGAACTGATGCAGCTCAAGGAATCTGGCGACATAGAAAACCACGTCCACACCTGCTTACTGGTTCACCAGCCGGTTGATAAGGATGGCCACCGTACCCATAACGATGAACTGATTATTGCCAAGCAAAGGCACGGGCGCATCGGCCCGATCCCGATGCACTTCAACAGCCGCCTGCTCAAGTACGAGGAGCGTGCCAGATGAACGGCCAACTGGTGACGCTCACTCCTGCAGAAGTAGAAGCGGCCACAGAGCAGGGCATGGCCAAGCACAAGAATGCCCGCGCTCTGGGCTTAGATAATCGGCACGGCTTCACGCCGGACAATGGCAGAGAAGACATAGAAGGCAGGGCCGCAGAGCTAGCCGTGTGCAAGTTGTTCGGCATCTTCCCCGGCGCATTTGATGTAACCGAGAGCCTGATTCACCGGCATGAAGGTGATGTTGACGGCTGCTATGAGGTACGGCATTCGCGCCTGGACTCGGCCTGCCTGATTATCCGCCCTGGCGACTGCGATAAACGGCCTTACATCCTCGTAGTCGGCGGCATTCCCAATCTGTACGTGGTGGGCTGGCTCTATGGTGCGGAAGGCAAAGACGAACGCTGGCTGCGGAATCCTGGCGGCAGACCGCCCGCGTACTTCGTTCCGCAGGCCGCGCTTCGCGAGATTGACCAGCTTATCAAACTGCACCTGCAGCGGCGGTTCGGGGGTGGGCAATGAACGAGATTCTCACCCCGCAAGAGCTGGCCGCCCGCTGGAAGGTGCCGGTCAGTTGGATATATGACCAGGTGCGTTCCCGTGCCGCCGATCCCCTGCCCTGCAAGAAATTCGGCAAATACGTCCGTTTTGAGTGGGGCAGCCCGGAGCTTGAAAAGTGGCTAAAACGGCGAGATAAATGACCTTGACAGCCTCTACCTTATACGTATAGAGTAATTGGCGAAGGGAGGTGCTTATGGCAGAGCGCAAGATCACCGTTACCGAGTACACCTGTGAACGCTGCGGCCACGTCTGGCAGCCGCGCAGGACAACCAGGCGGCCAAAGGTTTGCCCTAAGTGCAAGCGGTATGACTGGCAGGAGCCGAAGAGGGGAGGTCTCAAGTGAGACAGAGAGAGCAAGCAGGCAATCTCTGGAAGTCTCGGGGCTGGTGGTATCTCAGATTCCGCCAGAACGAACTACAACCGGATGGCACCACAAAACGCACCCAGAAAACCGAACGGCTGGCGGAAGCCAAAGGCGTCACCCGTTCTAAGGAATCCAAGGTACTCCGCGACCTGATGCGGGAACGCATGGACAAAATCAACGGCTCCGCCTCCAAACCCGAGCCCGTCCTGACCATCGCGCAGTTTGTCGAACGCCACTACCTGCCCCACGTTAAAGAGCAGTTGCGGCCCATGACCTATCGGACCGTGAACAGCCGCTGGACAAACCACCTGAAGGAACACGCGGGCCATTACCTGCTGCGCGACTTCACCACGGTAGACGCTATCGCGGTCCTGCGTGATATAGCCAAGCGCGGCCCGGAACTGCCGCAACTCCACCGCAGTTATCTGCGCCAGTTGAAAACAGTCCTCAGCGCTATTTTCAAACTGGCCCGGCAACTCGGCATCATTGACCATGACCCGATCCGTGATGCCAGTATCCCGCAGGGCGTCAAATCGGTTCCCCGTGGTGCATACGACTTCGATCAGGTCCGCAAGATGCTCGAAAGTCTTCCCTACCCTGAGCGGGCCATTGTCGCCGTCGCCGCGCTTGCTGGATTGCGCCAGGGCGAGATTCAAGGGCTGCAGTGGGAGGATTACGACGGCCACAGCATCCAGGTACGGCGCAATTGCGTGTTCGGCCAGTTCGGAGAACCGAAGACGAAGGATTCCGCCGCGCCTGTTCCCGTCACTCCCCTGCTGGCGCAAATCCTCGAAGAGTACCGGCGCAAGGAAAACAACCGGACAAGCGGCCTTATGTTTCACCGCGATGATGGCGAGTGGCTGAGCCTGCAGAAGGTCGCGGAGCGTATGCGGCCCGTCCTGAAGAAGGCCGGTTTGCCCTGGTATGGGTGGCATGGCTTCCGGCGCGGCGCGGCAAGTTCGCTGTTCGCTCTCGGGGTGCAGGGCAAAACCATCCAGCAGGTTTTGCGGCATTCCGACTTGCAAACAACCATGAAGTACTATGTGCGTTCCACCGAAGCCGCCGCCGCCGAAGCGCTGGCCGGACTGGACGCGAAGTATCAACCTGCAACGCAGACGGTGCAATGAGCCTTATTGTGATGCAGTTGTGATGCAGGAAAACCTAAACCCCTTTAATTCCTACCACTTACCCCGTAAATCCAAGTAACTTTGGTACTCGCCAGCAATGACTGTAAGCCATTGACCCCTCGTAAGTTGCTGAGAGTGCTTCCTGCGGGACGGGTGCGCATCTGGGGATGGTTGAACGGAATCATTTGTGAAACCGCCCGCCACTCTTGTTCCTCGGAAAGGGCTGAATCCTTCCGCAGAGGTGCAATCCGGGAAAATTCGAAAAAGAACATGGTACTTGGTCGAGTGATTCAGCAAGCTTGTCACACACTTGCGGATTAGCGCTTCAATAGCTCTCTCGCAGCATCCTGCGAGCCATACCGCTAAGTGAAATCCGCGTCCCATCGGCGGGGAAGAAGTTCTTCCTTATCACAGCCAAGGCTGACCCAGACCACAACCGGGCGGTGACGCCGGTCACAGACAGGGGGTGACGCTCTGCTGCATAACATCACATCAAGCTGTGACTAAATCTGGGCCTGCGCGGGTCCGCCTGGGGCCGCTGCCGCCGGACACGCCAACAAGGAGGCCGCGTCATGCTCCGGCGCACGGACGTCATTGGGTTTGCGGGCCTGGCGATGCTGGTGGCGGGAGCGATCCTGTTTCTTACCGGCTCGGAAGGTGAATTGACCTGGGTCTACTGGATGACCGGGACCTGTATCTGGTTTGTCGGTTTCGGCGTGCTGCTGGGCTGGATCATCTGGCGCGCCGGAACGCTTTCAGAACGGCCGGCGGCCAAGTCCGCTGCCGCCAGGAAACAATAGGACAAGAACCATGCACTCTGCACAACCACAAGAAGAAGTAGCGGCGCCGGGAAGACGGCGCTTTCTAGGCATGCTGCTGGGCGGCGGCCTGTTCGTCTCCGCCGTCTCATTTTTCTATCCCGTGCTGCGCTACCTGGTGCCGCCACGGATTACCGACATGGGCGGCGACACAGTGGTGGCGGGCAAGGTGGGCGAACTGCGGCCCAATAGCGGCAAAATTTTCCGCTTCGGCAGCCGCCCCGGCCTGCTGCTATTGGGCGCTGACGGCCAATACCGCGCGCTTTCCGCCACCTGCACCCACCTGAGCTGCACGGTGCAGTATCGCAGCGACCTGCGTGAGGTGTGGTGCGCCTGCCACAACGGCATGTACGACTTATCCGGCCGCAACCTGTCCGGTCCTCCGCCTCGGCCGCTGGAGCAGTATGACGTGCACGTCCGCGGCGACGAAATCGTCGTCAGCCGCCGGCGGGAGGCATAGATGGCGCCTCTGGTCCGCGTCCGCAACTGGCTGGATGAACGCTTCGGATGGGAGGAGTTGCTGGCTCCCCTGCGCCACAAGACCGTGCCCATCCACCGCTATTCCTACTGGTATTTTCTCGGAGGCATCACCCTTTTCCTTTTCGGGGTGCAGGTTTGCACCGGCATTCTGCTTTTGCTCTATTACCGTCCCAGCGCTAACGAAGCCTTTGAGAGCGTGCAGTACATCATGACCCAGGTGCAATTCGGATGGCTGGTGCGCTCGGTGCATTCCTGGGCCGCCAACCTGATGATCTTCACCGCTTTCCTGCACATGTTCAGCGTCCTGTTCCTGCGCGCCTACCGCAAGCCGCGGGAACTGACCTGGGTGAGCGGCATGCTGCTGCTGTTTCTGGCCATGGGCTTCGGCTTCAGCGGCTACCTGCTGCCCTGGAACACCCTGGCCTTCTTTGCCACCAAGGTGGGAACCGACATCGCCGGGCAGGTGCCCTTCGTCGGCCACCGGCTCATGGTTTTCCTGCGCGGCGGCGATGAGGTGACTGGCGCCACGCTCAGCCGGTTTTTCGGCTTTCACGTGGCCGTGCTGCCCGGGCTGATCACCTTGCTCATCTCCATCCACTTGCTCCTGGTGCAGCGCTTTGGCATCAGTGTGCCGGCGCGCATAGAGCCGGAATGGAAGGCACTGCCGCAGGAAAAGCGCGAGATGCGCTTCTTCCCCAACTTCTTGCTCCGCGAACTGATGGCTTGGTACATCGCGCTGGGAGTTCTGGGCGCGCTGGCCGCCTTCTCGCCCTGGGGATTGGGCACTAAGGCCGACCCTTTTGCCCCCGCGCCCGCCGGCATTAAGCCGGAGTGGTACTTCCTGTTCATGTTCCAGACTTTGAAACTCATTCCCGCCAAGCTGGGCATGCTGGATGGCGAGGTGGTGGGCATCCTCACTTTTTCTCTCGCCGGGCTTATCTGGCTGCTGGTGCCTTTCCTCGATGGCACCAAGCGCACCCAACGCCTGGTTACAGGAGCGGCCATGTTCGTGGTGGCCTATATGGGAGCCATGACGGCATACGGTTATGTGGCGAAATAAGAGCCTCGGCGTGGTACTGGTACTCGCGATGGCAAGCGCGCTGGCGCAGGCCGAGCAGCCCAACAGCTGCGTAGACTGCCATTCCGCCCTGGAGGGTGAGCTGCGCGTAACCCAGGAACAGTTTGCCCAGGACATCCATGCGCAAAAAGGGCTGACCTGCGCCAGCTGTCACGGCGGAGATCCCAGCAAGACCGATGACAGCGCCATGAGCAAGGTGGCGGGCTTCAAAGGCAAGGTTGACCGCGCGGCGGTGCCCAAACTGTGCGGCTCCTGCCACTCCGACCCCGGATTCATGCGCCAATACAACCCCTCTCTGCGCACAGACCAGCTCAGCCAGTACCAGACCAGCGTTCACGGCAAGCGGCAAGCGGCGGGCGATACCAAGGTGGCGGTTTGCACCGACTGCCACGGGGTGCACGACCTGCGTCCGGCCACCGACACGCGCTCCAAGGTTCATCCCCTGAACATCGCCGCTACCTGCTCGCGCTGCCACGCAGACTCGAAGTACATGGCCGCGTACAAAATTCCCACCGACCAGTACGCGGCCTACAAAACCAGCGTGCACCACCAGGCCATGGTGGAACGCGGCGACTTGAGCGCGCCCACCTGCACTACCTGCCATGGCAATCACGGGGCCACGCCGCCCGGAGTGGCCTCAGTAGCCAACGTCTGCTCCACCTGCCACGTATTCCAGGCGCAGCTGTTTGATTCCAGCCCGCATAAGGCGGCGTTTGCTTCGGCGGGTCTGCCGGGTTGCGTTACCTGCCACAGCAACCACGGGATCAGCCAGCCCAGCGACGCCATGCTGGGTACCAGCGCGAAATCGGTGTGCACCAACTGCCACACCCAGGGCGATGCCGGCTACCAGGCGGCGGGGGACATGCAGCAGCAGATTCACGGCCTGGAGACCTCCATCACCCGCTCCGATGCCATTCTCAGCCGGGCCGAATCCTCCGGCATGGAGGTAAGCCAGGCGCGGCTGGAGTTGGACCAGGCCCGCGACGCGCTCACCAAGGCCCGCGTGAGCGTCCACACTTTTGCCGGTAAGCCCGTCCGCACGGACGTGGATTCGGGTTTGAAGATCACCGCCAAAACCTATAGCGAAGGCCAGGCCGCCCTGCGGGAACGCGATTACCGCCGCACCGGCTTGGGCATGGCGCTGGTCGCGATCGTATTCGTAATGGTGGCCCTGCGGCTTTACATCAAAGAAATTGAGAAAAACGGGAAAAGCGGTAGTTAGTAGCTGGTAGCTGCTAGTTCGTCGCCGGTGCCGAGCCCCAACTACCGACTACTAACTACCAGCTACCCTCCCCTTGCATCACGGATTCTTCCCTTATTACCTCCCCTCTCCACATCCACTCTTGCTTCCCTCACGCTCCCCTGTGATACACTTCCGCCCCAACACAATGAAGTGGGGTTTTCGCGCAGTCACAACTAGGGTCCCTGTACTGTAATTTCGAACCTGGGAGGCAAGGGGATGGGCCTGGCACTTCTGCTGATTATCTGGCTGATCACCTTCTTCAGTTCTTACTTCTTCGTTGCTCATGCCTGGTGGCCACACGCAATTTCAGCAAGCGCCCCCTACATTGACCACCAATGGCACCTGACCTTCATCGCCATGGGAGTGATCTTCATCATGGCGCAGGTGACGCTGGGCCTGTTCGTGTGGCGGTTTCGCGACCGCGGCGACACGGCCAAGGCCAGCTACTCGCACGGCAACAACAAGCTGGAGCTGACTTGGACGGTGCTGACCGCCATCCTTTTTCTGGGCTTGAATGCCATCGGCAGCCCCATTTGGGCAGCGGAGCGTTTTCAACCCGCCGACCAGGGTGCCATGAAAGTGGAGGTCACGGGGTTGCAGTTCGCCTGGTATTTCCGCTATACCGGCGCGGATAACAAATTCGGCACTACTCGCCCCGAACTGGAGGATGCTTCCCTGGGTGGCCTGAGCGCCTTGGGAGTGGATCCCAACGATCCCGCCTCCAAAGACGATGTGGTCAGCGGCATCCTGGAGCTGCCGGTAAACAGCGAAATAGACCTCACCTTGCGCTCCCAGGATGTGATTCACAGCTTTTTTGTTCCCGCCATGCGCTTTAAGCAGGACGCCGTGCCCGGGCTGATGATCCACATGCACTTCCGCCCCGAGCAGACCGGCGACTACGAAATCGCGTGCGCCGAGCTATGCGGCTTGGGACACTACAAGATGCACGGCATCATGCGGGTGGTAAGCG
This sequence comes from Terriglobales bacterium, assembly GCA_035496875.1. Taxonomy (GTDB): domain Bacteria; phylum Acidobacteriota; class Terriglobia; order Terriglobales; family Acidobacteriaceae; genus JAICWP01. The sequence goes on along the minus strand of DATJEH010000216.1, from coordinate 14,708 downwards.
AGTTGGATTTCCAGAAATGGCTGGCGGCACGGGAGGCGGATAAACAATGACACAGTCACACGGCCCAGCAGGCGCGGCACCGGCTACGGTTCACGGACACGCTCCGACCGGCTTCATCCGCAAGTATGTCTTCAGCCTGGACCACAAAGTCATCGGCATCCAGTACTACTTCCTGGCTCTGAGTGCGGTATGCGTGGGCATGATTCTCTCCCTGGCCATGCGCATCCACATGGTGTGGCCGGATGCGTCCATTCCCTTCTTCGGCGCCATCAAGCCGGAACAATATCTGACGCTGATGACCATGCACGGCACCATCATGGTGTTCTTCGTGCTGACTACCGCCCCCCAGAGCGGCTTCGGCAACTACTTCCTGCCCATCCAGATTGGGGCGCCGGACATGGCCTTCCCCACCCTGAACATGCTCTCCTTCTGGACCACATTTCTGTCGTTTGCGGTGATGATCTCCGCCTTCTTCGTGGCCGGTGGTGCGCCGCTTTCGGGCTGGACCAACTATCCCACGCTGAGCGCCATCCCCCTGGCTGGACCGGGCGAGGGCCTGGGCGAAGACTTGTGGCTTATCAGCATCGCGCTGTTCTGCGTTGCCTCCATGATGGGGGCGCTGAACTTCATCACCACCACGCTCGACCTGCGGGCCAAAGGCATGACCCTTATGCGCATGCCCCTGACCTGCTGGTCGTGGTTCATTACTGCCATCCTGGGATTGCTCGCCTTCGGCGTGCTCCTGGCCGGCGGCATCCTCCTGCTCATGGACCGCAACCTGGGCACCAGCTTTTTCATCCCTGGCGGTTTGGTGGTGAGTGGCGTTCCCGTGCAGCATAGTGGTGGCTCGCCCCTCTTATGGCAGCACCTGTTCTGGTTCTTCGGGCACCCCGAGGTTTACATCGCCATCCTTCCGGGCATGGGCGTAGCCTCGCAGCTGCTTTCCACCTTCTCCCGTAAACCCATCTTCGGCTACAAAGCCATGGTGTACGCCATGATGTCCATTGGCATTTTGGGATTCATGGTCTGGGGCCACCATATGTTCATGAGCGGCATGAGCCCCTACTCGGCTTTTGCCTTCTCCTTTATGACCATGGCCATCGGCGTGCCTTCCGCCATCAAAACCTTCAACTGGCTGGGCACCATGTGGAAGGGCAAAATCCGCTTCACTGTGCCCATGCTGTTCGCCATCGGTTTCGTTTCCCTCTTCGTTTCCGGCGGCTTGAGCGGCCCCTTCCTGGCGCAGCCGGCCATTGATATCCCGCTGCACGATACCTACTTTGTGGTCGCCCACTTCCACCTGATCATGGGTGTGGCCGCCATCTTCGGCATCTTCGCGGCCACTTATTACTGGTTCCCCAAGATGTATGGCCACATGATGAATGACGCCCTGGGCAAAATTCACTTCGTGATCACCTTTATCGGGGCATATTGCATCTTTATGCCCATGCATTACCTGGGCATGGCGGGCAATCCCCGGCGCTACTCGCAATTCACCGAGGTTAAATACCTGGCGCCGCTCCTGCCCATCCACAAGTTCATTACTTATGCTGCTATCATCACCGTAACTGCCCAGCTGATATTCCTCTTCAATTTCTTCTGGAGCATGAAAAAGGGCAAAAAGGCTGCCCAGAATCCCTGGGAAGCCACAACCCTGGAGTGGACCACGGCCACGCCGCCTCCGCACGACAACTTTGGCGGCGTAACCCCGGTGGTTTATCACGGACCGTATGAGTACAGCGTGCCGGGTGCAGACAAGGATTACATCATGCAGACCGATCCCGCTCCCGTGCCTGCGCACTAGATTGGTATGGCCACATTGACTCCGACCTTAACGGTTAAGCAGCCCAAGCGCCGCGGCGGCGGGACGGGGGACATCCCCCACTACCCCGGCGGAGGTGGTGGTGGCGGGCGCGGCGACGAATCTCCTGACTACGGAGAACATCTGCGCCGGTGCCGCCTGGGGCTGGCGGTGGGCATTGCGCCCATCGTAATGCTGTTCGTAGCCTTCAGCAGCGCCTATTTGGTGCGCCAGGGAATGTCATCCTGGGACCTGCGCACCAACAGCTACATCAACGATTGGGCGCCGGTGCGCTTGCCCGTGCTGCTGCTGGTGATCAATACCTGCTTTCTGCTGGTCAGCAGCGTGACTATGGAATTTAGCCGGCGGCAGGCAGCGCGCCAGGCGGCTCTGGCCCCCGTTACCGCTATGCCCGGCATCGCCGACGATGAAGCCAGCGGCTTCCCCTGGCTGGGCCTGACCGTGGTCCTGGGGCTCGCCTTTCTGGTCGGCCAGGTGCTGGCCTGGCGGCAAATGGAGGCGCACGGCTTCTTTCTATCCAGCAATCCCAGCAGTTCGTTTTTCTACCTGCTGACGGGAATGCACGCTCTCCACCTGCTGGGCGGGGTGGTGGCGCTGCTCTATGCCTCGGTGACTTTCTGGATGAGGCGACCGCCGGAATCGCGCCACATCGTGATAGACGTGACCGCCTGGTACTGGCATTTCATGGCTTTGCTGTGGTTGTACATATTCGCCTTGCTGGAAATTGCGCACTAGCTCGAGGAGGCTGGCACAATGGCCGATGTTGCGGTGCAACACAGCGTAGCGGGAGCTTATGAGCCGTCGCTGTTCGGCACCTATTCCAAAAAGATCGGAATGTGGCTGTTCCTGCTTTCCGATTCCCTCACCTTCGGCGCGCTTTTGTTTGCCTATTCGTACGGCCGCATCTCCACCCCCAACTGGCCCACGCCCTTTGGCAAGTCGAGCATCATCAACGCCACCATCATGACCGTGTGCCTGCTTTCCAGTTCGCTCACCATGGTGCTGGGCGTGCTGGCTTCCAAGAAAGGCGACCACAAGGCGACGGTGAAGTGGCTGCTGGCGACGATGTTTTTCGGCGCCCTGTTTGTGGTGCTGCACGCTAAAGAGTGGAGCGGGCTGATTCATGAAGGCCTGCGGCCCTTCAGCAATCCCTGGGCAAAAAATGTTCCCCAGTTCGGCGGCACCTTTTTCACCCTTACCGGCATGCACATGCTGCACGTGACCATCGGAGTGTGCTATCTGGGGGTGGTGGCGCTGCGCAAAAAGTGGATACCCATTCTGCTGGGCATCTGGCTGCTGGGCTGGCTATTGACGCCGGCCACCAACGTCTTCCACATCGGCATTCACGTGCTGCTGCTGGTCGCGATCGTTTCCGCCGTCATTCTGGTTCTTAAACCCAAGGTTTACGACGCGCATGACGTGGAGATTGCCGGACTGTACTGGCACTTCGTAGACCTGGTGTGGATGTTCATCTTTCCCCTGGTCTACCTGATGTCCACCAAGGTGGTGTAACGCACTCTGCTGAGCGGAGCCGAAACGACTATGCATGATGTGGCCCTGAAACCGGGTGTTGCAGTCCACGAAGAAAGCAGGACTCCGTACTACTTCGTGTGGGTGGCGCTGCTGATTCTGACCGGCATCGAGGTGGTGCTCACCTACAACCAGGTGTTCGCCCCGGTGCGCATGCTGGAAGTGCTCATGGGGCTGTCGGTAATCAAGTCGGCGATGATTATCTTTTACTTCATGCACCTGAAATTCGAGATCGCGCGCATGAAGTGGGTGCTGATGGTGGCCCTGGTGGTCTGCCTTACGCTTATGTTCGTGTTCTTCGCCGATGCCTTCCGCATTATCAGCCTGGGTGTGAAATGAAGGACGTGCAATGAAGCTGCGTCTGGCCATTCTCGGATTTGCTTTGGCTCTGTGGGCCGCGCCGGCTTTCGCCCAGGGCTGCGCCATGTGCTATACCTCCGCCCTGGGCGCCAATCCCAAGAGCCAGAAGGCCCTGAGCAAAGGTGTGGCCGTGCTCCTGATCCCTCCCGTAGGCATGATGTCCATCCTGATCGGTGCGGGGTTTGTGTATGCCCGCAAGCGCGATCAGCAGGTGGAGGAGAAAGAAACCCTGGTTTGAATCGGTATTGGAAAAAAACAGGTCCTTCGCCGGGCTTCCTCGTACCTCGGTCGCGCCACTCAGGATGACAATCACAACTCGTCGGAAGCGATTGAGCCTATCCCCTCCGGCAACTTATAATAGAAAGATTCCGCAGTGCTCCTGAAGGCAGTAGTAGGGGAGGCCGCAGTGTCGGCCTGGCGCGCTGCTGGGGTCATTCCTGACGATGTCGAACGACAGCATCATTGTTCGCGGGGCCCGGGTCCACAATCTCAAGAACATTGATTTTGAGATCCCGCACAACACTCTGACCGTGGTGACGGGCGTCTCCGGCTCGGGCAAGTCGTCGCTGGTATTCGACACCATCTACGCCGAGGGCCAGCGCCGCTACGTGGAGTCGCTCTCCGCCTACGCCCGCCAGTTTCTGGAGCGCATCGAGAAGCCCGACGCCGACGTGATTGACGGCATCGCCCCGGCGGTCGCCATCCGACAGAAGAACACTACCCGCAATCCCCGCTCCACCGTGGCCACCGCCACCGAGATTTACGACTACCTGCGTCTGCTCTATGCCCGCGTGGGCCGTACCTACTGCCTGCAGTGCGGCGCGGAGGTGAAGAAAGACACGGTAGATGAGGTGGCAAACGCCATCATGGCCCTGGGCGAGGGCACCCGCCTGAACGTGCTCTTTCCGCTGCAGCCCGGGCACTTGCCCGCCTCTACACCTGAGAAAAAGCGGCGCGCAAAGAAGGGCAGTGCAGGGGAGCCGTCGGCCTCAAAGTCCTCCCGTCCGCGTACCGACAGCATCGCCACCGACCTGATGAAGGCCCGCCTGTTCGAACTGCGCAAGCGCGGCTTCAATCGCCTTTTCCAGGACGGGCAGATATTCGAGTTCTCCACCCCCGAGTCGCTGCTCGACATTGATTTCTCCAAGCCTGTGTTCATGCTGGTGGACCGCATCGCCCTGGATTCAGATTCCCGCCCTCGCGTGGTGGACGCGGTCGAAACCGGCTACCGCGAAGCCAGCGAAGTCATCTTCCTGACTGCGCCGCGCGACCCGGAATCAGTTCAAACCCTCCGCTTCGCCCAGCGCTTCGAGTGCAAGCGCTGCAACCTGCGCCTGGAGGAGCCTGAGCCGCGTCTGTTCTCTTTTAACAACCCTTATGGCGCCTGCCCGCGCTGCCAGGGTTTCGGCAACACCATTGATTTCGATCTCGACCTGGTCATTCCCGATAAGAGCCGCACCATCGCCGAAGGCCCGGTCGAGCCCTGGACCAAGCCCAAGTACCGCCCGCTGCAAGCCGAACTCAAGCGTTTTGCCAAGCAGCGCGGCATTCCCCCGGACGTGCCCTGGGCCGAACTGGATCCCGAGCAGCAGCAGGTCATCATTGACGGCGAAGGCCGCTATCCCGGTATCCGCGGCTTCTTCGCTCACCTGGAGCGCAAAAAGTACAAGCTGCATGTGCGCGTCTTTCTCAGCCGTTACCGCGGCTATTCCCAGTGCTCTACCTGCGGCGGCACCCGCCTGCGCCCGGAGGCTCGGCAAGTAAAGATCGCAGGCAAGGATATTTGCCAGGTCTGCGCCCTCACCGTGGAGCAGGCGGGACAGTTTTTTGGCGCGCTCAAGCTCACCAAACAGGAAGCCGCCATTGCCGACAAGCTGCTGCAGGAAATCCACGAGCGCCTGACCTTCCTCAACGACGTGGGCCTGGAGTACCTCACGCTCGATCGTCTGGCGGCCACGCTCTCCGGCGGAGAAGCGCAGCGCATCCAGTTGGCCACTTCTCTGGGCTCACGGCTGGTGGGCACGCTCTACGTGCTGGATGAGCCCTCCATCGGGCTGCACAGCCGCGACACCAACCGGCTCATCCACATCCTGCATGGCCTGCGCGATCTGGGAAATACCATTCTGGTGGTGGAACACGACCCTGAGATCATGCAGGCTTCCGACCGCATTCTCGACCTCGGCCCGGGTGCGGGCGAGAATGGCGGCAAGGTCATCGCCGCCGGTACCTACGAGCAGATCAAGCGCACGCCCACTTCCCTCACCGGGCGCTACCTGGCTCACGAGCTGCGCATCCAGCCGCCCAACCAGCGCCGCCAGCCGGGCACGCACAAACTGCGCATCGTCGGCGCCTGCGCTCACAATCTGAAGGCTATTGAGGTGACCATTCCTCTGGGCATGATTGTGGCCATCACTGGCGTCTCCGGTTCGGGTAAATCCACCCTGGTGCACGACGTGCTCTACCAGTCGCTGGCGGCGGCCAAACGGCAGAGCAACGGCAGCGGCCCCGCCCCGTGCGCGCTGGAGCGCCTGGATGGCGCCGAATGGCTTGACGAAGTGGTGCTGGTGGACCAGTCGCCCATCGGACGCACCCCGCGTTCCAACCCGGTCACCTACATCAAGGCCTTTGACGCCATCCGCGAGCTGTTCGCTTCCCTGCCCGAGGCCCACAAACGCGGCTTCAGCGCCGGGCATTTTTCCTTCAACATTCCCGGCGGGCGCTGCGAAACCTGCCAGGGCGATGGCACGGTCACGGTAGAAATGCAGTTCCTGGCCGACGTGGAGCTGATCTGCGAGGAGTGCAAGGGCGCGCGTTACAAACAGCAGGTGCTGGAGGTGCGCTACCGCGGCAAGAACATCCACGAAGTATTGAACCTGACGGTACGCGAATCGCTGCAGTTTTTCGCCGCGGTGCCCAAAATCACCGAAAAACTGCGCGTGCTGGAGGAAGTCGGCCTGGGCTACCTGCGCCTGGGTCAGTCGGCTACCACGCTCTCCGGCGGCGAAGCGCAACGCATGAAGCTGGCGGCGCACCTGCAGCCGCGCAACAGCCTGCGCACGCCGCAGGAAGGAAAGCGGCGCCACCGCACGCTCTACATTTTTGACGAGCCCACCACCGGGCTGCACTTTGACGACGTCAGCAAGCTGCTGGCCGCCTTCCGCCGCCTCATCGAAGCCGGCGGCTCGGTACTGGTCATCGAGCACAACCTCGATGTGATCAAGACCGCCGACTGGATCATTGACCTCGGCCCGGAAGGCGGCGAGCGCGGTGGCTACGTGGTGGATGCCGGCCCGCCGGAGACCATCATCAAAAACGCGAAGTCCTATACCGGCAAATTCCTCGCCCGAGTCCTGAACGGCAATGGCGTCCGGCCGCAAACCTAGGCCGTCATACCCTGGTTTTGTCATCCTGAGGAAGCGCCAGCCGTGCTTGCGCGGTGAGCGCGACCGAAGGACCTGCTTTTTGAGCCATGGTTCTGTCATCACCAGCGAGGGCGAACCGAGCTTGCGAGGCTAGCGCGAATCGAGGGACCTTGCGCTCTCCCACCACAAAGCAGGTCCCTTGCCGCGCTCTTTCTCCCGCAAAGCGGGATCAGTCACGCATCTCAGGATGACAAGTTGATGAATACGTGGCATTCGGGTCGAGCTGAGCTCTCGCCTCAGCCAATCCAATTGGGCACCCGCTGCCTTTCGCGGTAAGCTACTGGGTAGCCGCTACCCGCATCTTAGGTGGCAGCGACTTCAGCAGATGATCCGGATACAGAGCCCCCTGGTTGGATGGGCCGCCGCTGTGCTGGTTGTGGTGTCCCCGGCCGGCCTCCTAGCGCAGCAGACGGGCAAAACCGTTCACCACGTGCGGGTGCAGGAATCCGACCCCCTGTTTCCCCTAGAACTGCGCCAGGCCGAGGCCGCGCTCGACAAAAATAACTATTCCGCCGCTGAACCTTTGCTGCAGCACGTTACCGCCGACAATCCCAAAAACTATCGTGCCTGGTTTGACCTGGGCTACGTCTATACCGCCACGGGGCGGAAGCCGGAAGCGATTGACGCGTACCGCAAATCGGTGGCCGCCAAGCCGGACGTGTTCGAACCCAACCTCAACCTGGGATTGCTGCTGGCGCAAACCGGCAGCCCGGACGCCGAGCAGTTCCTTCGCGCTGCCACTCAACTCAAGCCTTCGGCCCGTCCCCAGGAAGGCGTGGCCCGTGCCTGGCTTTCCCTGGGGCACGTGCTGGAGCCCACCAAGCCGGCGGCAGCGGTGCAGGCCTTCGGCGAGGCCGCAAAGCTTCAGCCAAAGGATCCTGAGCCCCATCTATCCGCCGGCGCCATCCTGGAGAAGCAGAACGACCTCTCCGGCGCCGAGCGCGAATACAAAGCTGCCGTTGCCCTGGCCCCCGATTCCGCCGACGCGCTGGTTGGCCTGGCCAACATTTACATGGAGAGCAAGCGCCTGCCCCAGGCGGAGGCCGCCCTGCGCCAGTATCTCGCGGTGGCCCCGAAAAACGGCGCGGCGCACGTGCAACTGGGCCGGGTCCTGGAGGCGGAAGGCAAGCACGCCGAAGCCGCCGCCGAACTGCAACAGGGCCTGCAGCTTGCGCCCGATGATCTGACTGCCCAGCGCGACCTGGCGTTTTCCTACGCCCGTGCCGGGAAGTACGACAAAGCGGAAATCATCTACCGCGGCCTGCTGGCCAAGATGCCCAATGACGCCGAATTACACTACGGACTGGGCGCATCGCTGATGGCTGAGCACAAGTATCCCGAAGCGCAAAGCGAGTTCCTGAACGCCATTAAACTGAAGCCCGATGCCGGCGTGATTTATGGCGACCTGGCGGTGGCGGCCGCCGAAAACAAGAATTATCCGCTCGCTCTGAAAGCTTTGGACGTGCGCGCCAAGTTTTTTCCCGACAACCCGGGTACGTACTTTTTGCGGGCGACCGCCCTGGACCATCTCAAGCAGTTCAAGCCGGCGGCCGCGAGTTACCGGCAGTTCCTGGCGGTTTCCGCCGGCAAAAACCCGGAGCAGGAGTGGCAGGCGAAGCACCGCCTGCTGGCCATTGACCCTAAAAAATGAGCGGCAGAAGCCATTTCGGAGTGGCCGTCCTGCTGGTGCTGACGGTGGTGGCCTGGTCGCTCCCTGGGTTCGCTCGCCGCGAGACGGTGGAGGAGCTTAAAGCGAAGTTGAGCACCGCCAAGGTATCCGACCAGCCCAAGATTTGCCTGGAGATTGCCCACCGGCAGTTGGACGCCATGCAAAAAGCTTATAGCGCCGGTGAACTTCCGCGGGGACAAAAGTTGCTGCAGGAAGTGGTGGAGTACTCGCAGCAGGCCGGCGATGCCGCCCGCAAGTCGCGGAAACAAATCAAAAAAACCGAAATCGAGGTGCGCAAGATGTCGCGCCGCCTCCAGGACCTGAAGCCTACCCTGGATGTGGATAGTCGCTCGCCGGTGCAGGATGCCATCAACCACCTGGAACATATTCGTACCCAGCTGCTCATGCAGATGTTTTCGGAACATTGATATGAAAATGAACCGTACCGTCCTGTTGGCGTTGCTTCTGATTTTGGCCGCATGGCCCTCATTTGCCCAGCGCGGCCAGCGCGACCCGCTCAACCCGAAGGAAGTGGATGAGTTACGCGATACCAATCAGGAACCGGAAAAGCGCCTGCCGCTCATCGTGAGGTTCGCGCGCGAGCGCCTGGATGCAGCCCTGGCCGCCCGCAACAATCCCAAGTTAGCGGCGGCCGACCGCACCGCAAATATCCACAGTTCGCTGCAGGATTTTCTTTCCATCTATGACGAACTGGGTGACAACCTTGATATGTATACCGACCAGAAGGAAGACTTGCGCAAGCCCTTGAGAATGGTGATCGCAGGCGATGGGGAATTCAAGGTGAAGCTGGACCAGTTACGCCAGACTTCCGCGCCGGATGAAATGAACAACTATGGTTTCGTCCTGACCAGCGCCATGGAGGCGGTCAGCGCCGGCACCTCTGAGCATCGCCAGCTGCAGCAGGAACAGGAGGCCGCCGCCAAGGGAAAAAAGAGGGCCCACCGCTAGGCGCCCGCCCCGCTGCCCTCGCCAGCCACCAACTACTAACTACCAACTACCCTCTTTTTCCGTGCTAACCTAAGGCCACGGTGCGGGAAAAACTCCTGGCCATTTTTGAGGAAAGCTATCGCGAACTGCGCCCGCGCGCACCTGCGCCGCAGCTGCAGGTGGAATTCTTCGCCTTCGCCAACGTCAACAACACCATCCGGCTGCGCGATGGACGTCTGCTGGTGCGGCTTTCCGACCTGCTGGAAGGCGCGCCGGAAGCGGTGCTGCGTGCCATCGCCCACATTCTCCTGGCCAAGATGTACCGCAAGCCCATTGCGGCGGCGCATGCCATCCGCTATCGCCGCTATATATCCAGCCGCGAAATCGCCAACAAGGCCAACCAGGTGCGGCAACTGCGGGGCTGGAAAAAACTGCAGACGCCGCGCGGGTACGTCTATCATCTGGAAGAAATTTTTGAAGACTTGAACCGGCGCTTCTTCTACGGGCTTATGGCGCGTCCGCTGCTCAGTTGGAGCCAGCAGCGCGCCCGCAACAGCCTGGGGCACTACGACCCAGCGCATAATACCATCGTAGTCAGCCGTATCTTCGACCATCCCCTGGTTCCCCGCTACGCGGTCGAATATCTCCTCTACCACGAGATGCTGCACCTGAAGCATCCGGTCAAGCTGCGCGGCAGCCGGCGCTGCGTCCACTCCCCCGAATTCCAGGCGGAAGAGCGGCTCTTTCCAGAACTGGAGCAGGCGAAAGCGTTTTTGAAGAGGCTGTAGGGAAAGTTTCAAGTTTCAAGTTCCAAGTTTCAGGTTTCGAGTTTCAAAGTCAAAAGCATTCCCCGCCTGGACGCCGAGCCCGAGAATTTTCAAGGTCTATTCTTTTCCGAGGCCTGGCCTTCCTTGAAACCTTTGAAGCCTGCCAGTTGTTGATCAATGAAAACTGATCTAAATTTCTCCGCGGCCTCTGCGTCTCGGCGGTGAGTGGTTTTGAACTAGCCTCTTACGCCGCCAGCTCCGGCACCTGCTGCTCGTCATACCCGCTCACCCGGTAGAGCGCATCGCGCGGAGTTTCCACCCGGAAGAGCGGCACCTGCGCCGTAGCCAGGCGAGTTTTGTGCGGCTGCTCCCCGGTCATATAGTCGCAGTTCAGCCCTTCCTCCAGGCTCTGGCGAGTCACTTCGAACAGCAGCACCATTCCCGGCGAATAGTGGGACCAGGAGTGGTCGTAATAGGTGGTATAAAAGCGGCGTGTATCTCCATCACGAAAGGTGACCAGAGCGGCTACCAGGGTTGCGCCCTGGGTGAGCGTGTACACATCACAGGGCCCCGGGCCGCTTTCTGCCGCCGCCACCAGAAAATTGATGCGCGCCGGGTCCCGGAACAGGTTGGCGGGAACCTGAGCCGCCTTGAGCTGATAAATCCGCCGCAGCAGGTCCGGCGCCGGGCGCGGCTCGCGGCGGAATTTCACCCCCTGGCGAAGGATTTTGCGCCAGCGGCTGCCAATGCGCGCATGCGCTGCTTCTAATTGTTCGGCGGAAGTGTGGCTGCAAAGCACGCAGGGAGCGCTGACAAACGGGTACGGCGAGAAATCCTCCCAGGCGCGGCAACGGTCCTGGCCGCGCAGGGCGGCAAAGAAGAGCGGCAGTTTGAGCGCGGCCACTTCCTGCCACGCCTGGCTCAGCACGGCCGGATCGCCCTCGGAGAGCACATCGCGATAATCGAACAGGGCTTCCCCCAGCAGAGTGAAACCGTGGTCGGCAATGGCGCCGGGAATCAGCGCCGCGCCCGCGTCGCTCTCCACCAGAACCACGTAAGGCTCTTCGCGGGCGGCAAACCACACGGCTGCCAGCCGGTTCCAGAAAAAGCTTTGAAATAAGGTGGTGGCCGGGCAAGCGCCGTAAAGGTGGTCCCAGACCGGGCGCAGGCCGTCTATTTCGGCGGGCGAGCGCGCGACAACTCTGCGAAGCAAACGCTTGCCTCCTCGGGCGTGCAATGGTTAGACGCAAGCTGCATGCGGCTGGATGTTTTGTACGGCCAGAATTTCCTTATTTCGCGGCACCGGCGCCGGCCTGGCGGCCCCCCAGGCGCTACCATTCGCCGGGGCGGAGAGACCGTGGAATGCAGATCACAACCGTCTGTGACAACACGCGTTGACCTGGATTGGCGGGGGGCAGTATCCTTGAGAAGTTGAAAATGAATTTCATTTTCAATTTCCCCGAGCCCGCTTGCCATGATTGACGCTTTTATTATCACCCTGCGCGAAGGCGTGGAGGCCGCGCTTATTGTCGGCATCACCCTCGCCTACCTGGCCAAGATCGGCCGCACTGACCTGCGCCGCGCCGTTTACGCCGCCTTGGCCGCCGCCTTCCTGGCCAGCATTGGCGCCGCCCTCATCGTTTCCCGCCTCGACCTGAACCAGGACATCCTGGAAGGCTGGGTCATGCTGGCCGCCGCTTTCTTCGTGGTCACCATGGTGGTCTTCATGATGAAGACCGCGCGCAGCATGAAGGGCAAAATCGAGGGCAAGGTCGGCTTTCTGGCCGATCGCGGTTCTCAACTCGGCCTTTTCCTCTTCGTCTTCCTGATGGTGCTGCGCGAGGGCGTGGAGACGGTGCTCATTCTTTCCGCCGTCTCCCTGAACTCCAGCGCGCTCATGAATTTTCTGGGCACGCTGCTGGGAATCGTGCTGGCGATTGTGTTCGGGGTGATGTTCGTCAAAGGCTCGGTGCGCGTGAATTTGCGCAAGTTCTTTCGCATCACCAGCGTGATCCTCATATTTGTGGCCGTGCAACTGGTGGTTTCCGGCCTGCACGAGCTCTCGGAAAACGGCGTGCTTCCCTCCAGCAAGCGGGAGATGGCCCTGATTGGTCCCATTGTGACCAATGAGGTGTTCTTCTTTGTAACCATTTTGGCGCTGGCCGCGCTGATGGTGCTGTTTGAGATGAAGCGGCGCCAGCCCGGTCCTGAGCCGGCCTCCGGTGCCGAGCGCCGTAAAGCCCTGTGGAGCGCCCGCCGCGAGCGCCTGTGGATGGTTTCCGTTTATGCCAGCTGCTTTCTGTTCATCGTGCTGGTGACGGCGGAATTCGTTTACACCAAGAGCGTCAGCGCGCTCTCCCCCGCCACCTCCGTCGCCTTCAGCAAGGGGCGGCTGAGCATCCCCCTCTCCCAAGTCTCCGACGGCGACCTGCATCGCTTTGTGGCCATGGAGCATGGCTTCCCGGTGCGCTTCCTGCTCTATCGCAAGCCCGACGGCAGCATGGCCACGGTGTTTGACGCCTGCGAAATCTGCGGCGGGGTGGGCTATTACAAGACCAGCCAGGGCGTGGTCTGCAAGAACTGCGGCGCGCCCATCAACGGCGCGACTGTGGGCCGTCCCGGGGGTTGCAATCCCGTTCCCCTGCAGGCCACAGTGAGTGGTGGGCAGGTACTGATCACGGAGGCGGAAGTGGCGGCGGGTAGCCGCTACTTCCAGAAGTAGCTCATGTTTCCCCGCCTGGTTTTTGAGTCTTTCCGGCGCCAGCAGCGGCGCAAGCTGCTGGCGGGCGTGGCTATTGCCCTGGGCGTGGCGGTGGCCACCGCCATGATCGCCGTCGCCACCAACATCGGCGACAAGATCAACCAGGAGCTGCGCAGCTACGGCGCCAACCTGCTCATCACGCCGCAGGCGGATACCCTGGATGTAGAAATCGGCGGCGTAGACCTGAAGCCGCCCAGCGACGGCGCTTTCCTGAAGCAAACCGATCTGGCCGGCATCAAAGGCACGTTCTGGAAAAACAACATTGTCGGCTTTGCCCCCATGCTGCCGGTGCGCGCCAGCGTTGACGCCGGCGCGCACACCGAATCGGCGGAAGTTCTGGGCACCTGGTTCGCCAGGCAAGTGGCCTATGATCACGAATCCTTTGTCACCGGCGTGCGCACCACAAATCCCTGGTGGAAAGTGAGTGGCGCCTGGCCTGCCGATGATTCCTCGGACGTACTTTTGGGCAGGGAGTTGGCGGCAAAATTGGGACGCCGGCCCGGCGACAGCATTGCAATCAACGGCCACCCTCACCATGTTGCCGGCATCCTGACCACGGGCGGGGCGGAGGAGGAGCAGGTGGTTGCCCCGCTGCACCTGGCGCAACAGATTTTGGGGCGGCCGGGCGCGGTGCGCCGGGTGTTCGTCAGCGCCCTGACCAAGCCGGAAGACGCCCTCGCTTTACGTGACCCCAAGACCATGTCGCCGGCCATGCTGGAGAAATGGTCGTGCTCGCCTTACGTGCAGTCCATCGCCTATGTCCTGCAGAAGGCGATTCCCCACTCCCGGGTGGAGCCCATACGCCAGGTGGCCAGCACGGAAGGCACGGTGCTGGAGCGGATCAAGGGCCTGATGCTGCTGATCACGCTGGCCGCGCTGCTGGCTTCGGCGCTGGCCGTTTCCGCCGCCATGGCCACCGCCATCTTCGAGCGCCGCAACGAAATCGGTCTGATGAAAGCCCTGGGCGCCGCCAATTTTACGGTTGCCTCCGTTTTCTTCGCCGAGGCGGCGCTGCTGGCGGTGCTGGGCGGAATTATCGGATTTTTCGGCGGCGGCCTGCTGGCGCGGGAGATCGGCCGCAGCATCTTCAATTCGCAAATCAGCGTACAACCAGTGCTCTTCCCTGTGATTCTCGGCATTGCGGCGCTGGTTACTTTCGCCGGCAGCGCCGTTGCCATTCGCCGCGCGGTGCGCTTCGATCCCGTGTACGCCCTGAAGGCTGAAGCATGAGCGCCGAACCCACAATTCGCCGCTCCGGCAAGCACGGGATGTTCTTGCGCATGCTGTTGCGCGCCTCTCTGGTCCGCCGCGGCCGGGCTCTCTCCGCTCTTCTGGCCGTGGTGGTGGCCGCCGCGGTTGCCACCGCTATGCTGAACCTCTACGTCGAAGTGCAAGCCAAGCTGCGCACGGAATTCCGCAAGTACGGCGC
>DATJEH010000215.1:0-10967 GCA_035496875.1 Terriglobales bacterium | reverse complement strand
CGATCCCTACACCTTCGGGCAAATCGCCGCCGTCAACTCCCTGAGCGACGTTTACGCCATGGGCGGCCGGCCCCGCACTGCTCTTGCCCTGGTCTGCTTCCCGGAAAAAGGTGACATGGAAATCCTGGAGCGCATTCTCGCCGGCGGTCTCTCCAAGATGATCGAGGCGGGATGTACGATAATCGGCGGGCACAGTATTCGTGATGACGAATTGAAGTTCGGCTACTCGGTAACGGGCCTGATCCACCCGCAGAGAGTGCTGGCCAACGGCGGGGCGCGGGCCGGCGACCGCCTGCTGCTTACCAAAGCGCTGGGCACCGGCGTGATCTCCACCGCCATTAAGAAGCAGAAAGCCAGACCGGAGTGGATTGATGCGGCGGCCGTATCTATGACCACGCTGAACAAAAAAGCGGCAGAGGTCATTACCGGAGGTGCAGGCGAGCTGCACCAGTCCGGGCAGGCGAGGGTGCCTGTGGCCACACAACCATCGGGCTATGAAGTCCACGGAATGACTGACATTACGGGCTTCGGGTTGATCGGCCATGCGCGAGAACTGGCCCTGGCCAGCAATGTGAGCCTTCGTCTGCATGCCGGGCGAGTGCCCCTGCTGGAAGGCGCTCTGGAATGCGCGGCCGCCGGCTACATCCCCGGAGGGCTCAAGGCCAACCGCGAGTTCGCCGAATGTGCGGTGGAGTTCACCGCTGGAATCAGTGAAGCAACGAAAACTCTGCTCTTTGATCCGCAGACCGCGGGCGGCCTGCTTATCTCAGTCGCCGCCGCGGACGCGGGCAATCTTGCCCGGGAACTGAAACGCGAAGGAGTGCCCGCGGTCGAAATCGGGGAAGTCCTGGCCCGCACCCAGCCGCTCATCTCCATTCAACCCTGATTTAAACCACAGAGGACACAAAGAGCACAGAGTCGAAACCTCAACCACAAAGGGCACGAAGGACCACAAAGGCACACTCGATAAATATAGGTTCCCGCCGCTACGAATTGGTGCTTGGTTGAACCCTGGTGTCCTTCGTGATCTCTGTGGTGAAAAGGTTTTTCTCTGTGCCTCTTTCTGGTGAATGCGGGGTTCACAGCTGATCGAAGTTCTGCTGGCAATTGTTCCCATAAGTAAACGAGTGCAGGTCGAAGCCACGAGCATCGGGGGTCAGGCGGATGATGTGGGAGCCGAACTGGGGATTGTTCACCAGATAATACATGCGCGGCTCGCTGACCTCAATGTACGAACCCTTGCTGTCGAATTTGACGTCCACTCCGGCATTGGATTTGTCCAGCGGCTTGCCATCCTGCTCCAGATAGAGGCGCACCGGCTTCTTGGGATTGCCGGCGCTGAGCACGGCATAGAGCGAGCGCGCATGGTAGCGCAAGTTGGCGCTGACATCCGGGGCTTCCGCAATCACGCCATCGGTTTCCGTGCGCCACTTGCCCGCCAGGATTACCCCACCATCACGGGGAGCACGTGCGGCGTTGAAGTCCATGGTCCGATCCGGATGATAGCCCTGGGCATTCTCCAGCGCCCCCCGCCCAAACCACTGGCCGACATAGGTCTCATCCGTTGTCCGGCCGCACTGCGGGGCGAAAGTTTCTTCTGGTGGATCGGGCGGCACCTTCATAACCTCGGGATGATCTTTGGCCAGCAACTCGCGGATCCTCTTCTCCATGGGCAGATTGTTGCCCTCGCCTTCCACCTGCATCACGATATTGCCGCTCTGATTGATGAGATAGCGGTTGGGCCAGACCTGAGAGCCGTAAGCGTTCCAGATACTGCCGTGCACGTCCGAAACTACCGGCCAGGGCAGGCGAAAGCGCTTGGCGGCGCGGCGCACGTTATCGCTGTTGTGACCAATGGCGAACTCCCCGTAATGGACTCCGATTACATCGAAACCAAACTGGTGATACTTGGCGTACCAGCGCTTGACCACGGCAAAGTCGCGAATGCAGTTGATGCAGGTGTACTCCCAGAAATCAATCAGCAGCACGTGTCCCCGGTAACCCTTGAGGCTGTGGGGAACGTGCGCGCCCTGGTCAATCCAGTCCACGTCGGCGGGAAAGTTGGGAGCGGGATGAGCAATTTCGATGGTCTGAGCCGAGGCCGTCACGGCGAGCAGTAGGCAAAACAGTATCTTGACGCGAGCCATACTGGTAGAGATTACACGCAAAGCCGGTGGTCACGAAAAATTGACGATTGACGCATTTCGATTAAGGATTACGTGCAAAAAGGCCGGACACAGCAGTGCGCGCGAGATGCTTCGGCTCTGAAGACCCTCAGGATGGCGCCGAACTTCACAATTCCAACTGCTTCAGCCAGGCGCGGAATTCCTCGCCCAGGTCGGAACGCTTAAGAGCAAATTCCACGGTGGCCTTGAGGAAGCCCAGTTTGTCTCCGGTATCGTGGCGTTTGCCTTCGGCCACGTAGCCGTAAATTTTTTCCTGGCGGAGCAGCAACTTCAGGCCATCGGTGAGCTGCAACTCGCCTCCGGTGCCCAGCGGAGTGCGAGCCAGATTCTCGAAAATCGCGGGCGTGAGGATGTAGCGGCCGATAATCGCCAGGTTGGAGGGAGCATCCTGAGGCCGGGGCTTTTCCACCAGGTTGGTAACCTCGTACAGGCGCCCGCCAAAGCGGCCGTCGGCGGGCTTGGAATCGAGCACTCCGTAGGAGGATATCGCCGGGCCTTCGATCACCTGGGTGGCCAGCACCGAGGACTGGGTCTCATCGAAGACGTCAATCATCTGCTTCAGACAGGGCACCTCGGCGTCCATGATGTCATCGGCCAGGAGCACGGCGAAAGGCTCGTCGCCCACCAGTTCACGCGCCATGAGCACGGCGTGGCCCAGGCCCATGGCTTCCTTCTGGCGCACGTAAGCAACGTGGATCATGTCCGAAATCTGGCGCACGACGGTGAGCAGTTCGGTCTTGTTGCGCTCCTCCAGCATCTTTTCCAGCTCGTAGCTGACGTCGAAGTGGTCCTCGATGGCCGTCTTGCCGCGGCCGGTGATCATGATGATCTGGTCGCAGCCCGCGGCCAGGGCCTCTTCCACCCCGTACTGGATGATGGGCTTGTCCACCAGGGGCAGCATTTCCTTGGGTTGAGCCTTGGTGGCGGGAAGGAAGCGTGTGCCCAATCCGGCAGCGGGGAAAACGGCTTTGCGAACGCGTTTTTTCATAAAAAATCAGCCATTAGCACTTAGCCATTGGCGTCTTGCCCTTGAAGTTCCGCGGCTATCCTAAAAAACTAGACGTAACAAGTTACGTCTCTACAAGAATTCCTTCGGATAGTGCGATGCGGTATGTCCGTCAACAATCTGCCTTGGCTAAATGCTGAGTGCTAATGGCTAATTGCTGCTCTTACAACACCGGCGAGTCGTTGCTCAGCATGGCCTTGCGAATTATCTCTACCGGCACCCCTCCCTGCTGCATGAACTGGTCATGAAACTCCTGCAGGTTGAAGCTGGGGCCTTTCATTTTCCTGTAGTCGTCGCGCAGCTTCATGATCTCCAGCTTGCCCAGGGTGTACACCAGGTAAGTCGGGTCTGAGGTACCGCGCTTGGTTTCCATCTCCGCCACGGCATGAGTTTGAAAACCCTGTTTGACGAAGAAGTCCACGCTCTGATCGAAAGTCATTTTCCCGGTGTGCATTTCAATGCCCACGATATAGCGGGCATCGCGCAGCAAAGCATCCTGCAGTTGTCCCAGGCGCAGTTGCAGAAAAGCGGTGTCCTTGTTCGGAGGCACGCCCGGAGTGCGCCCGTAGCCCTCATCCAGCATCATCTGCTCGCAGTAATGCGCCCAGCCTTCGGCGTTGGAGTTGCTGTACATCAGCTTGCGGACTTTTGAGGGTGCCTGCTGTACCCACAGGAACTGGGTGTAATGCCCGGGATAAACCTCATGCACGGCGGTACTGATGATCGTGCCGCGGTTAAAACTCTCCATGAACTCCTGGCGGCGCTGCTCCGGCCAGGTGGGCTCGGGCAAGGTTACGTTGAAGTAAGCCTCCTTGGCTTTGTTCTCGTAGGCGCCGGGCGTATCCATGGAAGCCGAGGTCAGAGCGCGGGCAAAAGGCGGCGTCTCCTCCACGATGGGCAGTACCGGCGAAGGGATGGTCACGATATGGTGCGCGATGATGTAGGACTTGAGGCCACCCAGCACGCCGCGAAACGATTCCAGCAGCTGACCGGACGCGGGATGGTCTTTCTCCAACTGCTGCATGATCTCTTGCGGCGTACGACGAGGATCAATTTCAGCGGCCGTCTCTTTGAGCGCCTGCTGGTTGCGATGCAGGTCAGCCATGCCGATTTCCAGCAGATGATCCAGTGGGAGGTCCACCCTCTCGTCGTACAGCAACTTCTTGCGGTAATTCTCCGCGCCGATGCGGAAATCACCATGCGAGACCGGCAGCAAGTCTTGTTTGAGGAAGTTCTGGTAATGCTCTAAAGCGGTGATCACCGCCTGATTGGCGCCATGGAACTCGCTGAGTAGTTGCTGGTCTTTGACTTGGGAAAATGCCGCTGGTACGTCCTTTTGAAAGAAGCCGATGATTCCGGGCACCTGCTCCAGCGCCACTTCGGTGTAAACCCGGGGTGGGTTCTTCAGGTTATGCCGGGCGGCGTCAAAGGCCTGTGGCATCTGCCGCTCGCGCGCCACCAGCGCGCGCAGACGCTCCGCCTGGGGCGCATAATTGCGGCTCATGATGGTGAAGGCGCTGGCGCTGATGAAGCTGGAATACAGGTCCGGGTCCTTCTCCCACATGCGAATGTTTTCCAAATCGAGCAACTGGCCGGCGATGCTGCTGCGCAGAAACTCCAAATCCGCGGCCGCTGTGGGACGTGAAGGCGGATGAAGGGCGGCAAATTTCTGTTGATATTCCTTGAGAAAAGCCAGGTCGCGGTCCAGCCCGGAGCGGGAGAGATCTTCCAGTTGGGAATCGTACTGGTGGAAGCCGGCGCTCGTGCCTTCCGTGGGGTGGATCTTGAAATAACCGTCGAAGTACTGGTCCACCAACTGGTCATATTGGGGGTCGAAAGCGGGCACCGACACGGTGCGAGCCGGATTCTGGGAAGACAAGTTGGCGCTCATGAGAACAAGGACTACAGCAAAAGAAGTGAGAAGCTGAAAAGCACGGCCTGGTTTGCCCACGGCGACGCCCCTCGCGCGAACGTGTAAAGGTATCACAATGCGGGGAAGCGCGGCAGCCGCCCTACGACCTGACTCCTGATGGTTCCGCCGTTCCCGGGCCCGGGGCCGTGCCGGTCAGTTCCTCCAGCACGCCGCGAATGCGGGCGAGGATCTCTTCCGGCTGGGAGGCGCCCTTGACAAAAAATTTCAGGGTTCCACTGGGGCTGAACTGCGCGCCATGCTGGGTGGAAACGAAGCGGGCTAACTTTTCCGGTTCGACCGCGGCGTTCTGGGTGAAGTTGACGCTCACCAGGTCGCGCTTGCGCTCCACTCGGGTGACGCCCACGTGGTTGCACAGCAGCCGCAGGGTGGCATAGTCGAGCAGGTTGCGCACCGGCTGGGGAGGCTCGCCGTAGCGGTCTTGCAGCTCGCCGCGCACATCGGCCAGCTGGCCTTGGTTCTCCACCCCGGCGATGCGCTTGTACATGCGCAGGCGCTGGTTCTCTTCGGCAATGTATTCGGCGGGAATGCGTATGTTGAGGCCGAGATTGAGCTGCGCCTCCACTTCTTCCGCCGCCACTTCGCCCTTCAGTTCGCGTACGGCGCGCTCCAGCATGGAGGTGTAGAGCTCGAAGCCCACCGCCTCGATGTGGCCGCTCTGCTCGCCGCCCAGCATGTTGCCGGCGCCACGCAGTTCCAGGTCGAGCGCGGCAATTTTGAAGCCGGCGCCCAGGTCGGAGAATTCCTTGAGCGCGGCCAGGCGGCGGCGGGCCAGCGGAGTCAGCTCCAGTTCCGCGGGCAGCAGCAGGTAAGCGTAGGCACGCCGGTTGGAGCGTCCCACGCGCCCGCGCAGCTGGTAGAGCTCGGAGAGCCCGTAGCGGTCGGCCCGGTTAATGACGATGGTGTTGCACAGGGGAATGTCCAGCCCGTTTTCGATGATGGTGGTGGCTACCAGCACGTCGGCCTCGTGATGCATGAACTTGAGCATCACTTTTTCCAGTTCGCGCTCGGCCATCTGTCCGTGGCCCACCATGATGCGCGCCGGAGGCACCAGTTCCTGAATCTTGGCAGCGATTTCGAAGATGCTGTCCACGCGGTTGTGGACGAAGTAGACCTGGCCGCCGCGCTCCAGCTCCTGCTCGATAGCCGACTTGATCAGCTTCTCGTCCCAGGCGGCGACCACGGTCTGAATGGCGATTCGGTCGCGGGGCGGGGTTTCGATCACGCTCATGTCGCGGAGGCCGACCAGCGACATGTGCAGGGTGCGTGGAATGGGCGTGGCCGACATGGTGAGCACGTCCACATCCTTGCGCATCTGCTTCAGGCGCTCCTTGTGGCGCACGCCAAAGCGCTGCTCCTCATCCACGATGAGCAGGCCGAGGTTGGCGAACTTCACGTCTTTGGAGAGCAGTCGATGGGTGCCGATCAGGATATCCACCTTGCCCGCCTCCACCCGCTGCAGAATTTCTTTCTGCTGCTTAGCGGTGCGAAAGCGGCTGATCATCTCGATGGTGACGGGGAAGGCGGCAAAGCGCGACTTGAAAGTCTCATAGTGCTGAAAAGCCAGCACGGTGGTGGGCGCCAGCACCGCCGCCTGACGATTGTCGCTGACCGCCTTGAAGGCCGCGCGCATGGCCACTTCGGTCTTGCCGTAGCCGACGTCGCCGCACAGCAGCCGGTCCATGGGCTGCTGCACTTCCATATCGCGCTTGACGTCGGAGATGGCCATCCCCTGATCTTCGGTTTCCTGGAATTCGAAGGCATCCTCGAATTCGCGCTGCCACTCGTTATCGCTGGGGAAGGCGTGGCCCTCCACCGTCTTGCGCTCGGCATAGAGCTTAAGCAGTTCGTCGGCCATGTCCTGCATGGCCTTCTTGACCCGCGCCTTGGTCTTGGCCCAGGTAGCGGTGCCCAGGTGGCTGAGCGCTGGCTTGGCACCTTCAGCCGAGCGGTATTTCTGCACCAGGTCGAGGCGGGTGAGCGGCACATAGAGCTTGGCGCCCTCCGCATATTCCAGCAGCATGAATTCAGCCTTGCCGTCCTGCTGAGCGATTTCCTTCAGGCCCTGGTAGATGCCGATGCCGTGCTCCACATGGACCACGTAATCGCCCACGGCCAGATCGCGGAAATCGGAGAGGAAAGTGGAAGTCTTGGATCGAGGCCGCTGCAGACGCGTGACCACAGCCTCGGACTCATCGAACAGGTCGCGGGACCCGAACAGGGCCAGAGAGGCCTCGGGCAGCAGCACGCCATCGGGCACGTAGGCTTTGACTACGGTGGTGGCATAGACCTCGCCAGCGAAATAGGCGGTCTCGTCGGCGTAGCTCTCGCCGCCGGGCCGCACCGGGCTGCCCAGGCGGTAAGGAACGTTGTACTCGGTAAAAATATCCGCCAGCCGCTCCAGTTCGCCGGTGTTGGCGGCAGCAAAGAGCACGTGCTTCCCTTCGGCTGTGAGCTTCTGCACTTCTTCCACCATCGCGGGGACGGAGCCGTGGAACCGCGTGGTGGGTTGCGAGCTGAGCGCCAGTCGCTCTTCGCCGGGCCGGGTAATGCCCAGGTGCTCCAATTCAACCACGGCATGACGGTCGCGGTGCTGTTGCCATTGCTCGGGCGCGAAGTACAGGTCCTCCGGGCGGACCAGGTTGCCGACCCCGCTGCGTTCGTGGACTTCGCCCAAGCGCTCCCAGAAGTGCTCAAATTCGCTTTCCAGCGCATCTGGCTCATCCAGTACCACGGCCGCGCGCGGCAGCAGATTAAAGAGCATGGTGTTCGCGCCGGCCACCGGAGCGTAGAACTCCCATCCCGGGAAGACGGTGACTCCGGCGGCCAGCGCCGCTTCTTCCAGGACCTCTTCTTCGCCCGTAATCCGGCGGCCGGAGAGGCGGGCGTGAATGCCGCCCAGCAGTTCCTCGGTGGCGGGAGTTTCGGTGAGCGGCAGCAGTACCACTTCGTCCAGCGGCGTGGAGGAGCGCTGGGTGCCAGGGTCGAACTTGCGGATGGACTCGATTTCGTCGCCGAACAGCTCAATGCGCGCAGGGCGGTCGGCCTCGGGCGAATAAATATCGAGGATGCCGCCGCGCACGGCGTACTCGCCGGGCATCTCCACCACATCGGCGGCGGTATAGCCCACCGTGTTCAGGTGCCGGGTAAGAGCTTCCACGTCCACGGTTTCGCCTCGCCGCAGCACTCGTGCCAGTTCGGTGTAGAACTCGGGTGCGCGCAGGCGAATGGCGGTAGAAGCAGCCGGGGCAACCACGATGGAAGCTGTCCCGGTGGAGATTTTCCACAGCGCGGTGGCCCGGGCTTCCTGGATTTCCGGGTGGGGCGAGAGATTTTGGAAGGGAAGGACGTCACGCGTGGGCAGGGCGACTACGGACTCGGGCGGGGCCGCGCCGGTCAAGGTACAAAAAGACTGCAGCAGGGGCAGAACGTCCTCAGCGGCGCGGTTATCGGCCACCACCAGCACCAGGGGCCGCCCGCCAGCCCGGTGCAGCAGAACCGTGGCCAGGGCCTTGGCAGTGGGGGTGAGGCCGGAGACACTAACCCGTCCCGTGCCCTCCTTCAGGTGGGAGGCCGCACGCGACAGGGGACCCAGATTTTCTGCGTCCGCGAAGAGTTCGCGGACGAAGGGGAGAACCATCGCTCTTTTATTCTACCAGCAGGCTGCTGGGGACGTGGTGCTGTGTGTACGCGACTCCACCATCAGCCTGTCACCCTGAGCGAAGCAGGACGGTTCGCTGGGAAACCGTCCTGCGGAGTCGAAGGGCCCCGCATTCGCTTGCACCACAACCGCGATTTCAGAGGCTCAGCGCCTTTGCACATGGCAGATCCTGACCCATACTGGGCAAGAATCCCCTTGCTGGTCATGTACTTCGGTGCGTTTGGAAGTTAGAAGGGTTGAGTTATAAAGGAACCGTGCTGAGCTGGATGGTTGCCTGGTCGCCTGGCTAACCGGCCCGTGACTAGTCAGCCAGCCAGCCGCTAAATGGGCCCGCAAATCCTAAGATCCTTCCGATCGTACTCCCGACCTAAACACATCCGCACCCGAAAGGGCGCGGACGTGTGCGAAGATGTGACTCCTACCACGAGTAGTGCACAAGATAAGTGACCACCTGCTCGCCATTGGGCGCAACCGTGACCGGAAACTCGATGGTTTGCGCATCCGTCTTGCGGTATTGCTGCGACTGCTCGAGCAGCTTCCAGTTGGTCCAGCGATACAGATGCTCGACCACGCGCACATTCACTGGCTCTTTCTTATGGTTGCGCACCTTGATTTCGAAAGACTCCTCGATCCACCTCTGGGCGGAGTCCACGCGAATATTGGTACGGCGCCGCTCGCCGACAACATCAAAAGCGTTGCCGGTATAGACGCGTACAGTTTCGTCCTTGGGTGTGTGGTCAATTGTGTTCTCACCCACGAATTCCAGGTGGCCGTCGGTGTCACGGCGATAGAAGCGCAGGCGGCCCTTGGGCAGGGCGATGCCCAGGTGGTTGGTTTCCGAGTTCTTGAACTCTTGCATGACCCAGACCTTGGGATTGGAAGCCGTGCCGTAGCTGACGTCCTGGCGCGCCTGCTCGGGGCTGTAGTAGGCGTAATTTGCCAGATTGGCGCCGTCGTAGATATACAGGCGCTGTGAGCGGATGCCGGTGGCGCGCACGAATTCGACCTGCTTGGTCTGCTGATCGCGTAGCGTGGTGGGTCGCTGCAGAGTATAGAGGTGGAATTCGTCGAACGACTTCTCCCGCACAGCTGGCGCCATGGCCTCATCGGCCATGGCCTTGGCAACGCCGTTATAGGCTCGCGCCGCCGCCGTGGGCGCCTGAATCTTGCTCACATCCCCGGCCAGCAGTTTGATGCGCGCGTTCTCGTAAGTCTTGCCGCTCTGGTTGCGCATGGTAATCCAGCCCACCAGGTCCACCAGGTTGCTGCCGCGCTCGCTCCCATCCGCGAGCACCAGGTTGTAGTCGGCCTGCCAGCTCATTCCGCCGCTGACGTAAGAAATTTCCGCTTCGAAGTTGCCCGGGCGATCGGTGGCCAGCAGCCAGCTCAGCGTGGGCTTCAGGATGGTATCCGCGCCCAGGGCCGGGAACAAAGGCTGGCCGGGCAAGCCGAAACGGAGCACGCCGTCCACTTCAATGATGGGCTGCCCCATGCCAGGTTGCGGGTAGCCGCCGCCATAAGCGGAGCTGGGAATGTACCCGCTGCGAATAATTTTGCCGTGCACAGTTTCCTCGTGCTCGCCGCGCTGCACCAGAAAGTCAATCGTCTTCCCTTCATACATGGAGAGCAGCAGTTCCTGCGAAATCGGGTCGTTACGGTAATTCTGCTCCAGGACCTGCAGGGCGCGCCCGGCGGGATCGCGCAGGATGACCGAATCCGGCTCCAGCAGGCTGGTCATGCCGGCGTACTGCGCCTGGTTGACACCGGTGCGCAACGACAGCGGCAGGCGCTCCCGGGCCACAAAGAAGTTCTGGTTGTAGATGGTCAGCGCAGGCCCATTGTTAGGCGGTGCCGGCCTTTCTTGCGGCGCCGGTTTCTCCTGCGCCGCCGATAATGCCGCAAACAAGCACACTACTATCGCAATGAGCTTTCTCATTCCTTGGCCTCAATTGTTTAATGGGTCCGGGAGGGAGACGCCAGCTTTCCGGCCTTCGGATGTAGAACGTACGTGCTCACCAATATTGCGCGAAACCCGTGCTCACTGCGGGTAACAGGCGTCAGGTTACCGCTGTGGGGGATCACAGCGAGAGGAAACAGGGTGAAAAGACAAGAGGTAGAGAGGTTTCGCAAAGTGCGTCTCTACCTATGTTTAGTCTTGTCCGCGCTCCGAGTTGGAGACGGCCA
>DATJEH010000214.1:0-7685 GCA_035496875.1 Terriglobales bacterium | reverse complement strand
ACCCTGGTGCACGAATATCGCGGCCCGCGGGTGAACCTCTATCACATTGACCTGTACCGGGTGGACACGCCGCGGCAATTGGAGACGTTGGGACTCGACGATCTGATGGCCGACAACGCCGTCCTGCTGATCGAATGGGGGGAGAAATTTCCGCGCTTTGTGCGCGAGCGCGACGTGGAGATTACGCTGGAGTCGGCGGGAGAAGACGAGCGGCGAATCACGATTACGGATTAGTCCGATTAACCGAAGCTTCATTTCGCCGCGCGGTAGAACTTGCCGTCGAAGCGGTAGGCTGCCTGGGCGCTTTTATCCGCCGAGCTGTTCGAGATCACATGCAGGTCCTTGATGCCCTGCGCCAAGCCCGGTCCGAAGCTAAAGCCCTCGACCACCGGCGCCTCTTCGCCTTCGAACAATGCAAGCCACTTGTCGCCCACCCGCCGGAAGACGAATATTTGGCAGTTTCCCGTCGCGCCACACAAAAGATTAGTGCCCTGCAGGACCAGTCCCGGTACGGCTCCAAGAGATACTCGCCTGGCGCGAAGCTCTTTTTCCCAGGAGTCAGGGGAATCGTAGGCAGCGGCCTCTACGCCTGAAATAACCTGCTTGAGTTCCGCCTGGGGCAAACCCAGTTTGGCGAGGGTTTCCTGGTCTCGCAAATGATCCGTTAGCGCAAATGCGGACACACTGACCGCGAGGCCAAAAGCGAACACGGCCACTACTCTGCGCAATTTCGGTTCACCTGCTCGGGAAAAAATCAAAGCAGATCCTTCGCTGATACAACGCTGCCTCTGAGGTTGTGACTGGGAACCAAGAACTCGCTGCTGATTGCTGACTCCCGACTCCCGTCTACTTTCTCGTGCGCTCATCGCCCGCGACCACGCCATCTTTCAGATGAATTACGCGGTGGGCATAGCCGGCGATGTCGTGCTCGTGGGTGACCAGCACGATGGTGTTGCCCTGCGCGTGCAGGCGGTCGAACAGGGCCATGATTTCGCTGCCCGTCTGCGAGTCCAGGTTGCCGGTGGGCTCGTCGGCCAGGATGATGGCGGGGTCGTTGATGAGGGCGCGGGCGATGGCCACGCGCTGCCTCTGCCCGCCGGAGAGTTCATTGGGCTTGTGCATCATGCGCGCTTCCAGGTCCACGGCGCGCAAGGCCCCGCGGGCGCGGTCCACCCGTTCTTCAGCGGGAATGCCGGCGTAAATCAGGGGTAGTTCCACGTTGTGCAGGGCGGTGGCCCGAGGCAGCAGGTTGAAAGTCTGGAAGACGAAGCCGATTTCCTTGTTGCGGATTCGCGCCAGTTCGTCGTCATCCAGATCGCTCACCAGTTGCTGGTTCAGCCAGTAGCGGCCGTTGGAAGGAGTGTCCAGGCAGCCGATCAGGTTCATGAGCGTGGACTTGCCCGAGCCCGAAGGGCCCATGATGGCCACATATTCATTGCGGTTGATGCGCAGGTTGATGCCGCGCAAGGCGTGCACCTGCTGCTCCGAGCCCATGTCGTAGGTCTTCCACAGGTCTTCGGTGCAGATCATGCAGCTGTCGGGCGGCGCTATGGCGGCGCGTTCGCTCATGCCGGCTACTTCGGTTGCCATTATGATCTCCTGGCCAGCAACTTCCTCACTCTTAGCCCTTGTACTGTTGGACGCGGCAGCCCGCGAAAAGTCACGAGCTCTCCTCGTCCAACTTCTTGGGTGCGGAATTGTCAATGCGCACGCTGGCTCCGTTGCGCAGAGTCCGCAGTACCTTGTAGCTGCCGGTGACGATCTCGTCGCCCTTTTGCAGCCCTTTGAGCACCTCGATATCGGTGGTGCCGCTGATGCCCGTCTGCACAGGCACAAAGACCGCTCGGCGGTTGCGAATTACGAACACGCCTTGAATTTCTTTCTTGCTGTCGCCATTGCCGTTCAGCGGCAGCGAAGCCGCCTCTACTGAGCCTTTCCCCGGCTTGCTCTCCTGTAACTCCGAGGCTCGGCGAACGGTCAGCGCCTGGATGGGAATGGCCAGCGCGTTTTGCCTCGTGGCGGTAGTGATCTTGGCGGTGGTGGAAAGGCCGGGCCGTAAGTTGTCGGGCGGTTTGCTTAGGGTCACCACCACTTTGAAATCCTTCGCTTCCTCGCTGGCGATGGTCTGCTGCGAGGTGGAAACCCCGGTGGAGCGCACCACGGCGTTGTTCCCGATCTCGGTCACAATTCCCTTGAAGCTCTGGTTCGGAATGGCGTCAATGGTCACTTCCGCCGGCTGTCCCAATTGCACGTTCACGATATCAGTCTCGTCCACCTTGACTTCGGCGGTGATGATGGACATGTTGGCGATGGTCATCAGAGTGCTGCCCGGCGAGTTCTGAATGCCAATCACCACGGTTTCCCCTTCGCGCACCGGCAGGTTGGTGACCAGCCCGTCATAGGGCGCAAAGTAGTAAGTCTTATCCAGCACGTCGGTGACGCGGCGCAGGTTGGCCTGGTTCTGGGTGATGCGGCCCTGCGCCGAGTCCAGTTGCGCCCGCGATTGGGCGATCTGAGCCTGGGCCTGGGCTATGCCGGCTTCGGCCGCCTCCCAGGCTGCTTTCTTGGCGTCGTAGTCGGCCTTGGCGATCAGCGCGTCCTTGTACAGGCCCTGGGCCCGCACCCAATCCAGCTTGGCGCGGTCATCGTCCGCCTGCGAGCGCGCCAGGTTGGCCTGCGCCGTTTTCAGCGCCGCCGCCGCCGCAATCGCGTCCGTGCGCGCTGCTTCCAGAGAGGCCCGGGTGGCGGCCACATCGGCGGAGGACTGCACGTTCTCAAGCTGCGCCAGCAATTGCCCCTTCTTGACGTGATCGCCTTCACGCACGAACAGCTTGGTAATTTTGCCGAAAGCGTTAGCGCTCACGTTGACGTAGGTCTTGGGCTTGATTTCCCCCGACCCGGAAACCACTGCCGCCAGGTCTTCCACCTGGGTCTTGCCGGTCTGCACCGTGACCACGTTTTTGCGGCTCTGGTAGACCGTGAAGCCCACGATGGCGGCCAGCAGCAGTGCTGCGCCCAGGCCAATGGCAGCCTTTTTCCAGGTCTTCATCTCCCCCCTGTGTTTGGCCTCCTGCGCAGGGCGGACAGGTGGAGATACGGTCTCAACGCGGAGGAAGTTCCCTGATCCTATAGTCATACGGGGCATGCCCCAGGCCCGGCGGATTTCGCTAAGTTCGCGGGCGACCTACCGATTAGTGCGGGTGGGTGCAAGTCCACCCCTATAATAACTTCCGTTGACGGCCTGACCCAAGCTGATTACGCCAAAAGCGTCGTAAGGCCTATTTTTTCCTGTCTTTACAAAGCAGCCAGCCGGTAACCTGCCTTGCTTTGCGGCGGTCAAATACTTACAATGAAACGACCAGACGTTTGTGGGAGGAGTGCCCAATAATGCCGGCTGAGGGTTTTCGGCGCACTGCCCTGGCGACGATTGTGGCGGGGTCCCTTTTGCTGGGTGGCATGATGGCGGCCGCCCAGGATTCCAAGACTGATTCCGAGAACAATTCACCGGCCAATTCTTCGGTCGCTTCGAAAAACCAGAAAGACCAAAGACAGGAGGATCCGCTCAAACGTCCGATCAGCGCCAAACGGCGCAAGCAGAACGAAAAGGCCCTCCACCAGGAGCTCAGCAAAACTTACAAGAAGTGGCTGGATGAGGATGTGCGCTGGATTATTACCGACCAGGAGCGCGAGGCCTTTCTCAAGCTGAGCAACGATGAAGAGCGCGATTCGTTCATCGAAACTTTCTGGCAGCGCCGTAATCCCACACCTGACAGCGTGGACAATCCCTTCAAGGATGAGCATTACCGGCGCATCGCGTATGCCAACGAGCATTTTGCCGCCGGTATTCCGGGATGGAAGTCGGACCGCGGCCGCATGTACATCATGTACGGACCCGCCGATGAGGTGGAATCGCATCCCGCGGGCGGCACCTACGACCGGCCAATGGACGAAGGCGGCGGCACCACTTCCACTTATCCCTTTGAAGATTGGCGTTACCGGTACCTGGAAGGCATCGGGCAGAACATCATCATCGAGTTCGTGGATACCTGCATGTGCGGCGATTACCACATGACCATGGACCGCTCGGAGAAGGATGCTCTGCTCTACACCCCTAATGCCGGTCTGACCTTCTACGAGCAGATGGGTATGGCCAGCAAGGCCAACCGCTTTACCAGCGGCGGGATTGAGCGCCTCGGCAACGGGCCTTTGGCGGCCTCAGAGAATGCTAAGGAGTTTGATCGCCTGGAGCAGTTCGCCAAGCTCTCGGCCCCGCCGGTAGTCAAGTTCAAGGACCTGGAAGAAGTCGTCAGCCACAAGATCAGCGTCAACCTGATGCCCTTTGACGTCCAGACAGACTTTGTGAAGGTGACCGACGACACCATTCTGGTGCCGGTCACCATCCAGATCAAGTACAAGGACGTGACCTTCCAGACCAAGGAAGGCGTGTCCTCCGGCGTAGTTCATATCTTTGGCCGTGCGACCACTCTCACCGGACGGATTGCTCAGACTTTCGAAGATACGGTGAAGGTGGACGAGCCCGCGGAACTGCTGCCCAAGGAAACCGAGAAATCCGCGGTGTACTGGAAGGCATTGCCGCTGCGCCCCGGCCGCTACCGGGTTGACCTGGTGGTGAAGGACGTTAATGGCGACCGCATGGGTACCTGGAGCCGTGGCATCATGGTGCCGGAGTACAGCGAAGACAAGCTCGCCACCTCCTCTCTGATCCTTGCCGATGACATGCAGAAAGTGCCCAACCGCGATGTAGGCACGGGCAATTTCGTGATCGGCACCACCAAGGTTCGGCCCCGCTTGGCCGCAGCCAATGGCAAGCCGCCCACCTTCAAGCGCGACCAGAAGGTGAATTTCTGGATGCAGGTGTATAACTTGTCCGTCAGCCAGCAGACGCACAAGCCCAAGGCGACTATCGAATACAACGTGATCAACGCGGCCACTAATCAGGCGGTGTTGCACAAGATGGAATCCACCGACGAGATGGGCAACGTCGGCGACCAGCTCACGCTGGAAAAGAGCCTGTCGGCAAGCGCATTGCCGCCTGGCGTTTATCGCCTAAGCATTAAGGTCAACGATACGCTTTCGAAACAAACGGTCGATCCAACAGTGACCTTTGCCGTTGAGTAAATAACTCACGTCCCCCCAGCGAGGTGGCGAGTTGAAGACCTGCAAACTCTATCGGTTGGCCGTGGCCATCACCTTGGTCCTGTCGGCTTCCGCCTGGGCTGCAGGCAAACCAGCCGCCCTTACCGGCTGGGTCCACAGCGCCGCGGGCGTGCCGCAGATGGGGGCAGCGGTCGAGATAATGGCCTCCGGTTCCCTGCAGGCAGTGCGCGTCTTCACCGACGAGAACGGCTTCTACTCGGCCAAAAACCTGCTCCCCGGCGTTTACCACGTCCGGGTTACCGCTCCCACCTTTTTACCTTCGCTGCGGGAGAACGTTAACTTGCGTTCCGGGGCCGAGCGCGTCGTCAATTTGACCCTGGAAACGCTTTTTGACGCGATGCGGACCTTGCCCCGTAAGCCCGGGGTAAGCGACGACGATGACTGGAACTGGACCCTGCGCTCCTGCGCCAATCGTCCCATTTTGCGCATGGTCAATGGCCTGCCGGAAATCGTTTCCAGAGAGCGGGGCGAGGAGCCTTTGCTTAGAGGCCAGGTCGCCTTCGTGGCCGGAGCCAGCGATGACTTCAACACCGCCTCATCGGGCGATATGAGCAC
This sequence comes from Terriglobales bacterium, assembly GCA_035496875.1. GTDB lineage: Bacteria > Acidobacteriota > Terriglobia > Terriglobales > Acidobacteriaceae > JAICWP01. Next base: position 1,952 of record DATJEH010000214.1, on the reverse strand, counting down.
GGCCTTTTCTGTGCAGAGTTCCGTATTCAGCGTGGGCACGCTCTCGTTTGAGGGCAATGTTGGGTACGGCAGCGGTACTCCAGGCGTGGTGCGCGCCACTTACACCCACCGCATGGAGAATGGCTCGACCCCGCGCATTGCATTCACCATGCGCCGCTTTGCCACTCCTGATAGCGTGCTGCACGATGGCGCTCTGCAGGCCCTTTCGTTGACCACTTCCGACGACTTCACCCTGGGTAATGCCCTGGAATTCAAGGCCGGCAGTGACCTCCAAACCATTCAATTCATGGGCCGAGTCACCGCCGCGCGGCCTTTCGGGTCGGTCACCCTGCATCTCTCGCCGGATACCGTGGTGGAATACAAGTACACCACTTCCGAGCCTAACACGCGGCTGGAAAAGGGCTTTGATTCTGCGCCCGCCGACCTGAGCGAATCCAGCCCGCGCATGTCGGTAGTCGGCAACAATCCTATTCTGGAGCGTGCCCACCACCAGGAAATTTCGCTCTCCCGCCGCTTGGGCAAAACCAAGGTGCAGACCGCTTTTTATTATGACCGCATTGCCAACACCATGCTGACCGGAGTGGGCGACGCCAGTGCGGAGGTTGGCAGTGTCCTGCCCGATATCTACTCCGAGACCTTCACCTACGCAGGGCGCCAGTTGAAAACGACCGGGTTGCGCCTGGTGGTGCAGCGCAATCTGCCCGCCGGCCTTACCGGCACTGTGGATTATGCGTATGGCGGGGTACTCGATGTGGCTCCCAATACCTCCTGGGAAGCTCTGGACAGTGGCGGCCTGCGCAACGTCCGGCGTCAGGCTGTAACCGGCAAAATGAGCGGCACGGCCCCCAAGCTGAAGACTCGCTGGATTGCCTCCTACCGCTGGATCAATGGCGATGCGGTTACACCGGTCGACATGTTCGATACTTCCCCCGGACAGGCGGCTGCTTACTGGAACGTCTTTATCCGCCAGCCTCTGCCTGGCTCCATGTTCATGGTCAACCACGTGGAGGCCCTGCTGGAGGTGGACAACCTGCTGGCCCAGGGATATGTGCCGGTTATGGGCAAGGATGGACGTACCCTGTATCTCGTACAGGCGCCCCGCACCCTGCGCGGGGGCTTGGCTTTCAGCTTCTGATCTTGTAAACCTCTGATTCTGGAACTACTCGAGAATCTTCTGCCACCACTTCCTAGCCGCTTGCGCCTCCGGGATGTAGACCGGTTGGTCGCCTAACCCCAGAAAACCGCTGGTCTCGAAAGCCACCGGCTCATCAGTGCCCGTAGGTGTAAGAAGGCTGCGGCGGCGCTGGAACCGGGCCACTAGAACGCGCTTTCCATCCTCCGCCGGGGCAGCCAGCAGGGAAGTGGGAGAGTTGCTGTGAAGGGCAGATTGCACCGGATCGGCTTCGGGGTCGCAGATGGTGAGCAGATGCAGATTTCTGGACACGGCTTGCGCCGTGGCTTTATCGAAGGCAATGCATCGCGCCATAGACCCCTCCGGGAGGCCCATTTTGGGCCAGCTTTGAATATCAGATGCCCCCGAGCGGCATTTTGATGGTTGACTCCCACACCTGGTTTCAGTAGATTTGGCCCGTTTTTTCCTTTTCTCAACATTGCGCTGGGTTCGCTCTGGCTGTAGGCTCGGTTCATCCGCTCAATATGTTTCGTTTTTACCCAGCTACACCGGGCGTGTCGGTTGCATGACCGGAAGGCGTAAATGGTTGCACCGATGGGCCCTCGGCCTCATTCTGCTGCAAGTGAGTATAGGAGAATCATCATGAGGATCCGTTTATTCCTGGGAATCTTCTTGCTGTTAACGGCAGTTGGGATGTCAGCGCAGACCTTCCGCGGAACCATCCTGGGTACCGTAACCGACCCTTCCGGGGCGGTGGTTTCCGGGGCCAAGGTAACGGTGCGCAATACGGCCACCGGCCTGGAGCGCGTCACGCAGACCA
>DATJEH010000213.1:0-6421 GCA_035496875.1 Terriglobales bacterium | reverse complement strand
GGTCGGGCGGCACTGGCGCAGGTCGCAGTTGCCGGCCAGACGCGACAGGGAATCGGCGTACCCGATTCCCGGATAAGCCGTCTTGTAGGACTCTTGCGCCGAAGTGATAATATCCACGTTGGCGATCGCGGTGGCCTCATTGGCGGCGATACGGGAATTCAGCAGCCGGGGCAGCAGCGCGGCCGCCAGCAGCATCGCCAATCCCGTAATGATCAGGACCTCGACCAGGGAAAAACCATGGGCACGTGAGGACATCAGCTCGTCTTCCGGCAGCTTGGCCGTAATCCTGCCCCTGTCATTTAAGCACTGCCGCAAGTCCTTCATTCTAGCGGAATGTGAGCTGTGGAGACAGGCAAGCCCGCCTCCTTTTCCCTTTGCGGAGAATCAACCGTGCTAATCGCCTCTCTCGTGCTGGCCATCGCGCCTCTGTTGGGCATCGCCTACATCTTCGTGCAAGGTTCCCCCGACACCGTGGACAACCTGTTTTATGCCCTTATCCTGCTCGCCATGTCGGGAATATTCGCGGCCAATGCCATGGTGGAACTGCGGCGCCGGCGGCGGGTGGGCAAGGTGGCGCGGGTGCCCGGGGCCAGAGCCCAATTCGCGGCCGGCGCATCCGGCACTTTTACCGAGCGCGGCCTGGTAGAGGATGTGCTGTTTTTTGAAAGCCCCATCGGCCAGCCCGATAAGTCCATCGTGACCCTGCGCGCCAGCCACGGTCCGGCCCGTCTGCTGTTCTTTGAAGGCGACCTGCGCAACCAGCTGCCCGCCGGTCATCAGGTGGAAGTCACCTACGAAGCCCAGAACGGCGCCAACCGGGTGCTGGCCCTCAGCTACAAGTAGGTTTCTAACACCGGCCGGCGGGAGGGGCCCGCCGCGCATCATCTATTTAGTCAAGCGCTCAATTGCTTATTTAGCTAAGCGCTCAATTTTTGCCGCCAGGATGAAGTCGCTCTCCGTGAGCCCATCAATTTTGTGGGTGTAGGTGGTGATTCCCACCTCGCCCCACTTCAGCACGATGTCGGGATGGTGGCCCTGCTCTTCCGCCAACTCGCCCACCCGATTGACGAATTCCAGGGCCTGGCGGAAGTCGGGAAATTTGAAAGTACGGGTCAGATGATGTTCGTTGACCACGGTCCAGCCGGGCAGCTGATTTTTGAATGACTCCAGTTGCGCGCCCTTCAGAGGCGGCACGCCCCCGCGGCAGGGAACACAGGTTTTGCTGGCAAGATCGGAAACTGTTGCATTCGCCATCGTCGTAACCCCCAGTCAACTAATTTACTGCAATATGAAGGTGAGCGGGAGCAGCGTTGTACAATCTGCCGACCGACATGGAAAGCGAAGCAGCGCCAGCCAGGTATTCGGGCATAGAGCGTCAACTGGAGATCTACCAGTCCGGCTTGAAAGGCGCCAAGCCGGCGGTGCCGGTTTCCCCGGTGCTGCTGGAGCAGAAAGCGAGGGAGGTTCTGGAGCCTCGCGCCTACGATTACGTGGCCGGGGCGGCGGGCGGGGAACAGACGGCGCGCGCCAACCTCGAAGCTTTCTATCGCTGGCGCATTGTGCCCCGCATGCTGCGCGATGTATCGCAACGCGACCTGAGCCTCGAACTTCTGGGCCGCACCCTGCCCGCGCCCGTGCTGCTGGCCCCGGTGGGAGTGCAAGGCATTATTCATGCCGAAGCCGAACTGGCCACCGCCCGCGCCGCCGCTTCCCTCGGTGTTCCCAGCGTGCTCAGCACCCTCTCCTCGCGCCCCATGGAACCGGTGGCCCAGGCCTGTGGCGACGCGCCCCGCTGGTTCCAGCTCTACTGGACCACCCATCCCGAGGTCACCGCCAGCCTGCTGCGGCGTGCGGAAGCCGCCGGCTACTCCGCCCTGGTGGTCACCCTCGATACCGCCATTCTGGGCTGGCGCGAGCGCGACCTGCAGCATCCCTACCTGCCTTTCCTGCAGGCGGAAGGCCTGGCTAACTTCTTCACCGACCCGGTGTTTCGCTCGCTGTTGCCGCGCCCGCCGCAGGAAGACCCCATGGCCGCGGTGCGGCTCTGGGCCGGCATCTGCTCTAATACCGCTCTTACCTGGAACGACCTGAGTTTTCTGCGCGGCCACACCCGCTTGCCCATCCTGCTGAAAGGAGTTCTGCACCCCGAAGACGCCCAGCGCGCGCTCGATGCCGGTATGGACGGGCTCATCGTTTCCAATCACGGGGGCCGCCAGGTGGATGGCGCCATCGCCGCCCTGGATGCCCTGCCAGCCGTGGTTCGCGCCGTCAACCGCCGCATCCCCGTGCTCTTCGACAGCGGCATTCGCCGCGGTGCTGACGCCATTAAGGCGCTCGCCCTGGGCGCCCGGGCGGTGCTCCTGGGGCGGCTCTATATTTGGGGGCTGGCGCTGGGCGGGGAGATGGGCGTGCGCGAGGTGCTGCTCAATTTTCTGGCCGACCTGGACCTGACCTTGGCGCTAAGCGGCTATCGCTCCTGCCGGGAACTGGATGAGACGGCGCTCGCTCGAGACCCCTCTCCGGCGGCTTAGGCGGTTGTGATTTGCGGAAACGGTTTCGCGGACATGAAAAAAGGGAGCGCGGAACGCTGTCCGCTGCTCCCCTAGGCTCGTACCCTCCCCCAGGTACTTCGCCGAAACCAATACTACCCAGGCAGCCTGCGGGGTGGAATGGCACGAAAGTGGCGGCATACCGGCACGCAGGTAATCCCGAAACCAAAAAAACACCCGCGAGGGAAGCGGGTGTTCACAATCGGTAAAACTGTAGAGTCCGATGAGAGTAAAGATCGATGAGGCAGAAGAAGAAAAAGGGGGAGATTAACTGCGAGGGTCAAATGATGATACTAGGACCCAATAGCGCTGGCTGTCTGCGAGAAAACGTTGTTCGCCTGCGTGCCGATCAGCCGGATCGTGCCCACCACGATGACCAGGATCACAGCCAACATCACTGCGTACTCGGCAATGTCCTGTCCCTCATCGTTGGACCACAGGTTCTGCAAAAGTTCCTTCACGGTCGTTCTCCGAACTCCCTAGATTTCGCCCCTTCGGGCGATGGTGATGCCATGCTACGGGGAGCCGGGGAGCGGGAGAATAGCCCATAGGTGCCATGCCGCCCCCGTCCGTAATTCACATGAGGTTACTGTTGGCAAGCGGTTGGTATTTAGCCACTTAGGGCGCGTGCCATTTGGGTCCCGGCATCTCTCTTTTGAAATGGGGGAGGAGTCACCCCAAAATGAGAGCGGCGTCATCCCAAAAGTGAAGGCGCTCTCCCGAGGGCCCTTAGGCCTGGGGTCTGGCGGGCGCAACTACGGCCGTCTGTGGCGCGGGCGCCCTCGACCGCGAAGGTTGGAGACCTGACTCGCCCTTTGTGGCGCGGGCGCCCTGGCCCGCGAAACCAGCTAATGGGACGAACCGTCCGCGGGGGAATTTCTTTTCCCTCGCAGAGCTGATTTTTTGCGGTCGCAAAGGCCCGCCGGTAAGATTTTTTCGCAGCGCCCGCTTGCTTCCGTCATATAATCGGCTTGCTCCCCCAGGGCGCGCCGACTCCCAGGAACCTCCGGTTCCTTCAAGCAGGCCTAAGGATGGCGGCGGTTTCAAATATCGAAAATGGTGTGGTGGAGCTCCGCACCGATGTAGGGCGGTTATACGTGTGCCCCACGGGCTGGCAGAGTCTGTATCTGCGCTGGACCTTCCGCAACTTTCACAGCTTGCCGCAACAGATTCTCAACCGGCGGCAGAAACGCCTGATTGAGCGCCTCTCTCGCACCGCTCTTCTCAATTTGGCTGAGCCTGTGCCCAGCAGCGCGATTATCGGCATTGTCGAAAACATGAGAGTGTTCGGCCTGCCTTCTCTCGCCGAAGCGGCCGAGCCGGCCACCAAGTCAAAGCCGGCGGTTCCCGCGGACAAAGTTGCGGTGCTGCATGCCCGGGCGGAGGATGCCTTGCACGATTCCAGCCCTCCAGCCGGTGTGGAGCGGGCGCCGTTCAAGCCTGCCGCTGTTCCAGAAATGGTTCACCACAGCCCCGCGCCCTTTCCGGCGTCCGGGAGGGAAGCGCCTCCCGTTCCGGCGCCGCAAAATGAAGGTGTCCGCCGCACAAGGCCGATTCTCTGGGCGGCAGCCTCGGTAGCCATCAGCGCGGCCGCTGTGTTGCTCCTCGCCTTCTGGCTGGTGCCGCTGTGGAGATTGCCGCAGCTCACCATCGCTTCCGCGCCGGCGCCGGCAGCTCCGCCGCTTGTCGCTGTGCTCGCACCACAGCCCGCGGTGACCTCCGCGAAACCGGACCTTCAGCGCCTGTCCCCGGCTAAGTCCGCGACCGCCGCCACCGCCGCCGCAGGTCATGCGGCCAAGCCGGAAGTTTCCGCCGCTGTCCCAGATTTGCCGAACCTGCCCCGGATTGCGGAAGCTCCGCGTTCCGGCTTCATCTATCCCGTTGCTCCCAATCCCAACCTGGTGGGCAAAGTTGCGCTCAAGGCGGTGGTAGCCAGCGATGGCACAGTGAAAGAAGTTGAGGTGCTGAGCGGCGACCGGGCTCTGGCCGCCGCTGCTGTTCGCGCGGTCAAACAGTGGCGCTACGCTCCCGCCCAGGTCGGCGGACACACGGTGGATGCGCAGACCCGCGTCACCATCAGCTTCCTCGGCGATGACGCCGTCTCCATTACCGTGCCCGACTCGCAGTAGCCGCCTGTCTGTTCAGCGCGACAGAACACCCGGCCGATGAGGAGACCGCGGCTCATTCCTTTACAACGAAAACCGCGTTGTGGGGGCCACCCGCCCAGCACACAGCCAGCTCGCGCCAGATCACGCCCGCAGGCCGGTTTTCGATTGTAAAGCTGAGTGACAGCTGTTCTCGTCAGTCACTCACCGAAACGTGCGATGTTGCTGCCTACTCTCTCCTCACCAGCACCAACACACGATTCGAGGGTTGAAGCGAGTCCGCGACCATCCCGGTCAGAACCTTCTCCATCCCAACGGACACTTTCCCCAGAGCCGTGGTGAATGGCCACTTCCGGGGCAGGAACTATCACAATGTGGAGGAAATCTATGAAAGCGCCACTTCCAAGACTGCGAACACAGGTTCTTGCAGTCTTAGTAGCTATGGCATTTACGTTCTGCGTCATGGTTCCACCGGACGCAGTAGCCGCGACTAAGGGTACATCAGCCACCAGTGCGCTGGCGCAAGGAGCCGCAAGTGGGACGCTCACGGGGGGCACTCTGAGTGGACAGGCAGTGCCAACTGGTTCAACCTTCAATGGCGTCCTCAGCGTAACCAACTTTACCAACACGAATGGGCTTTTAACAGCAGTCGGAACCATTACGGGGTCAATATTGGATTCGGCTGGAAATGTTTTACAAACTGTTACCGGAACCTTTACGGCAGCCGTCACCAGCGCCACTGGAAGCTGTCAAATCTTGTCATTGACGTTGGGGCCGCTGCACCTCAATCTTCTCGGCCTGGTTGTTGACCTAAATCAGGTTGTCCTCACGATTACGGCGGTTCCGGGAGCTGGCAATCTGCTCGGAAACTTACTGTGTGACATCGCCAATCTCTTGAACAGCGGAGGGCCGTTGTCTACGCTGATTCAGGATTTAAACAGCCTGCTCGCCGCGTTGTGATTACAAGGGGGCAGGCAGGCTGCCCCCCAACCGAAAGCCACACGGGTAGGTGCCCCACTCAAGCCCGGTTTGGGCTTGAGTGGGAATCCTGAGGAGACCGCGGTTCAATGCGGGTTGCTATAAACTCTGGGAACCGTGAGAACACTCGATATTATCCTTGGCTGGCTGCTGATCGCGTTCGGCGCCGCTCACGCCGCGTTAACGCGGAAGGTCAACCCCGACATGGGCATCAACGCTGTGTGGTTCGCAAGTGGCGGCCTGCTCATGATCACAATAGGGGCGCTCAACCTGCTGCGGGTGGCGTATGGCTCGGTCGCAAAGGGCGTCTACCTGGTGTCGGTGATCGCCAACATCGTGCTGCTTCTGCTGATGCTGTTTATTGCAACCCGGCTTCCGATGCGGAGCAACCCGCAGGTTCTGGTGGGTTTGATTCTCGCAGCACTGCTCACCGCATTCTCGGTGCTTCGCGGCGCAGGCCACGTTCAAACTAGTCAATGACCTGAGTTCAAGCGTCGTTGTACGGGTTGTGCGTGGCTGGCTCAGATGACGCGGTTCAGCGCGGGGCTGCTCATTGTGCGGAGTCGAAGCACGCCACCCGCTCCGCAATCGTTGTCATTGCGACGGGCCAAGAATCACGATTGCCCTGCTGTTTGGGAGGAATTTGAACACGTAACTGACGTACCCTTGAATGGACACAGCTTCACCATTCATGTGATAGGGTCGGAAGTGGAGCCGTTTGACCGCTTCGACAGTAATTGGTACCAGGAGTGGATGACCAGAAACGACCGTAATATCTGAGGTGCGGCC
>DATJEH010000212.1:0-15997 GCA_035496875.1 Terriglobales bacterium | reverse complement strand
TTTTGGCTGCCCCCCAGGGATTCGAACCCCGATATGCTGATCCAGAGTCAGCTGTCCTGCCGTTGAACGAGGGGGCAGCAGGCTGGCGGCCCGCACGGCGCCGCAGGGACGCAGTACACGAGCCATTTTGATTCTATGTGCTGGCGCGATGCGGGTCAAACCCGGCTGCCTCGGTACAATGGCCAGGTGTTTGCCCAGCGCACCAACTGGCAGCTAGCCCCCAACCGTGTGGCCCAGGCCTTGCAGCGGTTGCGCTCTGCCGGCGCTGAAATTCTTGACCTCACCGAGTCCAACCCCACCCGCTGCGGCCTGCGCTACCACCAACCCCAAATTCTGTCCGCGCTCGCCAACCCGGAATCGCTGGGCTACTCCCCCGATCCCAACGGGCTCCACAGTGCCCGTCACGCCGTGGCCGCCTATTACCAGGAACACGCCTCGCCAATTGATCCTGAAAGCATCGTACTCACCACCAGCACCAGTGAAGGCTACTCTTTCGTATTCCGCCTGCTGTGCAACCCCGGCGATGAGGTGCTGGTTCCCTCCCCCAGCTACCCCCTGTTCGAATTGCTGGCCGACGTGCAGGACGTGAAACTCGTCCCCTACCCCCTGTTTTATGACCATGGCTGGCATGTGGATCTGCATTCGCTGCACTCGGCGGTGAGCACCCGCAGCCGCGCCGTCATGGTCGTACACCCCAACAATCCCACCGGCTCTTACCTAAAATCTGCCGAGGCCGAAGCCCTCAGCCGGCTGTGCCACGAGCACCAGCTGGCCCTGGTGGCCGACGAGGTTTTTCTCGACTATGCCCACAACGGGCCGCCACCGCCCAGTTTTGCCGGCAACCGCCAAACCCTCACCTTCACGCTCAGCGGATTGTCGAAAATCTCCGCCCTGCCGCAAATGAAGGTGGCGTGGATTGTGACCAGCGGCCCCAGCGACCTGCAACATACTGCCCGTGAGCGGCTGGAGGTGATTGCCGATACTTATCTATCTCTCAGCACGCCGCTGCAGCTGGCCACGCCACAACTGCTCCTCCAGCGCCATGCCATGCGCGGCCAGCTGCTCGAGCGCATTGCCGCCAATCTATCCCAACTGGACGCGCAACTGTCTCCCCAGAAGGCCTGCCAGAGGCTGCTCATCGAGGGCGGCTGGTACGCGGTGCTGCGGGTGCCGGTAGCGGGCTCTGACGAAGAATTGACGCTGGCCCTCCTGGAGCGGCAATCGGTTTTCGTCCATCCTGGTCACTTCTACGATTTTCCCGGCGACGGCTACCTGGTGCTCAGCCTGATCACACCGCCAGAACCATTCCGCGAGGGAGTAAGCCGCCTGCTGCAGCACATCTGCTGACCCGGCCCACGTAGATTCGTTTTCACCACACAGGATACAGAGGAAATATTGTTTCACTGAACTCGGGTGTTTCGCGCCGTGCGCAGGCCAGAAGGTTCCCTTGATCGCAAGTATTGAACTTCCTGAACTATCACTTCAATTGTCTTCCTCTGTGTCCTTTGTGTCCTCTGTGGTGAAGGAATTTGACCACTGAGCACCGCTGTTTCGCGCCGCGCACAGTCCAGAAGGTTCCCTTGATCGTAATTCTTGAACTTCCTGAACTATCTTTTCAATTGTTTCCTCTGTGTCCTTTGTGTCCTCTGTGGTGAAAGAATTTGATCTCACCCCGCCAGGAAGGGATTGCTCTCGCGCTCTTCGCCGATCGTGGTCAGCGGGCCGTGCCCAGGCACCACGATGGTCTCATCGGGCAGGGCCAGTACGCGCTGCTGCAGTGAGCTCATAATCTTTTCCAGGGAGCCGCCCGGCAGGTCGGTGCGTCCGATGCTCCCGGCAAACAGCGTGTCCCCGGCAATCAGCTTCTGCTGCGCCGGAAAGTAAAGGCAAACGCTGCCCTCGGTGTGCCCCGGCGTGTGCAGGACAGTTGCTTCCAGGCTGCCGGCCCGTACCTTGTCGCCTTCCCCCAGCCCCTGGTCAATTTCCACTTTGCCGGGTGAAGCCATGCCCACCCATGCGGCTTGCAGGTCCAGCATCTTGAGCAGGGCGTAGTCGTTCTGATTCAGCAGAATGGGCGCGCCGGTAATCTGCCGCAGCTTCATGGCTCCGCCTACGTGGTCAATGTGGGCGTGCGTAATCACGATCTCTTTGACGGTCAGGCCGTGCTTTTGCGCCAGCGCCAGAACCTCATTGATGTCGTCGCCGGGATCAATGACCATGGCCTCGCGCGTGCCCTCGTCTCCAATAACCGAGCAATTGCACTGCAGTGGGCCAACGGGAATGATTTCGTGGATCATGAGAAGGGTGGCAGCCCAACGATTAGTTTTCAGTTACACCCATGCCCCACAAATGCTATCAAACTCGCGGTCGTGATTCGCGGGCCGTGGCGCGACATCAGGGCGTGCAGTAGTAAATGCGGGCGGGCAGAATGTTGAGCAGCTTGAAATCCTGCTGCACATTGCCAAAGATAGAATCCACATACGGCAAAACCGTGCGGGTGAACTGGTATACCAGAAACGCGCCTTGGGGATTAAGCACGCAGTGCGATTCGCGGGTCACGATTCGCCGGATCCGGTCGGGCAGCAGCGTGTAGGGGATGCCCGAAATAATGTAGTCGGCATGCGGCAGATTCAACTGCTGCAAAATGGTGCGCACGTCGGCCGCCGAACCATACACCACTCTCAGTCGTGGATCACGAATCTCGTTCTGCAGATATTCCACGAACTCGGGATTCAGCTCGATCGCCACCAGCGTCGCGTCCGGGCCAATTCGCTTCAGGATTTCCCTTGTGACCGTCCCCACACCGGGACCGTATTCCACCACGATCCGCGCTTGCTGCCAGGGAATAAACGAGAGCATGTGCTTCACCAGGAAAGGTGAACTGGGCACCAGCGAACCCAGCAGCTTGGGATAACGGAAAAAGTTTCTGGCAAACAGGAAAACCTGCCGGGAAAGCGATCGGGAGCGCTGCCGCGACAGCAACGTTTCTTGTGTGATCATCCTTGAGCCTTGTCCGGAGTTCCTTCGCGTCCGCAACACTGCTGAACCGCGGGTCGTGTCCAATTGGAGCAGTTTTCTAAGTCTTGGGTTGTTCGCCCGGCGAGGCCCTAAGTTGTGCCCGGGCACGGCATAGCCTTTACCCCAACCTGCCTGCCGCCTGCGCAGGACTGGGCCATTGTACAAGGTCGGACGCTGAGTGTCGTCCTTTCCGCTCCCGGCGAACCCGGGCTACGCCAGCCAACCATCGTACACACCCAGCCTCACTCCCCGTATGTGACCTGCATCACTGCCTGCGCGGACAGGAAAGAACAAACTGGGGCTGGAGATGACCGCGCGATAAGCGGTCAGGGAGAAGCGCCATGTCAGAGATTTTCGAAGCCGAAGTCAAGATGGAAAAGCAGTCATCGGTTCTGCCGCTCCTCCTGCTCCTGTCGCTGATGGCGGCGGTTTTGGGCGTGGTGGCGTACGTGGTGCTGGAAATCCGCGCCCGCCAGCCGTTATCAACCAGGGAAGCGGGCAGCGTGGTGGAAAGCATCCTCAAGGCCCAGGGCCCGGCGGTCATCCATTTTCACGGCGGCCTGGTCATGCCCAGCGTGGACGAGAAGCCCCGCGACCCCCATTACCGTCTGTTGGAAAAGATAGGCGCGGTCAAGACCGCCAAAACAGCGGGCGGCGGCACCATGGTCACACTCACGCCGGCCGGCGAGCGCCTGGCTTCTATCCCGGGCTTCAAGAAGTGGAAGAATGCCGACAAGACTATTTCCTACGCTATTCCCCTGGCGGAACGCCAACTGGTTGAGATTTCCAACATCACTATGACCGGCGTCAATGACGCCTCTGTGCAGTACGCCTGGAAGTGGGTTCCCAACCAATTGGGGAATGATTTTGATGCTGCCGGCACGCTGGTAAAGAGTTTCAACACTTGGGATCGTGCCACCCTGATCGAAAAGTACGGCGCTGATTTCTACCACGGTGACCCGACCCGCGCCTCCATAAATCTGGTGCGTACCGACAAGGGGTGGAAGATCGCCACCGAGTAGAAGCAGCCACCGACTGTCGGTAGCCGGCGGCCGGTAACCAGGCATACTTGTGGCCCGGGCGCCCTCGCCCGCGAATACCTGGCCGTCCTGAACCATGGTACCGACGCACAAGCTTGTTTTTGTCCCGTCCTGAAGAACAATCATGCCAATATGCCGTTCCTTGTAGTAGCATTGCCGGGATGAGTAGGAGACTATGAAAGAGCCGCGTCTTTCAAAAGCCGAAACTCGCATCCTGGAACAGTACTGGAAACTGGGAACTGCGTCTGTGCGCGAGGTGTTGGAAAGCCTGCCGGAAGACGAACGTGTCGCTTACACAACCGTGCAAACGCTCGTCTATAGGCTTGAGGAGAAAGGCGCGTTGAGGAAAGTAAAGAAAATTGGCAACGCCCAGCTCTTTGAGCCCGCTATCAATCAGAGCCAATACCGCGGCAGGCTGGTACGCGACTTGCTGGATCTGTTTGGTGGATCGCCGCGTCTTCTCGTCTCCAATCTGCTCGAGAATGGCACCCTCAGCTTGCGGGACCTTAAGGCGCTGCAAAGTGCTGCACGCACTGATAAGAACGGCCGCGGCCGTGGAGGCAAAAGTGCATGAGCATATCGCACGTGTGATGTACTACTTCAGCGTCCACCTGCTGTATGCATCCCTCGTCGGCGCTGCCGCATGGTTGCTGACGTCAATTCGGGGTGCCAGCGCCACCACGAAATATTGGATTTGGGTTGTCACCGCATTCAATTTCATCGTGCCGGTCGGCGCAATCGTGGATGAGGTATGGAAGCTGCATTTGCGATGGGCCGCTCCCCTCGGTGCTCTCGGTGGGCCGATATGGAACCTGACGCAAGGACGTACGGCAGTCCTGCTGGCTGCGATTTGGATCGCTGGCACACTCACCATGCTGATGCGGTTGGCCTCGCGCCTTCGTAGTGAAGGCCGCGAAGCTCAAATCGCGCACCGCCCCGGCGTCCATGGTACGGTGTCTAGCTTCACAACAGATGGCATCCCCGTCAGTTTCGACGCCAGGCATCCCGCTCCTGCGGTCAGTGGCATCTTTTACCCGTGTATCCTGCTCCCCATCGGCATTGATCGGCTGCTCAATCAGCGGGAATTCGACGCTGTCCTGCTTCACGAACTTGCCCACGCAAGAAGGCGCGACAATCTGATCCGCGTACTTTACGAACTCTCGTTGTGTGCTGTTTGGTTCCATCCACTCCTCTGGCTGGCGGGAGCGAGGATGGCGCTCTATCGCGAGCTCTCCTGCGATGAAATTGTCATCCAGCGGGCCCATGGAACAGATCTGGTTTCCGCACTCGCAAAACTTGCGGTCCCGGAACGAGCCCTCTCCCTGCAAGCCACAGCCTCCTCGCATCTGAGCCACCGCTTGGCCTGGCTGTCGGGGCAACTGCGGGCGCGGCGCGCGGCAAGCCTGCTGCTGGCGTCGCTATTTGCCGCTGTTATGGTGGCGGCCACCTTTGGAACCGTGGCACATACCGCCTGCTGTTTCATTCTTCGCCACTGACTCCGGTCCCCGTCCTCCTTCCCAGGGCTGGCTGCATAGTTGCAAATACAACGTATACTGTAGTAGTATCACCGCCATATGTAGGAGGTAGGAGTTTGGCTATGCCTCCCCGACCACAAACTCGAATGCGACGGTGCGCCACCCTCTTGCTGCTGTTGTTGGTAGCTCAGCTGCAACTGGCCGCCCAATCGGCCGCTCCCCTCACTCTGGTGAAAGCCGCCCGGCTATTCGATCCACGCACCGGGAATGTGCTCGCGCCTGCGGCCGTTCTGATCGCAGGAGACAAGATCAAACAGGTTGGTTCGTCTTCGCAAATCGGCGTTCCTGCCGGGGCAAAAATCATTGACTTGGGCTCCGTGACCCTGCTGCCGGGACTGATTGACGGCCACACCCACCTGTTCCTTGACATCATTGTGTTACCCGAAGCGGAGCAGGACCGCCATGCCAACGGACTGTTTGCTCCGGGGTTGCTGCTGGCCATCGTGGAATCGCCAAGCAAGCGCGCCCTGCTGGGCGCACAGTTGGCACGAGAGGACCTGGAGAGCGGTATTACCACCGTTCGCAACCTGGGTCATTCAGGGGTTGACGGTGATACCGAACTGCGTGACGCCATCAACGCCGGCCGCGTCCCCGGGCCGAGAATATTGGCCTCCGGACGCAAGCTGATCACGCCAGGTGAATATGTTCAAAATCTCAACCCTGCCCTTACCGATGCCATCCTGCAGCAGGAGTTCTTGCTCATCGAGGGAGTAGACCGGGGACGGCAGGCAGTTCGGCAGAATGAGCTCCAGAACGTTGACGTAATCAAGGTCTCCGCCGATGAGAACCTCACAGTTCCTGAACTTGCGGCGGTAGTCGAAGAGGCGCACCGCCACCATTTGAGGGTGGCGGTTCACGCCATCGATACCACCAGCATACAAACGGCGATCGACGCCGGCGCGGATTCGATCGAACACGGCAACGATGCAACCGACGAACAGCTCAGGCTGATGCGTGATAAGGGCATCTATTTCGACTTGACCCCCACTTTCTATGGCGGAGGCTATCTCAAGATGGCCGAGCCAGTCATCGTGATCCCGCCCGCCGCCCGCGCTGAAAGGTTGAGTTCCGCGGCACGCGGCAAACAACGTTACGACCAGCTGGTGCGGCGAGTCTTGAAGTCGGGGGTCAAATTTGCTGCGGGATCGGACATGTGCTGGTTCTATGCCGGCGAAACGCGCGGCCAAGCCAGCATTGCGGCTTTGCTTAATTTGCGTGCTGCCGGCATGTCGTCGCTCCAAACCCTCCGCGCAATCACCAGCAATGCCGCGGAAATGCTGGGATGGCAGGACCGCATCGGCTCCATCGAGCCGGGCAGGTTTGCTGATCTCATTGCCGTCGCCGGTGACCCGGTCGCTGATATTACCCAATTGGAACACGTCCGCTTTGTCATGAAAGGCGGCAAAGTGATCAGAAATAGCGTTGCGCCCCTGCCGTAAGCGGTGCGACGGGGAGAGTGGAATGAGAAAACGTGTGGGCATGTTGCTGGTGATGTTAGTCGCTGGTTGGGCCGCTTTCGCCCAGAACCCTGCGCCACGCATCGTCGCTCTGAAAGCTGCCGACGGCACGCCGCTGAAAGCAACTTACTTTGCCGCACTGCGGCCCGGCCCCGGTGTGCTGCTGCTGCATCAGATCAATCGCGATCGCAAATCGTGGGACTCGGTAGCGGCGCAGCTTGCGGCCGCGGGAATAAACACTCTCACCCTCGATCTGCGCGGCTTTGGCGAAAGCGGGACGCGCCTGGGCAAACTCAGTGAGGCTGAGCGCCGCAAGTACCAGCGGGGCTGGCCTGACGATGTTGACCTCGCGCTTGGGTACTTGAGCTCGCAGCCGGGCGTCGCTCACAACCTGATTGGGGCGGGAGGAGCAGGCTGGCTCGGCGTCCTCTACTCCGTCGATGCGGCCCGCCGCCATCCTGAGCAAATCAAGTCGCTCGCACTCCTGTCGGGCGAAACACTTCGCGACGGGCTGCAGTTTCTTCATCAGGCATCGCAATTGCCCGAACTCTTCGTCTTCTCTGATGACGACGAATACCCGCCGACGCAGGACGCCATGAAACTGCTCTATGTCACTGCATCCAGCCCGAGCAAGAGGCTGGTGCACTACCCCGAAGCTGAAGACGCCCCCTGGCTTTGGTACGAGGACTCTTCCGCTAGAGTCCCCGCCCACGGCGGCCACGGGACTGACATGTTTCAGGTTCATCCCGAGCTGCCCGGCATCATTGTCCACTGGTTTGTGACCACGCTCGTCAAAACTCCAGGTCACGCTCCCGCCGATGCGCTGGCAACAGCGCCCATCCTCAATCAGCTGCAATTACCCGGCGGAGCGGCCCAGGTCACGCAGCAATTATTGGACGCCCGCCGGAGCGATCCTAAGGCCCAGTTGTGGCCCGAGGTCGCCGCTGACATCATCGGCGAGGACTTTCAGCGCGCTGGCGATGTCAAGAATGCAATCGCGGTCTTCAAGCTGAATCTCCTCGCTTATCCCGACTCGGCCGACGCCCACTACAACCTTGCCGACGCCTATTTGGCAGACGGCCAGAAGCATCTCGCACGGCAATACGCTGAAAAGGCATTAGCCTTGCTCGATTCCCATAAGGCGCCGCTATCTTCCTGGTCTGATACGGAAGAGCGGCGAGCAGAGATCCGCCGCGCCATCGAGAGTACGCTAGCCCGAGGGGCCACCGGAGCCGAGCATTGAGATCGCCATTCGAGAGTACCTGGGAACCCTCCCAGTCTTCACACTTGAGATGAAAGGCACCCTACTCACCTTTCGTACAATGTGCGGTATGAGCGGAAATCCCAAGCTGCCCACCCCACGGGCCTGGCGCGAACAAAGGCAAAAGGAATCGCAGCAAATTCTCGCCGCACTCCCGCAAATCGCAGAACCGGAGTTCACCCTGGTCTGGGATTTACAACTCCGGGGTGAGGGGCCGCAACAGCAGCGCCACTGGATCATCCGCCACGGCGATCAGGTCATTTACCGCGAACCCGCCAACCTGGAGGACTATCACCGATTCGAACTGCTCGCGCGACTGCTGCGGCAGAAATATGGCAGCCGTGTCCGCGACCTGGTTCCGGGGGAGAGCAGCGACGTCGCCTGCTACCTTTATGGCGATTTTCTGGGCGCAGTCAGCCGGGTGGAAGCGGCCAGGAAGAGGAATTTTGGTGCGGGGTGAGACAAGGTTCCAAACAAAGCCCGAATTGTTCCAACTCTCTAAACCCGGTAGCGCGACAGATTATCTGACGGCAAGCCCTTCATTCTTACAAAAAATGGGGTGGATTTCTCGGCGCACTCTGCGTTCTCGGCGGTGGATGATTTTGACCTTGAGACTTTGAAACCTGAACTATTTCAACATAATCAAGGGCACCGCCGCGATCGCCGCCGCTATTCCTGCCAGCTTTATCCGCGTGAATCGCTCCCTCAGAAAGCAGATTGCCAGTAGAACCGTAATCATCGGATAAAGCGAACACAAGACCACGGAAACGTCCAGCCGCCCGGTCTGATCGGCGCGAATAAAGAACGCGGTCCCGCTCACATCCAGTGCTCCCGCCAGCAATCCCAGCCAGGCAAACCGTGTAGCCACCGGCCCGCGGACCCGATTCACCGCCAGAATAATCGAGACCAGAACCAATGCGATGCAGCGGGAGAATGCCGCGCTCCACAGTGCGGAACTGGCCCCGGTCTGGTTGATGCATAAAAAGAACCCTGCAAAACCAAATCCCGCAACCACCGCCAAAACCAGCCCTTTAGGCCGGCCGCTGAGATGGTCGGGCTTGGAGATGAACCAGATGCCCAGGCCGGCCAGTACGAACCCGGCAATTTGCAGGGGATGAGGAATCCCCTCCACCGTGAAGGCGAAAGCCACCGGGATGGTAGCCGCCAGCAGCGCGGCCACGGGCGCGTTAAGCCCCATGTGTCCGGAAGCCAGGGCACGGTAAAAGATGGCCAGCGCTACCCCGCCGCTGGCGCCTGCCGCCAGAGCCCACATCATAGGTCCGATAGAAGGAAACGGAGCATGCGCCAGCAGCGCCACAGACGCCATCAGGGCGAAACCGCTGACGTGGGCGAGTGCGGTAACCAGGAACGAGTCCGCCGTTTTGGCGGCCATGCCGCCGATAAAATCGGCGCTTCCCCAGCACAATATCGTCGCCAGGCTGAAAGCGGCAGAAAGGTAATTGGGCGCGATCAATGGGTCCTTGGGTGCCAGGGCAAGCTCAGCTCATCTTCCGCCGGTCCAGCCAGAAAACTCATACCAGAACCGCTGCCATAAGGTAAAGTGAGGCAAGAAAAGGCCGAGGGTTTGGTGTCAGCCGCCGCACAACAGAAAAGCATGGCCGCTAGGCCACTGCCTTTGGTTATCTGGCTGAAGGCGGCACTGGCGCTTACCCTCCTGCTGACACGACTACTGGGACTCCCAAGTTGGCGGGTTCTCAGTTGACGAGTGGGGGCCACATGAAAAATATTCAGGAAGTCTTGCAACAGAAGGAAGCGCGGATGCAGCAGTTACGCACTGAGATCGAGGCGCTCCGCGTAGTAGCACCCCTGCTGGGCATTGCAGAACAAGCCCCCTCCGCCGGTGGCAACGTCACCGTAATTCCTTCCCCGGCTCGCCAGGACGACAAAGTGGACCTGTCTTCCTTCCTCACAGACGTCAATTCCTAACACCGCACACCCCAAATGCGCCCGAGCGCGCACCTGTCTCTGGGGCGTTCGGCGCATTATCTATCTCGACAATTAAGAAACCGTTCAGGCAATGTTACCGGCGCGCTTGCCGGCAACTACGTGCTCCCGTCCGGAGAGGCATTCGCGCAGCTTGGAAAGAATCGCGCCATGCTCCGATTTGCATACCGCATTCGCCGGCACCGGCCCGGGCCGAAAGCGCGTCTGGGGCTGCAGCACAATCCAGTGCGACTTGGAACACTGCTGTGCCTGGCGCATCAGTTCTTCGCGCGTCAGATCGGGAAGGTCGCCATCCAGCAGAATGAAGTCGAATGTTTTTGACTGCAGCAGCTGCAAGGCTTCCCGGCCGCTCCACACCGTGGTGGTGTCGTAGCCTTGGTCTTCCAGCAGACGTTCCAGGTCAATCAGCACCTGTTCGTCATCATCCACAATCAGAATAGTCTTGCCTTGCGTTTCCATCGCAATTACCCGTTTCACCGCGACCTGGGCCTCAGCCCAACTTGATTGCACGTACTTTACTGTGGCAGTCGCGGGAAAACTGTGATGAGGGTCACACATTAGTAGGAAAACACTCGAACCGTCGTAACCGAAGGGATGCGTCGGCGCTTGACAGCATTCCGACACGACAGCCAAAGGGGCGTTGCGAAACACAACACTGCTTGTCGCCATCACGCGCTAGCGGGATTTGTATTCAGCAACTCCTCGCGCACATTCTTCAGCACATAAGCGGCACGCTCCACTCCCACCTCGCCGGGCAGGATTGGATCTTCGTTCTCGATGCTGAGCATGCCCTCATAGCCTACTTCCATGTAGGTGCGCATTACGTCTTTCCATAGGTTAGCGCCATGACCGTAGCCGACGGCGCGGAAGATGGCGGAGGCGCTGGGAATGTCCTTGGGCTCGAATGCAAAATTGAGCACGCCGTATTTGGCGATGTTGTCCTTAAACAGCACCGTATCTTTCATATGGGCGTGATAGATAGCTCCCTGCTTGCCCAGGAAGCGGATGACCTCCACGGGATCACATTGCTGCCAGAACAGGTGGCTCAGGTCGCAGTTGGCGCCAATTTCTTCGCCCACGGCTTCCCGCAGGCGCATAAGGGTCTTGGGATTGTAAACGCAGAAGCCGGGATGCATTTCGAAGGCCAGCTTGCGAATTCCGTGCTCGCGGGAAAATTTGGCTGCTTCTTTCCAGTAGGGGATAACCCTTTCCTTCCACTGCCAGTCGAGAATCTGCGCGTATTCCGGAGGCCAGCGGTAAGTCGCCCAGTTGGGCATAGTGTCGGTGGGGCTGCCTCCGGGGCAGCCGGAAAAACCGACGATCACCGGCACCTCCAGGCGTTCGGCCAGCAACACCGTATTGCGGAAAATCTGGGCATCGCGCGCCGCTATCTTAGCGTCTGGGTGCACCGGATTGCCGTGGCAGCTGAGCGCTCCCACCCGGATGTTGCGGTCCTCGAACTTCTTCTTCCAGGCGCGCGCCTTGGCCGGATCGGCCAGCAGCTCCTGCACCGGGCAATGGCTGGCGCCGGGATATCCCCCCGTGCCTATCTCCACCGCCTCCAGTTGCAGCGCGCTCATCTTCTCCAGCATCTGCTCCAGGCTCAGATGGTTGTAAACCGGGTCGAAGACGCCGATCAGCAGCTTGCGGGGAGAATTCGCGCCTGCGCTCTGCCCGGAATTGGCCTGCGTCGCCGAGCCGGGGTTCGCTCCCGGAGAACCGGCCAGGGCGGAAAGCGGTTCCGCGGAGGCGAGCGTGGCGGCAACTAACCCGCCGGTGGCAGTCAGAAATTCGCGGCGATTGGAACGCCAGTTCGAGTTGTCGCTCATAGTTCCCTCTTCGCGGCAGACGGTGCCAGTAAACCAGCCTTGTTTTTCGGAAGGCTACGCTTTAGCCGTGCCGTCCTGCCACTGTTCATCTAGCTTTCCGGCGGTGGCGGGCAGCCGGGAAAATCCAGCCGAAACGTGTTCCCGATGTACTGCAGATCCTTGATGCCGATCTTACTGGTGAAAAAACCGTCGCAGGTCATCTTGCGCAGCCAGGCAAAGAACGCCGTGCCTTGGCTCAGGCGCGCATCCTTCACTCCATTAGCGCTGTAGGCAATCAGGTCCAGTATTTCTTTCTGCTGGGCCGGAGCACAGTCGAGGTAAACCTTGCCGTAGCGGTCGCTGCAGGCGGAATCCAGCCACATCAGCCCGCCCCCCAGGGTGAGCTGATATTCCGTGTTCTCACTGGTCAGCAGATCAATGAATTCAGGCGCGCCCGCCTCGATCGCTCCCCCGGAGTTGCCGTCGGGGGGAATAATGGTCTGGCACAGGTTCCGCAACGTGGTGTACTGGTGGGCCGTGAAGAACTTGGGCTGGTAAGTCCCCGTCGCGCCCTTTTCCTGCTCCACCATGCGGTGGGCGTATTCCGCCGCCTGCGCCGGGATCACCTTGAGCACCGATCCGGCCACTACCCCCGCGCCCAGAGTCTTGAGAATGTCGCGTCGTGTAATAGACATAGTTTCTTTAGTCCGGGTGGCGCAGGCCTTCAGGCCTGCTGATGAACCACATTCCGTACCCGGGGCTTCAGCCCCTGACTACTTTCAGCAGGTGCCCCACCCTTTGCGGTTTAGGCAAAGGGTGGGATAGAACCCGTCATTGAATCAATCTTCAAATATTCCCCTTCCTCGCCTCGCGGGTGCCCCACCCTTTGCGGTTTAGGCAAAGGGTGGGACCGAACCCGTCATTGAATCAATCTTCAAATATTCCCCTTCTTGGCCTCGCTGAGCAAGTACTCGGAAGCGCGCCAGCACAGTGCCATGATGGTCAGCGTAGGATTCTTATCGGCATTGCTCACAAAACATGCTCCATCGGTGATGAACAGGTTCTTTACTTCATGTGCCTGGCAGTAGCCGTTGAGCGCCGACTTGCGCGGGTCTGAGCCCATGCGCGCCACGCCCAGTTCATGGATGATTTCGCCGCCGCTGGAAATGTGGCTTTCCGGCAGGCGCGATTCCAGGTAGGTGCCGCCTGCCGCCTCCACAATCTGGCGAAAGGTATTCTGCATGTCCTCCGCCATGGCCAATTCGTTCTCCCCCCATTTCCAGTGAAAACGCAGCACCGGAATGCCCCACTCGTCCACCTGGTTGGGATCAATTTCACAGTAGCAGTCAGGATTGGGAATCATCTCCCCGCGGCCGGCGAAACCAATCGTGGTGCCGTAGCTGTCGCGGCATTTCTTCTTCAGCGCCGCGCCGTAGCCCTCGAACTGGTCGCAAACGTCGTCGAATTCCCCCACCGAGGGCATAAAGCGCCCGCCTCCGAACTCGATGTGGTAGCCCCGCAAAAACTCATTTTTGCGGTCGTACTTCCACCACGGCATGTACAGGTGCATGCCGCCCACCCCGTCGTGGTTGTGTGGAGGGATCTTTTCCAGTTGGGGAAAGTAGCCGCCCCCGTTGCTGCCAACGCTATCGGTCAGGTAGCGCCCTACCACGCCGGAGCCGTTAGCCAGACCGTCCGGAAACAGCGCCGAGCGCGAGTTGAGCAGCAGACGCGCGGATTCGCACGCGCTCGCTCCCAGCACCACCGCCCGGGCGCGCACCTGTTGTTCGCTGCGCGTTTTCTTGTCTATATAGGAAACCGCCTCCACCTTGCCCGACTTGCTCACAATCAGTTCGCGAGCCATTGCCTCCGTAATCATGGTCAAGCGCCCGGTCTTCTTCGCCGGCGGAATCATCACCTGGCTGGAGCTGAAGTTCGACGCCGGAATGCAGCCCCGCCCGCACTGTCCGCAGTAGTGGCACGCGGCCCGGCCATTATGGTTCTGAGTGATGATGGCCAGTCGCGAAGGAACGCAGGTTACGCCGATCTTGTCGCACGCCCGCTTGATGAAGATTTCCGTGCAGCGCGGCTTCGGCGGCGGCAGAAAAATTCCGTCCGGCGCGCTGGCAATGTTTTCCTTCGTGCCAAACACGCCGATATAGGACTCCACTTTGTCATAGTACGGGGCCACATCCTGGTAGCTGATGGGCCAGTCGTCGCCCATCCCGTCATGGGAGCGGGCCTTGAAGTCCACGGGCGCGAAGCGCAGCGCGATCCGGCCCCAGTGGTTGGTGCGGCCGCCCACAATCCGCGAGCGGAACCAGTAAAACGTGGAACCGGGAGCGGTGGTATAGGGCTCGCCTTCGATGTTCCAGAAACCGTTGGGAGCGAGGAACTCATCGTTCACTCCTTCGATGCCGTCGCGATGCTTGCCGCCCACGCCTTCGCCGCGATGCGGCAGGTCGTAGGGCCACATGTGCTCCTTGAAGTCGCGCGCGGGAACAACCGGCGGCCCGGCTTCCAGTAGCACCACGTTCAGGCCGCCCTCGGTAAGAACCTTGGCGGCGGTGCCTCCGGCGGCGCCGGAACCGATTATGCAGACGTCGTAAACTTTGGGCGAGCGAATTACCTGCAACATAAAGGGACCTGGCACGAATTGGCATTGGCTGAAAAAGTCTGCTTTGCAGAACGCAAGTTCTCTCGGGCGTGGAAGCGCACGGCTTCAGCCGTGCGATAACGGGCTTCTACGCTGCAGGGCTTTAGCCCCAGTGGGATCGTTCTCATTAAAACCTGCCCGCTTTCATCTGGCGCGCCCAAGCAGGCGTTGCAAGCAACGTCTCTACGGAAATCCGCGCTCACACCGCTACGTGAACTGCTGGAGGCATACCTGGTTACGTCTCCCTGGACCTTATAGATACATCACCAGCTCATTCACCACATTTTGCACGCCCTTATAGGGGTCGTAGGTGTTGGGGCCTTCGAACTCAATCGAGTACACGCCGCCGAACTTGGCTTTCTTGGAAATGTCCACGCATTTAGGAAAGTTGAACTTGGTTTCCTTTCCGGCGGCGTCGAATTCGTAGCCCTTGGCGTGGCAAACGTCGAACGCCCAGGGAAACAGCAGCGTCAGCCCGCGTTCCCGTGTCGCTTCATCGGGAAAATTGCCGAAATCGGGCAGCGCCCCCACCCGGTGGTGGCCCACCATCTTGAAAAGGCTCACCAGCACCTCGGGATGGGTGGAACCGATCTCATCGTGGTTCTCGATGATCACCTTGATCTTCTTCATCCCGCCGTAGGTGCCGATCTTTTTGTAGGAATCTGCGGTAGGCGCCAGATTGCTGGGGTGCATTTTGCCGGGGTCGCAGCGCACTGACTGGCAGCCCAGTTCGCGGCCAACGTCAATCCACCGCATCGCCCCCTGAATGGCCTTGTTGCGCACCGCGTCATTCTGATCGGAAAGCCCGCCGCCGCTCTGGAATTCCTCGATATCCACTGGGATGTTGACCACGCGCGAGTGCGCCTTGGCCAGCCGCGCCTTCAGTTCGTTCAGATAGCTGGGAGTGGTGGACTCGAAATGCGGCGCCACGAATTCCATGGTGTGGACGTGATAGCGGTCGGCCACCATCTCGGGAAAATCCACCAGCTTCAGCATTTCGCCCGACAGCTGAAAATCCTTTTCCCGGGTGGAAGAAAAATAGTTGTGGAAGCTCCAGCTGGAAATGCAAACCTGCTCCAGCTTCGGCGAAGCGGCGGATCCGCCGGCACTCTGTTTGGCGAACAGCAGGTCGCCGGCGCCTGCGGAAATCGCGGCCGCAGCCAGGCCTTGACCGGCTCGGGTGAGAAATTCTCTGCGCTTCATACAGCCTCCTTCCCGCCCTGCTCAGCAGCGGCTGGAGCAGAGCCTGCCCTGAGC
>DATJEH010000211.1:0-26464 GCA_035496875.1 Terriglobales bacterium | reverse complement strand
TGGTTGCGGGGGGTGGATTTGAACCACCGACCTTTGGGTTATGAGCCCAACGAGCTACCAGACTGCTCCACCCCGCGAACCCATGATAACAACGGCTTCGGGCAGCGGTCAATCCGCCCGAGAACATGCCGCATACGATATTCCGACCAGCTTTGTTTAGTTCTTCATCTTGGGCCGCACGCAAGCATCCACGGTCTTGGTGGGGTCCACGGCTTCGTTGTCCACCTGCTCGTGAGTGATCTTCCCCGACTTATCAATCAGGAAGGTGGCCCGCCGCGCCGACTCCAGCGACACGCCCTCGATGTCATAGTTTTTTGCCAGACCGTACTCGCGGGTCACTTTGCCGCCAAAGTCGCCCAGCAGAGGGAAGGTGACGCCGTTCTGTTGCGCGAAAGCAAAGTTGGAGAAGGGGCTATCCATGCTCACACCCAGAACCTGGGTGTCGGCGCCTTCCAGCTTGCTCAAATTGCTCTGGAAGGCTTTCATTTCCTGGGTTCAACCCCCGGTAAAGGCGAAAACATAAAAGGCCAGCACCACGTCTTTTTTGCCGTGGAAATCGCTCAGCGACACCTTCTTGAGGTCGTGCCCGTCGAAAGCCAGCAGGGTGAAATTGGGCGCCATGTCCCCTACCTTCAATTTCATTGGCGCCTCGGCTTTGGCGGGGCTCTTCTTGTCGGCCGCCCAGGCACTCTGCGAAACCGAAGGTGCCAACAAACCACAGGCCAGCAAAAACATCATCACCCACTGCAAAGGCTTGTTGCACATCATGTTCCTCCCAAATGCGGGTTCTAAGCCTATTCCCAAAAGGGGAAGGGGTCAATTCGGCACCCACACTTGCCTGCGCCCCGAGTTGCCAGTAGAGTCGCGAGCAGGCAACAATTAGAAGTGAATATGTGCCGGCGGTTACGGCTTTTTCTTGCCGTCCCCTGTGGTTGACCGGCAAATCGCGACGATGTTAACGCGCACCGGCAACGGACCCGATTTTCGCCATGAGCCTGACTACCATTAACGAGATTTTCTACACCGTGGTGGAGCGCAATTCCGGCCAGGTGATGATGTACAAGCAACCGGCCAAGTGGGGCTCCATTTCGTCTCATGAGCTTTACCGTGACGTTCTGGGGGTGGCGCGCTCTCTGGAACAATGGGGCATTCGCCAGGGCGACCGGGTAGCCATTCTCAGCGAAAACCGTCCCGAATGGGCGGTGGCCGATTTTGCCATCCAAGCGCTGGGCGCGGTTACAGTGCCCATCTACGGTACTTTGACTGCGGAACAGACCGCCTACATCCTCAAGGATTCCGGCGCCCGGATAATCTTTCTTTCCACCATCGCCCAATTGCAGAAGTTTTTGGCCGCCAGGAGCCAGACCAGGGTGGAAAAGGCGGTCATCATGGATTCTGCAGGCACACCGGAGGCCGTGCCCATGTCCCGCCTTATGCATGATGGCCCCGCCAGTCGGGATGGCGAATTCGACGCCCGTGCCCGCCGCATCACCGCCCGCGACCTGGCTACCATCATCTACACCTCCGGAACCACCGGCGTGCCCAAGGGCGCCATGCTGACCCATGGCAACCTGGCCTGCAATGTGGAATATTCCCTGCACGAAGTTCCGGTTCTGCCGGGCGATGTGGGTATTTCTTTTCTCCCCCTGGCACACGTAACCGCGCGCCACGTGGACTATGCCTGGCTTTACCGCGGCGTCACCTTAGCTTATTGCCCGGCCATCGAACAACTTCCCCTCACCCTGCAGGAAGTGCGACCCACCACCTTCGTGGGCGTTCCCCGGGTGTACGAAAAGATGTATGGCCAGGTGCAGCTCAAGGTTCAGAGCGGACTCAAGCGCGCCCTCTACAACTGGGCCATGAAGGTGGGTCACGCCCACCGCGCGGAAACTCTGGAGCAGAAGCGTCCAGCTTCCCTCTCCTGGCGACTGGCGGACGCGCTCGTTTTCTCCAAGGTGCGCAACGGAATGGGCGGGCGGGTGCGCATTTACCTTTCCGGGGGCGCTCCCCTGGCGCGGCAGATGGGCGAATGGTTCGCGGACGTAGGCATTCGCATTGACGAAGGCTATGGCCTGACGGAGACTTCTCCCGTCATCGCCGTCAATACTCCCGCCCACCATAAGCTGGGCACCGTGGGCCGGCCACTACCCAACGTCGAAGTCAGAATCGCCGATGACGGCGAAATCCTGGTGCGCGGTCCATCTGTCTTCCAGGGTTATTGGAACCTGCCGGAGCAGACCAGCCAGGCCCTGGTGGACGGCTGGTTCCATACCGGCGATATCGGGAATCTGGACAGCGAGGGCTTTCTCAGCGTCACCGATCGCAAGAAAGATCTGCTCAAAACCTCTGGCGGCAAGTTCATTACCCCGCAGCCCATCGAAAAAGCCCTGCAGATGAGCCCCTGGGTGGGCGAAGCGGTGGTGCTGGGCGACCGGCGCAAGTTTCCCTCCGCGATTATCGCTCCTGATTTCCGTATGCTGGAGCCATGGGCCCGCAACCATGGCTTGCGCTTCAATTCGCGCGAGGAACTGGTGGCCGATTCCGCGGTGCGCGGGCTTTATGAGGGCGTGATTTCAGAAATCAACCACAAACTGGCCCGCTACGAACAGATCAAGAAGTTTCTGCTGGTAGCGGAGGAATTTTCTGTGGCCAACGGCCTGCTCACCGCCAGCATGAAGCTGCGCCGCCGCCAGGTGGAAGAGCGCTATCGCCAGCAGATTGACGCGCTTTACACCGAACCCGCCCCACCCACTCCCGTGGAGACGTAAAAATCGCCGCCTCTGCGTGCTTCTCCCGGTGAAGTCGGGAAAAACCCCATTACCACGGTACATTTCTCGCGTCACGACCTTCTTTTACAATTCTGATTTACCCACAGTAAGTCCGAGCACGATGTGAGATTGCTAAGGAGCCAGGCAGGATGCTGCATTCGGGGGAATCCGATAACAGGGCGGCCGCCAGCCATTCCGCTCATCGCCGTCACCCTCGCCACCATTTGGCCATTCCAATGAATTTATGGCGGCGTGCGGGAACGGGCACCATGATTCCCGGCATCGCTCTGGAAATCAGCGAGTCGGGAATTTCGGCCATCCTGCCGGAGCAGTTATCCGCGGGTGAAACTATAGAGTTCAGCATGCAGCTTCCCGGCGGCCCGTTGCGCGCTACCGCCGTGGTGCGCAACAAAATTGCATTCCGCTATGGATTTGAATTCGAGTTTCTGACCACGGCCCAACAAGAGCTCATTAAAAACACCTGCGCCTCTCTCCCTCTCTATACCGGTCCGGAGGCCTAGTCAGCCGGCTGCACTGGAGCGTTTGTCTATGCCGCCTCGGGCTCCAATGCTTCCTCGTAATTGCGGCCCTTTCCGAAATCGGTCAGCCCGGCATTCGCCGTGATCAGCAGCGCCTGGGCGCGAAAGAAGCCCATGTCCTGGCCATCCGCGAAATCCATGAACTCGGGCAGGGTGGCCGTCATCGCCGCCAGCCCCATGTCAATCTTGCCATGGGTAGGAAAGCGGATCAGGCCGGTAACCCCGCCGGGATAATCGGTCAACAGGCTGGTCACTGTCTCCGCCACCCCGCAAACCAGAGCGCTGATACCGGGGCGTTTGTCCCGCCTGCGCATGAGCAGCAGGATTCCGCCCGCCAGGAAGGTTCCCGCCGCCACATAGTCGAGCACGGCGTGAGCTCTGGGTGAGATTATCTTGGGCATGTGCTTGGTGGCTAGCTTTACTGAACTCTGTAGTACGGGCATGGCGAACCATCCTCCCTGTTCTGTGGCCGGACAGCCGTTCAGGCGCCGCGGCGGTCCAGCAGTTGTTTTCTAAGTTGCACGAATATGCTCTCCGGAATGATTCCCTGTTTCACCACGTCATGGACCGCCGTGTAAGGCCGGTTTTGAATGATGCGGTCAGCGAGCACCGGGCCAATGCCATACACCGAAAGCAACTGTTGCCGTGTAGCCGAATTAAGCACTTCTTCGGGGCTGAGGACGGGAGCCGGCTGGGGCTGCTCCGGGCGGCCTGCCATTCCGGCTGGGGCAAGCACAGCTTTTTGGGAAGCGCTCTTCGAACCGCGTTCCGGCCGGCTGGACGCCACCACGATGCCCCGGTCGCTCCCCACGCGTGGCTCAGCCGCGGTTGAGCTGAAAGTCCGTTTTTGCCGGTTTCGGCCTCGGGCACGCTGATTCAGAACCACTGCCGTGACCACCCCCAGTCCCAATCCCGCCAAGAAGCTCTTCATAGTTGCTCCCGCTTTCGTCATTCGCTCACATGTGGAACGATGCAGGAGATCAAGCCGGTTCTGCCCTAGCTCACCAAGACCCACTTGGCAGGAGCACCCTGGATGGGGCAGTGAGCAGCATTGGAGGAGAGCTCTTGATTGACAAGAGAGTTGCGGCCCAACAAGGCACCCGGTTCCCCCCGCCTGGGCAGCAGCCACGCGGGCGAGGGCGCCCGCGCCACAACTTTGAGCAGCTTAGCGGAAGAAGCGGGCCAGCCCGATCATCACCTGCACCGTGTTGATGCCCGGGTTCGGGGTGCTCAGTCCCGCATTGGAGAGATGCAGGTAGCGCACAGCCAGCGTGGGATTCCAGTGCCGGCCGAAGAACTGGACGCCTAAGGCCGCTCCGGGAGTGAAGTTGACGTTGGAAGTGCCGGGAGGGACCTGGTCGCTGGTAAAGAGGAGGCCACCATCAATCTCCATATAGGGCGCCCAGCGGCCCCGGCGCTCAAAGTTCCACTTGAGTACGACCGGGTCAATGCCGGTGCCGAAGGTGGTGGTGCTCTGGAACACAAGAGTCGCAGGAACCGCGTCCACCGCGTATTCGAAGCGCCCGCGCAACGGGCCGAAGCCATGCGGGTCGCTCAGCACCCACCCGTAACGCAGCCCAAAGCTGAGGATGCCGGTGCCGGCGGTGCGTCCGGTGGTGCCGCGTCCGCCGCTGGCCCACAGCGCCAGTTCGTTGTTACCCGCGGAGGGGCGCTCCTGGGCCAAGGCGGAGAGTGATAAGCACAGCAGAAGGGCTGCTGTGAGTGTTCTCATGAGGCATCACCATCGAAGTACCAGTCAGCCCGCGAAATTGCGCCATTAGAACTTAGCATTTAGCCCTTAAGCGGGCGGCTTAGTTCCGGCGAAAATCGCCAATTGCTAATTTCTAATTGCTAAGTGCTCACCAGGCTGAATGCTGATTGCTGACTGCTGAGTGCTGGTTCTCGACAAAAAAGGCCGCCCATTACGGCGGCCCGATCTGCGAAACCTGTATATTTCCTAGCTGGCTACTTCCTCCAGCAGCTTCTGATCCACATCGAAATTCGAGTATACATGCTGGACGTCGTCATGCTCGTCCAGCGCCTCCACCAGGCGAATCATCTGAGTGGCCACCGGGCCTTCCAGCTTGATGTAGTTCTGCGGAATCATGGCCACCTCGGCGGTGGTGGGCTGCAGGTTCGCCTTCTTCAGCGCTTCCATTACCGGCTCAAAGGCGTGGGGATCAGTCAGCACTTCCCAGTTGTCTCCATCCTCGCGCATATCTTCGCCGCCGGCTTCCAGCACGATGTTCATCAGGTCGTCTTCCTTGGCCGCGGCCTTGGGCAAAATGATGTCGCCCTTCTTGTGAAACATCCAGTTCACCGACCCAGCCTCGCCCAGGTTGCCGCCGTGTTTGGTGAAGATGTGGCGAACTTCGCTTACCGTGCGGTTGCGGTTGTCGGTGGAAAGCTCCACCAGCACGGCGACACCACCCGGCCCATAGCCTTCCAGGGAGAACTCTTCGTAGGTGGCACCGGGAAGCTCACCCGTGCCGCGCTGGATGGCGCGCTTAATGTTGTCGGCGGGCATGTTCTCCGCCTTGGCATCGAGGATGGCCTTGCGCAGGCGCGGGTTCTTATCGGGATCGCCGCCCGATTTGGCCGCCATGCTGATTTCGCGAATCAGGCGGGTGAATATCTTGCCCCGCTTGGCGTCCAGGGCGCCCTTTTTATGCTTGATGGTGGCCCATTTTGAGTGGCCAGACATGATGAACCTCGTTTCTATGAATGCGCAGGATTCGCCCGTGGGGAGAGCAACAGGTGCCTCAAATAGATGCAGGCGAACACAAATTATAGCATGGTAAGTAGAGCAAATTGGCGCTAACTCCGGCCGGGAGCGGCCTGCGCCTTGTAGGCGTATACCACCGCCAGCAGCGGGGCCGCAATCAGCACCCCCCAGAAAGGAATGAGGATACCGAGCACAATCGGCGTGACCAGAGAGGCCCAAATGGGAACGCGGTTGGCGCGCTTCTGCAGCAGGGGCTGCAGCGCCAGGCCGTCCACCACCACGATCACCGCGTAGAGAATCAGCACGTAGAGAGTGCGCATTCCGCCATCGCTAACCAGGGCGGCAAATGCCGGACCAATCAGCGCCAGTACCGGCCCAATATTGGGAACAAATTGCAGAATCGCTCCCAGCCCGGCCCACAATGGCGCCCAAGGCACATGGATGATGCTGAGGCCGATGTACCACAGAGCGCCGACAATCAGAGCGTCGTAGGTCTGCGCCACGATCCAGCGGTGCAAGGCTCCGCCCGTGATGCGCAGGTGCTGGCGCCAATCAATGGTTTCGAGTGGCATGTGTAATTGGATGCCCTCTTTTACCTTCCCACTCCATTTTTACGTCCCAGCAGCCTTGCCGGTTCCACACTGTTGCGGCCGACAGTTCCCTTTTTCTTCGTGCTAGACTCAAAGCTAGAAATTCCCCGAAAGGCCAAGTCCCATGAAATTTGGCGTGCTGGTGTTTCCCGGCTCCAATTGCGATCACGATGCCTACTGGGTGGTGTCGCAGGTGGCACAACAGCCGGTCACCTTGCTGTGGCACGAGTCCCACGACTTGGAAAATTGCGACGCCATCATCGTGCCCGGCGGCTTCGCCTATGGGGATTACCTGCGCACAGGCGCCATCGCCCGCTTCGCCCCGGTGATGGAGGCGGTACGCAAGTTCGCCCACGGGGGCGGGCTGGTGATCGGCATCTGCAATGGCTTCCAGATTCTCTGCGAATCGGGGCTGCTGCCGGGGGCGCTGATGCGCAATGTGGGCCTGAAGTATGTCTGCAAACCGGTGCAGGTGCGGGTGGAGAGCACCGACACCCCTTTCACCAACGCCTGCCGCCAGGGTGAGGTGCTCACCATTCCTATCGGGCACATGGACGGCAACTACTTCTGCGACCAGCCCACGCTGGACGCGCTCAAGCGCGACCGGCGCATTGTTTTCCGCTACTGCTCGCCGGAAGGCAACATCACGCCCGCAGCCAATCCCAACGGTTCGCTGGAGAACATTGCCGGCATCTGCAGCGAAGGCCGCAACGTGCTGGGCATGATGCCTCATCCCGAGCGCGCCAGCGAGCGCGAACTCGGCGGCACCGATGGAATTAAGGTGTTCCATTCCATGGTGGCCGCTATGGCGGTGAAATAACAAGGGTTCGGTAGGACGTTGCTCGCAATGTCTCCTCCTTGGGGATAGACGCAAACAAGTTGCGTCCCTACTGCGGCCGAGGGCGGTCTGGCGAGCTCTGCTCTAATCTGGCCCTCCCATGCCTCTCAGCCGGCATCAGAGTCTCTTGACGTTCCCCGGATCAACTCAGGAGAGAGCTATGCGTGCAGCCCGATACATGGTGGCGCTGTCGGTTTTGGCAATCTTCTTTGCCCTGGGGTGCAGCGGTAATCGTTCCAGCAACCCAGAGTTAAAAGACAGCGTCAAGAAATCCCTGCAACAGGCCGATTTACAGAACGTTACCGTTGACGAAGACCGCGACAAGAACCTTATAACTCTGGGCGGTACGGTGCACTCGCCCGACGCCAAAAATCGGGCATTGGACGTGGCTAAGGCCGCGGCCCCCACTCGGGTCATCGCCAACCAGATCAGCGTTCAGCCCGTGGACCAGGAATCGGCCGCCAAAAAAATCTCGAGCGACGTGGATACCGCCATTGAAAAGGAATACCAGGCCGTACTGATTGCCAACCACCTCGATAAGGGCATTCACTACAAGGCCAAGAATGGTGTACTGACCCTTAGCGGCAAAGTGGACACGCCCGACGACCGCCAGACCGCGCAGCAACTAGCCTCCAGCGTGCCCAACGTGCAGCAGGTGATCAATGAGTTGCAGGTGAAGCGGCCGACAGGGGAGTAGTTGTCAGTGTTTAGCACCTACTTTTCAAACGCTTCCTTGTTCACCACGTTGGGCACCTTGGTGAGGTCGCCGCCATAGTTCTTTTCCAGCACGTCAATGACGGCCTGCACGCAACGGCCCGCCATACCCTTGTTGGGATCGGGAGAGAGGCGCGTAATGGAAGCCCCGCTGGCGAAGTGATGAAACAATCGCAGGCGGTCGGCCAGCGCGGGGTCGCGCAAGGAGGAGTCGGCGGGCAGAGGCTCCTTTTCGAAGACATCCAGCGCCGCGCCCGCAATCCATTTTTCCTTCAACGCCTTGTAGAGCGCCTTCTCCTCCACCACCGGGCCGCGTGAGGTGTTGACCAGGTAAGCCGTGGGTTTCATCATGCGCAGAGTGAACTCGTTGAACAGATGATAGGTGGGCGTCTTGGCCTCGCCTTCGCGCAACAGCGGTACGTGCACACTGACGAAATCGGCGTTTTTGATGGCATCCTCAAAACTGGTGTACTTGATCGAGGTACGCTCGGGATTCAGGTGCCGCTCGTAGCGCAGGTCCTTGATCTGCTGGACGGCCTGAATGTAATCGTGATTCTGGTACACCGGGTCGTAACACAGGATGTTCATGTCAAATCCTGTGGACTTCTTGATCATGGCCAGCCCGATTCGTCCGGTGCCGATAATGGCGATGGTCTTGCCGGTGACCTCGTCCCCCAGAAATGGCAGGTAGGGGTGCCATGACCCCCATTTGTTTTCCCGCACCAGCTTTTCGCTGTTCCACAGCTTGCGCGCCAGAGCGCCCATAATGAAGAAGGCAAACTCGGCGGTGGCCTCGGTGAGCACGTCGGGCGTGTGAGTGAAGGGGATGTGGTAGCGGTTGGCGTCGGCGCGATTGACGTTGTCGAAGCCCACCGCGTACTGGGCCACCACCTTCAGACGCGGCTTCCCTGCTTCGAACACTTCCGCATCAATGGGATCGCGTAGCGTGGTGATGAGGCCATCCACACCCTGGCGCAGCTTGTCGAGAATCGCCTTTTTGGGCGGCGGCTCCGGGTTGGGATAGACCTCCACCTCGTAACCGCGCTGGCGCAGGCGGTCCAGCGCCTCACCGCCAATGTCGCAGGTGGCAAACACACGAAAACCATTGTTCTCGGGCATGATCCCTCTGATTCGCAAAACCCCACAGGCGAAACTGGAAATTGTACTGCAGAAGGAGCAGTCAGCAATCGCGGCAATTAGCGGTTAGCAGTTTGCATTTAGCCCTGAGCTTCGGAGTCAATTTTGAAGAGAATCGTGAGTTGAAAAGACGGTGAAGGGCTAAGTGCTAATTGCCGCTAAGTGTTACTTTTCACATTGCCGCCAGAGCGTATTCCCGCGCGTGCGACTTCTTGATGGCCAGTAACTCCACCGCTTTCTGCGCGATGTGCTCGGCGCTGACCTCAAATTCCTTGATCAGCTCCCAGGGCGCGCCGGAATCGCCAAAGCGGTCTTTCACGCCAATCGCGCCGGTAATCACGGGCAAGCCATAGAGCTGGCCGCTGCCGGTAATCACCTCGCTCACCCGGCCCGAGAGCGCGCCGATCTGATGTTCTTCGGCGGTGATGACCACGCCCGTCTCTTTGGCGGCGTGAATGATGGCGGCGCGGTCGAGCGGTTTGAGGGTGTGCAGGTTGATGACCCGGGTCTCGCAGTCGAAATCCCGCTTGAGGATCAAGGCGGCGCGCATGGCCTCCGGCACCATGGGCCCGCAGGCGATGATGCTGAGGTCTTCCGACTCATTGCGGTACTCGGAAGCCAAGGTGGTTTCAAAGGCATCCACGAACTGCTCCGCCTCGCCGCGCAGGCGGATCACGTTGGCTTTGCCGAAGACGAAAGGCGAGTCTTCCCTAGTGACAATAGGGGTGGCTTCGCGGGCAAAGCGCACGTACTTTGGCCCAACCTGCTGCAGCAGCAGGTAGTCGGTGGCCTTCCTGGTCTCAATCGAGTCACAGGGCACCACCACCGACATGTTGGGCAGGCCGCAGACGGCGAACAGGTCTTCGAGAGCCTGGTGAGTGGCGCCGTCCGGGCCGACAGAGACTCCGCCATGGGCGCCGGCCACCATCACGTTGAAATTGCCGTAGCAGACGGAAACGCGCAACTGGTCGAGGTTGCGCGCGGCGGCGAAGGTGGCATAGGTGCCTAGCACCGGCAGCTTACCTTCCTTGGCCAGCCCGGCAGCGGCCGCCGTGGCTGACTGTTCGGCGATTCCCATGCTGAGCCAGCGCGGCTTGCGCTCGGGATGGCCGGCGTAGAACTCGCTGATGGTGATGGAGCCGGAAATGTCCAGACCCAGGCAGACCACCCGCGGGTCGTCCCCATTTTGGGCCAGCGACTGCCCGAAGCCCTTGCGAGTGGGCTCCATCTTCACCTTCATGTTGCGGCCGGCATTCCACCAGTAGTCGCCGCGAAATTTGGGCTGCTTGGCTGCCAGCTTTTCCTCTACTTCGGCCTGGTAATGGCGAGCCGAGGCCAGCAATTGCTGGTAAGGGATTTTTTCCTCCAGCCCCAGTTCCTGCAGGCCCTTGATCATCTCTTCTTTGTTCGGCACCTTGCCGTGCCAGCCGGCGATGTTTTCCATGAAGCTGACGCCTTTGCCTTTGACCGTGGCGGCGATGACCAGCAGCGGCTTGCCCGCGGTAGAGCAGGTCTTCGCCTGTTCCAGAACATGAACAATCTGCTGCATGTCGTGGCCGTCAATGCGGGCCACTTCCCAACCAAAAGCTCGGTACTTTTCCTCCAGCGGCTCGATGTTCATGACCTCGCACACCGGGCCATCAATCTGCAGGCGGTTGAAATCCACAATGGCGATCAGGTTATCGAGCTTGTAATGCGCCGCTTCCATGGCCGCTTCCCAGATGTTGCCTTCCTGCTGCTCGCCATCGCCCATCAGGCAGAAAACTTTGTTCTCGCGCCCGTCCAGTTTGGCCGCCAGGGCTGCGCCCACAGCCACGCTCAGCCCCTGGCCCAGCGATCCGCTGGAAACTTCAATGCCGGGCAGCTTGGGCCAGTGGGGATGTCCCTGAAATGGCGACCACAGCTTACGCAACGTGACTACCTCTTCGGGCTTGCAGAAGCCGGCAAACGCCAGGCCCAGATACAGAGCGGGCGCCTTGTGTCCCGCCGACCAGATGATGCGGTCGCGCTGCTCCCAGTTGGGACTATTGGGATCGTGATCCGCCACCCGCAGGTAGAGCGCAGCCACGATGTCCATGATGGAAAGCGTGCCTCCGGCATGGCCGGAGCCGGCCGCAGCCAGTGTCACCAGGTCATAGCCGCGCATCAGATTGGCGGCTTCGGTCAGTTGCTCAATGGAGTATTCGCGGAGGTGCTTTCCGCTCCTGGAATCAATGAGTGCCATGGCACGCCCCTGTACACACGTAGTCCAACCTATGAAGCTATTCCGCCTTGTACCGGGGGTCAGTGATGCTCATCACACCGCAAAACCCATTTTCACCTCAGAGGACACAGAGAACACGGAGGACAAAAGTTCAAAAAACTTTACCAGACGGGCACGAAGGATCACGACGGGGAAAGAATCAGGATTAACGGGAGCAATTAGCTAGATTGGGAAAGGCGGGCAGGTTGTACCTGAAAAGCCACCTACCCTCTATTTGATGTTGACAGGCTTGAGGCCCGGCCGTTGGAGTTCGCACGTAGTCCTCGCGGCTGACGCCAGAACGAAAAGTGATGTCAGTCTGGTTGATTGTGATGACCACGAGGCTAAGTGCCAGATTCCAAAAGTAATGGTGCCGAAGAAGGGACTCGAACCCCCACACCCTTGCGGGTACATGGACCTGAACCATGCGCGTCTGCCAATTCCGCCACTTCGGCGCGTGACGAACAAGACAGCCAACCGGCTGTGTTGAGGAAGAACTACGCTAATATTGTTGCAGGCACTTCCCGGAGTGTCAAACCGGCAGCAATTCTCATATCGCAATCGGTTCTGGGGAGGGTCAGAAAAGATGCTATAGGGCTGCAACATTTCGGGCCTGATCTGCTGTCCAACTTCAGGGCTGGCTGAGTTTGAACCTTCAACCTGCCCGCTTGTGGCATCCTAGATAAATGTGAACGGCACGAGGGACTCATGACGCCACCGACTTCACCTCCGGCAAAAATGGCAACCGAAGTAGTTATGCGACTGCGCACCCTGGCTCACGATTTGAGCAATTCTATTGAAACCGTCATGCAGGCTTCCTATCTGCTGGCCCAGGCCAAGCTCGACGACGGCAACAAGAAATGGGTGGAACTGATTGATAATGCCGCCCGCGACGCGGCCCGCATCAACCGGGAAATCCGCGAAATCCTGCGTTCCCAGAGCTGAGCCCGCCTCAAGCCGCATGCGGCAACGGGTGCTCGGCCATGGCGCGCAGAAAATCCTGTGCCGTGCGATAGCCCTCCAGCGTGCCCACGTCCATGTAGTGTTCGCCGGCGTGGGTGGCCCGCACCACGTTGCCGGCCGCGATGTACGCATTCAGCAGGTCACCCAGAAAGAGATCTTCGCGGTGCCGCGCCTCCCACAGCAACTTTAAGGCGTGGAAGGCGTGCCCGGTGGCAGTTACCGCGCCCCAAATCCACTGCGACTGCGCTTCCGGCTTCTTGACTTCCACCCGCTGCACATATCCCAACTGGTCGCAAACCACGGCGTCGAAAGCGGCGGGATCCATCACCGGAAACAGCACCAGGTTCACCTCCGCGGCGGAGTGGGCATCGAGCGCGGCGCGATAGGCGTTTTCGGGAAACCAGATAGTGTCAGGCAGTCCGATGAGGACCTGCTCATGCTGCCGGGCAAAGGCTTCGGCGCGGAAGAGGGCGTCGCACAGCCCCAGCGGCTGCTGCTGTACCACATAGAAGATCTGGGCGGCGTAATCGCGCTCGGCGAAATAGCGGATGATGTCGGTCTTCTCCGCCGATATCACCATGCAGATCTGATCGGCGCCCGCGGCAATCATGCGTTCCACCAGGTACTCGGCCACCGCTTTGGGGCGCTGCACCCCATTCACCGGGCGTGAGCCGACCGGCAGCAGCTCTTTGGAACAACCCAGGGGTTGGATCCGCTGCCCTGCCCCGGCGGCGGGAATAACGCCCATCATGATGCCACCTCCATCGAATCCTGGCTGCGAGTCGAAGAGGCCTCCTCACAGCAGCTGATTAACTGGCGCGCACGGCGGTCGCCGCTGTGCTCGTCGAGGGTGCGCTGGCGGGCGCGGTCCGCCATATCGGCGAGCTGCTGGTCACCCCGGCCCAGGGCGGTCAGCACCTCGTCGGCGCTGCTTACCGGCACAATCTCCTCCGAGCTGAAGAATTCATTTAGTCCTTTCCACCAGTCGGAAAAAATGGGAGTTCCGCAGGCCGCCGCTTCGAAAAAACGCCCGGAGGGACAGTAGCCGGCGCGTGCCATGCCTTCGCGGGTAATGTTCAGCGTGGCCCGGGAAGAGGAATACAGGGCGGGATGCTCCGCCGGGGCTACGTGGTCGAAGCGCGCTACATTGGCCGGCCAGCTCCAGTCGTGCGGGTAAAGGGAGCCGGCGAGCACAAAGCGCTCTTCCGGCAGCTGCCGTGCCGGGCCCAGGAATAACTCCTCCAGCTTGTGCTGGCGGTCCGCAGAGTGGGTGCCCATGTAGCTGAGCCGGCACTGAAATTGCGGCCTCGGCGGCACGCGCAAATACTCGTCCGGGTCCACACAACCGTAGAGCGGCCGCGCCCGCCGGGCGCCCCAAACCATCTCCAGTTCGCGCAAAACGGAGCCGCCGGTAAAGGAAAGGTAGAGGTTGTAGGCGGGAATCTGCTCAGCCGCAAGATATTCCACCCCTCCCATCTCCAGGTTTTCCAAGGTGATGGGGGTGTCCAGATCGTAAAAGACATGCAGCGGGCCAGGCAGGGCTAAGATTTCCTCCCCGATACGGGCGCCGCGGGGACAGTAACTGCCAATTATCACCACGTCGGACGAGGCAGCCTCCGCCAGGGCTCGACAGCGCACAGACTCCCACTCCGGGTACAGCACCAGTTCGCAGTAGTCACAGGAGGTAAAGTCACGCCGCCAGAAGTAGTACTCCACGTCCTTTTCGTAGAAGACGCACTGATGGCCCAGGCGATGCAAGCCGCGGAGCAAGGCACGATAGGGGGTGGCATGCCCGTTACCCCAGGAAGATGATAGCGTTAGTCCGAAAATAGTAAGCTTCACTGATCACCGGTAGAGCCAGTTGCCGCTAATTGAGATGAGAGCAGGATGCGGTCTGTTGCCGCGGGGGGTTGGCCTTGGACTCGCTTTGAAGGGTTGCAACCCTATCAGTTTGTCTCTTGCTTGCAATTTGCTGAACGCCGGGAAATAAACTTAGGTAGAGACGTTGCTTGCAACGTGTTCCGGATCGAACAGCAATCAATTAACTGCCTGGCCCAACTATGGCGAATCCCCCCGATCCCGCTTACCTGTACCTGACCACCACGGGGCGACGCAGCAAGCTGCCGCGAGAGATTGAAATCTGGTTCACCCGCAGAAACGGGTTGTATTTTGTGATCGCCGAGTTTGCCACTAGCCATTGGGTGCAAAATGTCAGGGCCAATCCCCGGGTGGGGGTACGTCTGGGAGAAGAGAGGTTTCCGGCACGCGCGAGGATTGTTGACGCCTCCGCCGAACCGGAACTCCATGCCGCCGTACAGCAGCTATCCCGGGAGAAATACGGATGGGGAGACGGCGTGGTGGTGGAGTTGAACCCTCAGACTCGTCAGGAGTGAAGCCGCTCTGCCCAAGCATCAATGCATGTGGGCCGCGGGGCGGAATCGCAGGAAAAGCAAGAAGCCAACCGGATGCGCTCCATACACAGGAGTCAAGAAAGCCGGCTTGCCATAGAACGTTACTTGACCGCCCAGCGCGCTCGAAACTTCCGGCAGCCAGGAAAATTCGCGGTCGTAGCCGGCGGTGTAGGCTTGCACCCGGCCCAGGAATCGCTCCGGCGCATTCACAGCCACGGGAGCGCCGACAGATAGCAGGTCGCTGGTACGGTCCACGTTTTCCACCCTCCCCCAAACATTGTTCCGGTTGAGGAAGTGCAGCGTGGATTCGGCCAGATACCCGTTTGCAATCTGGTGTTCGTTGAGTCCGCTGTTGCGGCCCCAGAGCAGCATGCTGGCCCAGTTGCCGCGTGCGAGCGGCCGGTTATACATGACGGACGCGGTCATGCGGCGCACGTCCTCCCCAGGACGGATGGCCTCCGGGCTGGTGAGATGAGCGAGGGAATATTGCAGGCTCCAGTTCTGCGCCGGGCTGACGGTCACCCGCGTGGACCAGGAATCAATTCTTCCCGCATCCATGTCCCAGCGGTCTTCGTCGGGCTCGCGCCCATGAAAACCGGAGGCTTCCCAGCGCACTCTGCGGTAAGTGAGGCCGGCGGTAATGACGTCATCGGCAATGTGCGTGGAATCTTCCAGGTGGTGGCCGAGGGGAGCCATGGGATTCTCTGAAGCGGAAGCGCGGTGGGGATAAGCGGTGGGTCCCATGGCCGGGTCGCCTACTGGACCTCCGTAAAACGAGAGCAGCGCGTGCCCGCTCAACTTGAGGTCGTAGAAGGCGGCCAGTTCCATGAACAGATCATGGGGGTGCTGGCCGTCTACTATGGGCCGCCCGTAAGCCGTTTCTCCCTCCTGAAACAGCTCGGGGTAGCGGCGCAGGGTAACCGTCGCCGGCTCCAGGCTGAGCATGGTGCGCACGGTCAGTTGTCCGGGGCCGAGGTCGCGTTGCGCCATGGGCATGAACCAGCTGGTCGAGAACAGTTTGTCGGCCCCCCGTGGGCCGCTCTGCTGCAGCTCATTGAGGAAGGCCTCTCCGTGAAACATTACCCGCCACTTCCCTGCTGTCGTCATCAGCATGGGGATAGGAGTTGAGGCCGGCTCCAGGCTGGTGCCCGAATCGGTGTGTTCAAGTATGGTGGCGACCAACGGGCTCGTGCCCGGCCCAGGATGAGCCATCTGCGGCATGTGGCAGGTTTGGCGGCCATGGCCGGTGCCCGAAGGCGTGCTTGGCGTCCCTTGTCCGGTTTGTGAGCACTTGGAAGCGGATGCGCACCAGCCCGAATGAGCAAGAGCAATTGGCAACAAAACAGCTAACCGTAACAACGCTCGCAAAGAGCCCTCCAACCGTGCGCCGCACGCAAGCATATGTGTGTTTCCGTTCACAGGAAGGACGGGAATGGGTGGCTAGAGGCGCAAGACAGAGGACAGCAAAGGCGGACTTGGTGCGAGAGTAGCGGTGGCAGGCCCACGAACTCGCGCCGTTTGCATCCGCATGGTCAAGGCCAATGCGGGCACGGCAAGAGTGAAAGAATTCTCCGGAGCGGGCCGCACCAGCGCCGGCTGATGATGGACGACTACGCAGCAGGAATGCGGGCCATTTGCCGGAAGGTTCGCATGGCAGGGAGGAATGCGGGCCGGAACCGTCGCTATTGCCGGAGCCAGCGGACACAATCCCAGCAGCACCACGCTCAACGTCAGCAGGCAAGCCGTGATTGCGCGGCTTTGGGGCATTCCATTCAAGATACACCTCCGCGGTTGCAAAAACACCAAGGTTGCCGCGAAGGCCCGCGCTCAGATTTCGATAATCATCTGCTGCAGCCGGGTGGGATATTTATTGAGAACCTCCCCTCCGCTGTTGCCGACCACGACCGTATCGGAGTGGCGGAAGCCGCCAAAGTTGGGATCGTAAACTCCCGGTTCACAACTGAAAGCCATGCCCAGCTTGAGCACCGTGGTGTCGCCTTCAGCGATCCAGGGCGACTCGTGGGCTTCGAGGCCAATGCCGTGGCCGCAGCGGTGGCGGATGAAAGCGGCAAAACCGGCGTTGCGAATCTGGTCCAGCCCCAATTTGTCCACGTCCTGGGCGATGGCGCCCTCCTTCAGGGCTGAAACCGCGGCATCATGCGCGGCCAGCATGGCGTCAAACAGCCGCTTGGCGTGGTCGCTGGGCCGCCCCACGCAGAAGGAACGCTCGCACTCCACGTTGTAGCCGCCCACCTGCGCCCCGAAGCTCAGGATCAGTGGGTCGCCGCGCTTGAGCACGTCCTTGCTGGGCACCGCGTGGGGAAAAGCAGAACGCTTGCCGAAGGGAACCAGGCCGCCAAAGGGCGGGTCTATGCCCACCCCCACCACATCGTGCAGTTCGCGCGACATTTTGTCGGCCACGGCATCAGCGCTGGCCTTCAGGATCTGGTCTTCCGCCACCGCTCCATGGCGGGCCACAAAGTCGCGTCCAGCCTGCACCGTGTAATCGGCAAAATACATGGCGCGGCGCATGATGCGCAGCTCATCCTCATCTTTTACCCAGCGCAGGTGCTCCACGATGTCGTCGGCATTCACGAAGCTGGCGTTGGGCGCGCCCAGGCAGAGCTGGTTGAGCCGCCCTTGCGTGGGCTCTTCAATGCCGATGCGCGCCCGGTCGAAACCGCGGCGGGCGATGCGCTCCGCGATCCAGCGCACCCGGTTCACCGGCCCGGGGTAATCGAAATAGGTTTCATAGTCCTTGATCCACCACAGCTTCACCTGGTCGGCTTCCAGTTCGGGAATGAACAGCGCCGGCTCCCCGGCCTTGGGGATGAAGGCAGCCAGCGGCCGCTCGGTGGAGAGGTGGAAATAGCCGGTGGTGTAGATGACGTTCACCGCGTGCAGCAGCAGCAGCGCATCCAGGCCGCGCTTGTCCAGCTCGCCCTGCACCTGGGCGATTTTGCGCCGGTACCAGTCCGGCTCCAGGCGGTCGTGGGCCGTGGGCGGAGCAGCGACGGAAAGCTTGAGCACGCGCGT
Source organism: Terriglobales bacterium (assembly GCA_035496875.1). Lineage (GTDB taxonomy): Bacteria > Acidobacteriota > Terriglobia > Terriglobales > Acidobacteriaceae > JAICWP01. The sequence goes on along the minus strand of DATJEH010000211.1, from coordinate 8,501 downwards.
GCGCCCGAACAGGCGGGTGCCGGCGGTGAGCGCCACCGAACCCGCTACCGTGCGCAGAAAGTCGCGCCGTGCCCAGAAACCGGCATTGTCCTCTCCCATCCAGCCTCCCAAAACGCACTGTATCGAACGAGAATCCGGGATTATACCGGGCGTGACCTCCGATTCATATCGCGCCTTCTGGCTAGAGACTCGGATGCGGCCGGCGAGAGAGCACAAAAAAAGAGGACCTCGTACAACGAGGTCCTCTGGGTTCCGGCATTCAGCGGCTTCTTTACTTGCTGGCTTTAGCTTGCATATTGGCCTGGCTGACGGCGGCGATGAAGTTGTGCGCCGATGCGGGTACCTTTACTTCCCCGGTCAGCACCTGGTTCGCGGGCACTACGTGACCGTAAACCTCACGCATGGCATCTTCGTCCGGCTCGATGACCGCGCCTTCCAGGTCCACCCCGGCAAACACGCCTTTGCTGCGCGAATAGGTCAGAATGGGCGAGTTCATCTTCCAATCCACGCCGGCGGAAGCATGTCTCCCCACCGGGCCTGCCGAAGCGGAAGCCGATCCCCCCACCTGGAACCGGCTCTTCAGCAACTGGTCCATGCCCTGCTGGTTCATGATCATCATCACCAGGTCAACGCCTTCCACTCCGATCTGCGCTCCCCAGCTTCCTCCACCGATGGTGAAGAACTCGGGCGCGCTCCACCCCGAGGGCGTGCGGCAGATGGCGAGGCCTTTGCCGTGCTTGGCGCCAAACACGAAACCGCCTTTCAGCATGTGCGGCACTACCGCCACGCACTTGGCTTTGTCGAATACTTCGTTGGGAATGCCTTTGTCAGGCGTGGCCATGATCTGGTGCAGCACCTCGCCGGCTTTCTGCATTCGTTCGGTGGGCGTATCGGCGAAGGCCATGCCCGCCAGTAGCAAAATGACGCTTAAACCTATCAGCTTTTTCATAAATCCCCTTTGCCGGCCTTTGCCGGCGCTCCCGCTCCGCGCTTGCTTAGAAGCTGGCGCGGTGCTTGGGGTTCGCTGCTGGATGCCCTGCAGCCGCAGCCTCGCCCAAAGCAGCACCGCTTCCGGCCTATTTGGCGGAACGGCACAACAAACGATGCGGGCGCAATCATCGAAGAACCCAGGAGAGAGCTATGCGACGCCACCTCGGTTTAATCCTATGCATGCTGCTGCTGGCCCTGACTGCGTGGGGGCAGCAGATGCGGCAGCTCACGGTAAGTCCCACGCTGCCCGCAGCCAGCGGCACCATGGGAATCTCGCAAGATACCAGCGGTACCACCTACATCAGCCTGCAGGTAAAGCACTTGGCCAACCCGGATGAGCTGCATCCGGCGAAGGCGGCCTACGTGGTTTGGGTTCAGCCAACCGGGCAGCCTCCCCAGAACCACGGGGTGCTGCAGGTCAATGACAAAAAAGAGGCGACTTACTCCACCACTACCAAAGAACGCAACTTTGAAGTCTTTGTGACTGGCGAGGACAACGCCAACATCAGCCAGCCGACAGGATCACGTCTGCTGAGCGCTGGCAACTAGCTGCTGTTTCGGCTCGGGCGCGGCACACGCCACCCAGCCACGCGTTGAGCCTCACTCGGCGATTGGGTGGCCCTGCCTGAGCCACTCGAGAAACATTTGTTCTTCGGTCTTGCTGGCATGGCGCAAAACGTGCCGTAGTGTATTGCCACTTACAAAATGGCAGACTTCCTCGGCCACGTTCTTGACGTGGTCACCCGCCCGCTCCAGAGCCTGGGCCATGAGCAGCACCTGGATGCTCTCCCGGCAGGGTTCGCCTTCCGGATTTTCAATGTGGCGGACGAAAACCAGGTTGCGCAGACGATCCAGTTCCCCGTCACTGCGCAGTACGTGAATGGCGCGGTTGACGTCGCGCCCGGCAAACGCCGCATAGGCATCGCCGAGCATCTTTTCCAAAACCGACGACATACGTATCAGGTCCTGCACGTCACAGCTTTCCAGGCGCGGCCCCACGGCGCGCCCGGCTGAAGCGAAGCTGGCTACCAGGTCGCCAACTCGCTCCAGGTCAGTCATGCACTTCATGCACGCCAGCAGTTCGCGGCGCTGAGGTTCACTGGCACTTGCCAGCCCCCCGCTCAGCCTTTGATCGAGTTCCCGGTCCAGCCGGTCCAGCTCTTTTTCGCACTCATCCACCTGCGTGTACAGCGCCGGGGCTCCGGAACCCAGCGCATCCGCCGCATGGGAGGCCGCTTGCTTCGCCAGTTGGCAGGCGCGCAGCGTAAGACCCACCAGGTAAGCATGCTCGGCCGAAAAATCTTGAGGAACCACTTCCGCGGGCAGGGCCATGACAACACCTCAATGCGGCATGTGTGGAAAATCTGCGACGAGATTAGCGAGCGGATGTTAACGGCGAGTTACACAGCGGTGAATATGTTGTGAAACATTGCCTGGGGCCGGTGGCGCGGGCGCCACTCATAGCGTCTTGTGGCGCGGGAGCTTTTCGCATTGGTGACGCGGGCGCTCTCCGTCGCTGGTTGTGGCGCGGGCACCTCGCCCGCGAGCCGACTCCGCAGCAAGGCGCCATCCCGGCCTCCACGCCCGAGTGCTTCCGCCGCGCCCCCGCGTGCTCCCGCATGGACACTTCAATCCCCAATGTCTTCATTCCACAAATCAGGATGAACGGCAATGAAGTCGTGCATCAGCGTTACGCACTCGCGATCGTCGAGCACGCTGAAGACCACGCCGGAAGCGCGGAATAAATCCTCCGCCCCTCTGAAGTTGCGGTTTTCGCCAATGATCACCCGGGGAATTTTGAACAGCAGGGCGGTGCCGGTGCACATTACACATGGGCTTAAGGTGCTGACCAAAGTCAACCGATTCCAGTCCCGCCGCCGTCCGGCGTTGCGGATGCACACCACTTCCGCGTGCGCCGTAGGATCGCCGCTCTGTACTCGCAAGTTGTGCCCGCGCGCCACCACCCTGCCCTGCTCGTCGGCCAGCACCGAGCCGATGGGCAGGCCGCCTTCCGCCAGCCCAGCCTTCGCCTCTGCCAGCGCCTCGCGCAACAACTCGTCATCGCTCATCGCCCAGCTCCTCACGAAAATATCTAGATTACACCGACAAAATGAAAACCACAGAGGACGCACAGGACACGGAGGAAAAACAAAATCCAGGATCAAAAATCAAAATCGAAGAGCCAAATTGAAGGTCAATGCGGAGCCTTTGAGAGTCTTTATCCGGACCCGTTGCCCTTAACCCGAACTTCCTCTGTGTCCCCTGTGTCCTCTGTGGTGTTCATTTGCTTGTGCGCTAGAATTGGCCGCCATGGAACTAACTTTAAAGGGCAAGACAGCGTTGGTCACCGGCGCCACGGGCGGCTTGGGCACGCACGTTACTCGCATGTTGCTCGATGCAGGCGCCACCGTGGCCGGGCTGGCGCCGCAAATTCGGCAATCCGACTTCGATCATCCCTCATTCATTCCCCTCGCGGCCCAAATCTCCAGTGCGGAATCCGCCAAAGCCGCGGTGGACGCGGCCGTTGCTCGCCTGGGAAATCTGGACATCCTGGCGCACCTGGTCGGCGGATTCGCTGGCGGCAAGCGTGTGGACGAGATGGATGACGCTACCTGGCAGCGCATGTTCGACCTCAACCTGAACAGCGCCTTCCAGTTGTTGCGGGCGGTGATTCCGCACATGCGCCGCGCGAAAACCGGCCGCATAATTGCCATCGGCAGCCGGGCGGCGGTGGACCCGGGCCCGACCCTCGCCGCCTACAACGCTTCCAAGGCGGCGCTGGTTTCGCTGGTCCGCACTGTGGCCCTGGAAAACAAAGCCGCCGGCATTACCGCCAACGTAATCCTGCCTGGCACCATGGACACGCCCGGTAACCGGCAATCCGATCCGAAAGCCGACTTTTCCCAGTGGGTGCAGCCCGCCACCGTGGCCGGCCTGATCGTGTGGCTGGCCGGCGAGCAGGCCAGAGATGTGAGCGGAGCGGTGATTCCCGTGTACGGCGCGGGGCTATGACATGGCCGCGCCGGCGGTCGCGAGAGCTGCTTCCTTCTTGAACGCCGCCGCCTGCTTGGCTTCCTGGTTGGCTTCCAGCGTCAGATCGCGCGAGCCGAACTGCACGCCAATTTTTTTCAGGAAGTCATAAGGCGGCGTGCCCCCAGCGAAGACCCACACGTAATCATTGGCCAGTTCGCACAACTTGCCCGTCATTTCCAACAGGACCGCGCCCTCCCGGATCTCCTTCACATTCGAACTGAGTGTTACCTTGACCAGGCCGCTGCGGATGCACTCCGCCAGGCGTTGGGCGTTGCGCTCCTTGATGCGGCTGAACTGCTCCCCGCGATAAGAAAGTGTAACTTCGTTGCCCTTCTGGTGGGCCAAGCCCATGGCCGCCTCCACGGCGCTATCGCCGCCGCCCACCACCAGGATTTTCTTGTTGATGTAGTGGTCAGCTTCGATCAGCCGGTACATCACCTTGGGCAGCTCTTCGCCTTTCACTCCCAGCTTGCGCGGCGTCCCCGTGCGGCCCAGGGCCAGCACCACCGCCCGCGTGCGGTATTGATTCTTGCTGGTCACTACGGTGAAAATGCCCCCGCCATCACGCCGGATGTCTTCCACCTTTTCGCCGCTGTGGATCTTGAAGTCGGCGCGGTGCATCACCTTGTCCCAGAAGGCCAGCAGCTTCTCCTTCGACAGCTCCGTGCTCTTGAACTTGCCGTACATGGGAAATTCCACCGGGCTGGTCATCACCAGTTTCTGCCGCGGATATTTCGCCACCGTGCCGCCCACCTCATCCTGCTCGATGGTCACGTAGTTGAGCTTGTGCTCGATGGCGCGCAGCGAGGCGCTGATGCCCGCCGGTCCGGCCCCGGCAATGAGCACGTCATAAATCTCCGCGCCGGAACCCGCCGCGCCCTTTGCTCCGACCCGCTTCACAATCGTATCCACGCAGGCGCGGCCCTGGTTGACCGCGTTCTTAATTAGCGCCAGACCGCCCAGTTCTCCTATCACGAACAGATTCCGGATGCTGGTCTCATACTCCGGGGTGAGGAAGGGCATGTCGGCGCCGATGCTGGGGCTGGCCATCACCATGGTGATGGCGCCCACCGGACAGGCCTCGGCGCACAGGCCGTGGCCGATGCACTTGAAGCCGTTAATAATGGCCGCCTTTCCCCCAATCATGCCCAGCACGTCGCCTTCCGGACATACCGAAGTGCACGTGGCGCAGCCGATGCAGGCCGCGGTGTCAATATGCGGATGCTGCGCTTGGGGGCCTTCGGAAAACAGCTTGCCCTTCTCCGCCGCCTCCCGCGCCCGCTCTTCCCTTTTCGACAATTTCAGCAGATAGCCACGCATGAAAAATAACGTGACCAGCGCCGCGATCAGAAATGCAAATATGTTGCCCATAACACTCACATGTATCCCAACAGCAGCACAACGCCAACGTGAATGCAGGCCAGGACGGCGAAGGAGTAGCTGAACGGCCGGTGCACCACGTGCCACAAATGAAACACCTGCTGCGACCGTGATAGAAACAGGATGCGCTTGGCCAGCGCCGCCTGCTCCCGCGCCACACCTATCACACCCTCGATTTGAGCATTGCCACTGGGCAGCAGCCCGCCCAACGTGGAGAAACCTCCGCCCCATCCCAGCGCCCGTTGCCGCAGACGCGCCACATGGAACGGCCGCACCGCGTCCAGCGCCAGCATGTAGGCCAGGGCGAACACGGCCGGCATCTCGTCCACCCGCTGGGGACTGGGCAAGCGGAACAGCGGCCTGAGTTGTTCGGGCAAAATCAGCCGTTGCGCCGCAAGCTGCCGCATCAGCTTCTGCTGCATCTCTTGCGACTCTTTCAGCGAAAGCTCAGCCGTGTTCAGGCTGCGCGGAATCTGGCCGTAGAGATAGCGCCCCACCACGCCGCTGAGCGCCACCGCCGCCATAATCCAGAACGCCATGCCGGCGATGCCCCGAAACTTGAACGACGCGTGGAAGGCGATCACCAGCGGCGCCGTCAGCCCCAGCAGCACATGCGCGTCCAGCCAGTTGCGGGCGCTGCCCTGGCGCGAGAGCCACTTCCAGCGCTTGCGAATCGGGTACAAGAATATGGCAAAGAACATGGCCAGGCCCAGGATGCCCAGCTTCAGCCCAATGGCGCCGCTCGGCTTCAGCAGGTCGTACTTGGGCGAAAGCGGCCGCTGGGCCGCGGCCAGCATGTAGTAGTCCAAGCCGTAAAGTGCCAGCGCCAGAAACAGGGTTCCGGCCAGGCAGTAGCCCCCAACCAGCAAAAGACGAAAGCCGCTTCGCTGCCGCTGCGCCGGCAGTGCGGAAGTAGCGATGGTGGCATTTGCGTTCATTGTTTGTTCGAAACCGCCGCCGCGGTGCTGACGGAGAAACGCTTGTACTCGGTAAAGCGGTGAATGTTGCGCCAGTGCTGCTTGGGCGTTTCCACGTCAATGGTGGCTACCACGGGGAACCAGGAGGTGTCCGCTACATCGCGGAAAGAGACGGGAGCGAATTCCACTTCGGTGTGCAGTTGCTGCAAACCCAGGTCGGGCAGGCCGTTCTCCAATCCAGCCGTGATTTTCGCGATGGCGCCGGATGCAGGGTCAATCCACGCTGTGCCTTCCAGGTCCAGCGGATACTCCCGCCCGCGCAACACCATGGCCATGGGTGAACGCGTGCCCGGAATGTGCCGGAAACTCACGCGCGCTAACTGCCGCCCGGAGAGCGTGTCGTTGTCCAGCGCGCTGAACTGAAAGCTGCCCTGGTAATAGGGATGGAAGACCAGAAACAGAGTGGCGAATCCGTTGCTCACCAGCAGGGGCACGTTCTTATCCACCTTCTTGCCCTCTTTGACCGGCAGGCGCGACTCGCTCAGGCTCAAGTTGCCGCCGGCGCTGGTCAGGATGGCGAGATAGTCGAACGTGCTCTCCTGCCTGGCTTCGACTTTCCCTTTGCCGTCCAGCTTTTCCTGCATCACCAGCTCGGTACACTTCACATCCGAAAATTGTTCCAGAAAATGGGCGGTCTCCTGTCCGGCGTGCTCCACCAGCGCTTTGAGCGTCTGGCCCTGCAAAACCTGCTGCTCGAACGGCTGCGGCTGCATTCGCTGGGCAAATGCAAGGCCGCTCAAGATGAACGCCATAACAGCTGTGCAGCGGCCGAATTGTGCGCGTACCTTCATTTTATTTTTGTCCGGTTATCGAAGCGGTAGCCCAGCGTGACGTACCACTGGTCGTAGTTCTGCACCAGTCCGCGCTGCAGGTTGTAACCTCCCGCAAAGAAGTAATGCGCGCCGATTTGTGTTTCCAGGCTGGTGTTCACGAACTTGGAACCGTTGTCGGTGGAGAAGGGTGAAACGAACGCCTGCTTGCCAACCTGCACCTGGGCCTGAAAATTTTCGCCGAAGTTGCGCGAAAGCGAGATGGCGCGGTAGTTACCGCGGGCGAACGCACTGTTGAACTTGGCATAGTGCAGGTCCGCGTGCAGCCCCGTGTTCCACAGCTTCGCGAAGGTAATCCCATACATCTGGTTTAGGGAACTGCTGGCATCGCCCGATCGCGTGCTGCGGCCCAACTCCGTGTAGAGGTATATTTTCTTGACTGTCTCGACCCTCGCTCCGGCACTGAAGCCCTGAAACAGCACAGTGTCGAGCAATCCGGTGCCCACCAATCCCAGGTTGTAGGTGGGCACGTCGCGAAAATAGTTGTGGTTGAAGTCCAGGGACAGGCGCTGAATGGGCTGCACCCGCACCGTCACGTAGCTGCGGCTTAAGCCCGCTCCCGGGCTGGGCGTCGCCGGCGTGCCTCGCGGCTTGTCTGCCTGCAATGCCTGGTAAACCGAGATGAATCGCCGGTAAGAAACCCCGTTTTCCAGAAACACAAAGGGACGGTCAATCTGCCACAGCAGCGTGCTCACTCCCACCCCTGCCGTGCTGGTGTAATGAAAGTCCTCGTAGCTGCCGCCATCGAAGTTGACGAAATTGCCGGCAATGCGCCGGTCGGGGTTGTACGACCACGACGTCGGATCGGGCGAGGTGCCGGCAAACAGCCCCGCAGTCACGTGCTTGCCCAACCGCAGCCCGCCGTACCCGCCGTCAATCACATCCAAACTGGTGGCCCAGGGCAGATACAGCCGGCCTACGCCCGCCACAAAACGCGAATGCGGATTGTCGTAGGTTAAGCCGATGGTGTAGGTGCGGTTCATCATGTCCTGTATGGTGGGCTGGGCCGACGCCGACTGCGAGCTCAGTTCCCCGCGCCAATAGCCATGCAGATTCCAATAGCTGCCACCGATGCGTGTCATGTCGGTGCGCAGCATCATTCCATATTGCGAACTTCCCGCCACAGTGGACCCGCGGCTGCTGATCCCCCCGTAGTCGAAGCCGATCATCAGCCGGGTGCGGTTCACTTCCGGCAGCGGGGGGCGCGGCACCTCATCGCGCACTTCCTCATCCATGGGATCGCCTTGGGTAAAGGTGATCACTTGCGGGTAAACCCGCGTGCTGCTCAACG
>DATJEH010000210.1:0-21673 GCA_035496875.1 Terriglobales bacterium | reverse complement strand
CTGGCCAGGGGCGGATGCGCTGGGCGCGCAGGTCTGGATCGGCAAGGGCATGGAAAAGGAAGGCCTCACCGATTTGCCGCGGCAGGTGGTCGGAATTGTCGGCGACATGAAGGAATACTCGCTGGACCAGCCGACTCCGCCTATAGCTTTCGTGCCGCAGGCGCAGGTGCCAGAGGGCATTGACAGCTTGCTGTACCAGAGCTTTGGACTGCTCTCCGCGCTGGTCATCCGCAGCAGCGGCTCGCTGGATTTGTCGGTCCCGCTCGCCCGCGCCGTTCAGGAGGCGGATCCTCAGCAAGCACTGGCGAGCGTCGCGCCTATGTCGCAACTGGTGAGCGACTCGGTGGCGTTTGCCCGCGCGCTAACCCTCCTGATGAGCGCTTTCGCGGCATTGGCCCTGCTGCTGAGCGCAGTCGGACTCTACGCCTTGCTCAGCTACCACGTGAGCCAGCGCACCCAGGAAATCGGTATTCGCATGGCCTTGGGGGCTACTAGGAAGCGAATGCTGCGCATGGTCATTCGAGAGGGATTTGGGCTGGTGGCCATAGGAACAGCGGTGGGAGTTGCAGCCGCGCTTGGCGTGACGCGCCTAGCTGCCAGCCTGTTGTTTGGGATTGGGCCAACGGACGCTGCGTCGTTCGTGGCCGCAGTGCTGTGCTTACTAATTGTGGCCTTGGTGGCCAGTTATCTGCCCGCGCGAAGGGCGACCAGAGTGGATCCCATGGTGGCGCTGCGGTACGAGTAGAGGACAGAGATGGAAACCTTGCTGCAGGACATCCGCTACGGGCTGCGCATGCTGCGCAAATCGCCGGGCTTTACCGCGGTGGCGGTGATCACGCTGGCGCTGGCCATCGGAGCGACCACAGCGATCTTCAGCGTGGTCTACGGCGTGCTGCTTCGTCCGTTGGGCTACGAGCGCCCCGATCAGATTGTCGAACTCCACGAAGTGAACGCCCAGGGCGGAGAGATGCACTTCGCCGACCCGAATTTTGAGGATGTGCGGTCGCAGGCGCGCTCTCTGCGGGGAGTGGCGGAGTACAACTCCGGTATTGAATCGGTCTCGGGCGGCACCGAGCCGAGCCGTACGACGGTGGCCGCTGTTTCCCGCGACTTCTTTCCCGTGCTGCGCGTCGCCCCGATTTTGGGACGCGGTTTCGTACCGGAAGATCAGCGCTTTGGCGCGGCGCCGGTTGCCCTGGTTGACTACGGGTACTGGCGGCAGTTTCTCGGCGGGGCGAGCGATCTTGCCGCAAAGAAGCTCATTATCGAAAACCGTGCTTTTTCGATTGTGGGAGTGCTTCCCCGGCAATTCAGCTTTCCTCCGGGTGCTGAAATCTGGATTCCGCGAGAGCTATATGAGCGTCTTCCCAGCCGCAGCGCACACAACTGGCAGGTGCTGGGCCGCCTGCGGGATGGCGCTTCGTTGTCTGAGGCACACGCCGAACTGCAGACCATTGCCACACGGCTGAAGCGGCAATACGGCCAGGAGACGATGATGGCCGGCGTGGCCATCGCTCCCCTGCGCGAAGCCATGACCGGCAAGGTGCGTACTGCGCTATGGATTCTGCTGGGTGCGGTGGGATTTCTGCTGCTGATAGCGTGCGCCAATGTGGCCAACCTGCTGCTGGTGCAATCGGCGGCCCGGCAACGCGAAATTGGCATTCGCTTTGCCCTGGGCGCGAATCGGGGCCGGGTTATCCGCCAACTGGTTGGCGAATCCCTTCTGCTCACATTAGGTGGCGGAGCCCTCGGTGTTATTGCCGCGTTCTGGGGAGTGCGGGGGCTGCTGGCATTATTGCCGGATGTGCTGCCTCGCATGCGGGAGGTTGCTATTAGCGCTCCCGTTCTGGAGTTCTCTGTGGGTCTGTGCGTGCTGGTTGCGCTGGCGCTGGGCATTTTCACCGGCCTGCGGTGCAGTGGAAGCGACGTGCAGCAGGCGCTGGCGGCGGGAGGACGTTCCCAGACCGGCGCCCTGATTTCGCAGCGCCTGAGCCGCGCCATTGTTGCCGGACAGCTGGCCATTACCCTCGCCTTGCTGGCCGGGGCTGCGCTGCTCGGCCGCAGTCTGCTGCGCGTGCTATCGGTGGACCCCGGCTTTCGCACCGAACACATAATCACCATGAATCTGGCGCTGCCCTTTAACGGATTTTCCCAAACCGAGGCCGTCAAGGTCCGTCGGGTGCAGTTCCTGGATGAAGTGATCGCCCGTATTCGCGCTGTCCCGGGTGTTCGGGACGCCGGCGGCACCAATAGCCTTCCCTTCGCCGACCCATCCTCCGATGGCATGTATGCGGTGATGAATCCGGGAGAAGAGCCTCCCAGCAACTTGGAGCAGATCGAGCAGTTGTTCCACGCTCGCAGCCACACCGGTGAAGCCGACTACAGCGAGGTCAACTCCGGCTTCTTCCGGGTGCTGGGGATTCCCCTCCTGCGGGGGCGGCTGTTTAATGCGGGTGACACCATGAACTCGCCACCCGCGGCCGTAATCAGCGACTCCCTGGCCCGGGAAAGGTGGCCGAACCAGGATCCGCTGGGGCGCCAGATTGAGTTCGGCAACATGGATGGCGATCTGCGCCTGCTCACGGTGGTGGGCGTAGTGGGCGATGTGCGCGACTCTAAGCTCGAGCACCCCGCCAACCCGACCATCTACGTTGATTACCGGCAGCGGCCGCAGGCTACTTATGACTTCACGGTGGTTATGGGCAGCGCGGCTGATCCCGCGGCGGTCACTTCCGCGGCGCGGCAGATCGTGCGCGACCTTGACCCAAATGTTCCTCCCAGGTTCGCCAATCTGGCGCAGGTGGTCTCGGGATCGCTTCAGTCCCGCCGCTTCAACCTGCTGCTGGTGGGACTATTTGCCGCGACCGCCCTCCTGTTGGCTGTGGCGGGGATGTACGGGGTCATGGCTTATTCCGTCACTCGCCGGACAAGTGAAATCGGCGTGCGCATGGCCCTGGGCGCGAGCCAGGCAAGGGTGCTGCGCATGGTCCTCAGACAGGGTTTGTTGACGGCGGCGGCGGGTGTGCTTGCTGGCATCGTCATCTCCCTGGCGGTAACCCGCAGCCTGAGCTCGCTGCTTTTCGGATTGAGCCCAACCGATCCGCTGACCTTTGCCGGAACCGCGCTTCTGCTCGTGATTGTGGCGATCCTGGCCAGCTATGTGCCGGCGCGGCGGGCGGCAAAAGTGGATCCCATGGTGGCGTTGAGGTACGAGTAGGCGGTTCCTATCCTTTGCAAAAACCGCAAAGAGTGGGGTACCCAAGGCGAGGAAGGTATGGAAACTTTGCTGCAGGACATTCGTTACGCGCTAAGGACATTGCGGCGGAGCCGCGGCTTTACTGTGGTGGCGGTCATCACGCTGGCGCTGGGCATTGGAGCAAACACCGCGATGTTCAGTATCGTGAATGCGGTGCTGTTGCGGCCCGTTCCTTATTCCGAGCCGCAGCGCCTGCTGAAGCTCTACGCCAGCATGCCGCAGTTCCGCGAGGCGTCGGTCTCCTATCCCAACTTTCTGGACTGGCAACGTCGCAGCCGCTCCTTCGAGCTGATGGCCGCTTACCGCCACGACAGCTTTAACCTGACGGGACAGGCCAATCCTGAGCGCCTGCGGGGAGAAATGGCTTCGGCCACCATCTTTCCCGTCCTCGGCATCAAGCCCATCATTGGCCGCACGTTTACCGGCAAGGAAGATCAACGCGGGGGCGCGCCGGTCGCGGTGCTCACTTCCAGCTTCTGGAAAACGCGCTTCGGCGGCGACCCCAGGATTCTGGGGCGCAGCATCACCCTGAACGAGAACCTTTACACCGTCATCGGCGTGGTTCCGAGTGACGATGTAATCCAGCAGCGAGTTTCCGTGATCGTTCCCATCGGGCAATGGACGGAGCCGCTGTTCTGGGACCGCGGTGTGGGCATGGGCATGCGGGCGGTGGGGCGCCTCCGCCCCGAGGTTTCGCCGCAGCAGGCGCAGTCGGAACTGGACAGCATAGCCGCCGGCTTGGCGCGTGAATTTCCCAAGGAAGACAAGAACCGCGGTATTTATTCGATTTCGCTACGCGAGGACATGGTGGGCGACGTGCGTACGCCGCTGCTGGTGCTGCTGGCGGCGGTGGGATTCGTGCTGCTGATTGCCTGCGCCAATGTGGCCAATCTGCTGCTGGCCCGCTCCAGCGCGCGCCGCCGCGAATTTGCCGTGCGCGGCGCGCTGGGAGCCAGCCCGACGCGGATCATGCGCCAGTTGCTGACGGAGGGCCTGCTGCTGGCCCTCGCCGGCGGGGCGCTGGGCCTGGCAGTCGCCTTCTCGCTAAACCGGCTGTTCGTTTCCCGCCTGGCCGACGTCCTGCCGCGGGCCGATCAAATCCATCTTGATTCCGCGGTGCTGGCGTTTACCGCGCTCATCTCCATTCTGGCCAGCCTCCTGTTCGGGATCACCCCGGCGCTGCAGAGTTCGCGCGCCGACCTGAATGAAACCCTGAAGGAAGCCGGCCGCGGCACCACCAGCCGCCACGGACTGCAGCGCTCGCTGGTGGTGGTTGAGGTGGCGCTGGGGCTGGTGCTGACTGCTTCCGCCGGATTGATGATCCGCACCATGTCAAGGCTGTGGAGCGTGGATGCCGGCTTCGACCCCCAAAACGTGCTCACCTTCGGCGTAGCCGGATCGCCGGCGGTGCACGGCACGCCGTTGGAAATTCGCAACGGTCTGACGGCAACCATGCAGCAAATGCAATCCATTCCCGGCATCAAGTCGGTCAGCATAGTCTTCGGCGGCTTGCCCATGAACGGCGACTCTGAGCTGCCTTACTGGGTGGAGGGCCGGCCCAAACCGGCGGAACAGAGCCAGATGGATATGGCGCTGTTCTATGGCATCGCTCCCGGGTATTTCAGCGCTATGCGCATCCCTCTGTTGCGCGGCCGATACCTGACCGAGCAGGACAACGAACAGACCGCCTGCTCCATAGACATTGACCAGGACCTGGCCCGCAAAGCTTTTCCCGGCCAGGACCCGTTGGGCCAGCACCTCAACTTTGACCTGGTGCCCATGCAGTGCGAAGTGGTCGGAATCGTTGGCCACGTGAAGCATTGGGGGCTCGATGCCGATGCCGCCGCCAAAGTCCATTCCCAGATGTACATCGCGTATCGCCAGTTCCCCGACAGCGTCATGAATTTGGCGGCCAACGATGCCACCTACGTGGCGCGCACGGCGGGCGATCCTTACGCGGTGGTGCCGGCTCTGAAACGGGTGGTCACCGGCATCAACGGAAAAATGGTCATGTACAACGAAGAAAGCATGCAGGACGTCATCAATGACTCGCTGGCAGCGCGGCGATTCACGCGCCTGCTGCTGGGCGTGTTCGCGGCCCTGGCTCTTGTTCTCGCCGCCGTCGGCATTTATGGCGTGATCTCCTATGCGGTGACGCAGAGCACACACGAAATTGGCCTGCGCATGGCGCTGGGGGCCAGCCGGTGGAAGGTGCTGGGCATGGTTCTGAGCGGCGCCATGCGTCTGGCGCTGATCGGTATTGGCGTAGGCGCCGTGGGCGCTTTTGTGGCCACACGTGCGCTGAAGGGACTGCTGTTCGAAGTCAGCGCCGCCGATCCGGTCACCTTTGCCTTGGTTGCTCTGGTGCTGGCCGTGGTCACGCTCGTCGCCAGCTACATTCCAGCTTGGCGCGCGGCCAAAGTGGATCCTATGGAGGCATTGCGGTACGAGTAAAGATGGCCGGCACGGTGCGCAAGGTGCCTCGCGACTGAGGTCCCTCGGGATGGTGCCGCAGAGGGATGCAAGGAAGACATGGAAACTCTGCTGCAGGATATTCGTTACGGATTACGCATGCTGCTGAAATCGCCCGGCTTCACCGCGATGGCGGTAATCACGCTCGCTCTGGGGATCGGCGGCAACACAGCCATGTTCAGCATCGTGCATTCGGTTCTGCTGAAGCCCTTGCCCTTCCCTAACTCTGAGCGGCTAATCTCGGTGAACGAAACGGATTCGCGGCGTCCCGGCCTGCCCGATACATTCTCTTACCCTGATTTCTTCGACTACCGCGCCCAAAACCGCACGTTTGAAGGCATGGCGACCTATCGCGATGCCTCTTTCAATCTGACGGGAGTGGGTCAGCCGCAGCACTTGGACGGGCAAGTGGTCTCCTCGGATTTCTTCTCCGTACTGGGAGTCAAGCCGGCCCTGGGACGCGGCTTTCGCCGTGAGGAGGAGCAGGCCGGACGGTGGGTGGTGGTGGTGAGCCACCAGCTCTGGCAATCAAAATTTGGCTCTGACCCCAACATCGTCGGCCGAACTATCACCCTCGATAATCGTTCCTACACGGTGATTGGGGTTGCGCCCGCGAGCTTCGAATTTCCCGTTGAATACCCTGCTCCCCAGCTGTGGGGGAGCATGGCACGCGACGCCGACCCTGGTGGCGGCACACCGGCGACGGCGCCGGAAAATCGCGGCGCCCATTTCCTGAGCGTGATTGGCCGGCTGAAGCCGGGTGTGACTCTGGCCCAGGCTCAGACCGAAACCGATCTGATCGCCCGGCGCCTGGCACACCAGTATCCAGATTCCAACACGCGGCGTGCCGTCACCGTGCTCATTCCCCAGCTTCAGAGGATGGTAGGGAATGTGCGTCCAGCCTTGCTGGTGCTTCTGGCCGCGGTGGGATTCGTGCTTTTGATCGCCTGTGCCAATGTCGCCAATCTCCTGCTGGCGCAGGCCAGCAAACGACAGCGGGAAATTACCCTACGGGCCGCGCTCGGAGCCCCTCGCCGGCGGCTGGTGAGGCAACTGTTGACTGAGAGTCTGCTGCTGGGAGTAGCGGGGGGCGGGTTAGGTCTGGGTCTGGCGAGCTGGATTCTGGTTGCCATCGTTCACTTTGAAAGCGGCAACATCCCGCGCCTGGATCATGAAGGACTGAACCTGGTCGTGCTCGCCTTCACCGCGCTGGTGTCCATCGCCGCCAGCCTGCTGTTCGGGCTGGCGCCGGCATGGCAAACCGCCCGCACCGATCTGGCTGAAACCTTGCGAGAAGGTGGCCGTGGCGCGGCCGGCGCGGCGCATTCCAACCGGCTGCGCAGCGGCCTGGTCATTGCCGAAACGGCAATTGGAGTGGTGCTGCTGGTGGGCGCCGGCCTGCTGCTGCGCAGCTTCCAGCAATTGATCCGGGTGGACCCTCACTTCAACCCTCATTACCTGCTGGCCTTGGACGTCAACCTGCCGTCTTCCCGCTATAACGACCAGCAGACGGTGCTCTTTTATGACCAGTTGCTGGCCAAATTGCGCGCCCTGCCGGGAGTGGACGCGGCGAGCGCGGCCTGGCCGCTGCCCTTTAGCGGCAACGATGCGACCATCTCCTTCGAGATCCAGGGCCGTCCTTCGCCTCCCGGCCAGCACCCGTTTGCCGCCCTGGCCGTCGTCAGCCCCGGCTACTTCCATACCCTGGGCATAGCTCTTCTCCGCGGGCGTGAGTTCAACCTGCGCGACGATGCCAAATCGCCGCCCGTGGTCATCGTCAGCCAGAACTTTGCCCGGCAGTATTTTTCTAACCAAAACCCCATAGGCCAGCACATGCGACCGGGGATAGGAGATGAGAAGGCGCCGATGCGCGAAATCGTGGGTGTCGTAGCCGATATCAAGCATGACAGCCTGAGCGACGATTTTGATCCCCGCTACTATTTGCCCTACTCGCAGGGGATGTTTGGCCCGCAGCCCAGCATCGTGCTGCGTTCTGCGGGAAATCCAGCCACGCAGTTGGACGCGGTGAGCAGCGCAATTCACGGCATGGACAAGGAATTGGCCGTCTTCAACGTGCATACCATGGACGAAATGATGTCCAACTCCGCCAACCAGCCGCGCTTTAACGCATTTTTATTTTCGCTGTTTGCCGCCGTGGCTCTTTTGCTCACCGCCATCGGGCTTTACGGGGTGATGGCTTATTCCGTGGTCCAGAAGACACACGAAATCGGCATTCGCATGGCATTGGGAGCTGATCCGTCGGACTTGCTGCGCATGGTGCTGCAGCGGGCGGTCGTGCTGGTTGGGGCCGGGCTGGGAGTTGGAATCGCAATCGGGTTGGGCGTGACGCGCTTCCTGGCCAGCATGTTATTTGCGGTGCATCCGCTGGACTGGCCGACGTACGCCGCTGTGGCTGCGGTTCTAATGGGAGTCGGGCTGCTGGCCGGGTATGTGCCGGCTCGGCGGGCGAGCAGGGTGGACCCTATGGTGGCACTGCGGTACGAATAAACGTCGTAGAAGTGCACGGGAGATCCTTCGGGACTCACAGTCCCTCAGGATGGCACTAACTGTTTGCAAGGTGAGGAGCTGAACAATGATTCAGTTGCGAAATGTGGAACGCACTTACAAAACAGGTCCGGGCGTGACTTATGTGCTGCGCCGCGTCAATGTGGATATCCAGCCGGGCGAATTCGTCACCATTATGGGGCCATCGGGGGCGGGGAAGACCACGCTGCTCAGCATTCTTGGCATGCTGGATGACTCCTGGGTGGGTGAGTTCTACTTCCTCGACCATGCCGTGCACAAGCTCGATCGCAAGAAGCGGGCCGACCTGAACCGGCAGTACATCGGCTTCGTCTTTCAGAGCTATCACTTGCTGGACAACTTGACGGTCTACGAAAACCTGGACGTGCCGCTCTCCTACCGCAATATCTCGCGCCACCAGCGCGCGGCCATGGTGGCGGAGACGCTGGACCGTTTCCAGATTGTGGGCAAGAAGGACCTGTATCCCAGCCAGCTTTCCGGCGGGCAGCAGCAGTTGGTAGGTGTGGCGCGGGCGGTGGTGGGCAACCCCAAGCTCATCCTGGCCGACGAGCCCACCGGCAACCTGCACTCCAGCCAGGCCAAGGAAATCATGGAGCTGTTCAAGAAGCTGAACGACCAGGGAACCACCATCGTTCAAGTCACACATTCAGAGGTGAACGCCTCCTATGGCCATCGCACCATTCAGTTGTTTGACGGTTGGGTGGTGAATGACCCCAAGGCGCCAAAGGGCGAGGGGCAGACCGCGCCGGCCGCTTCTGGGGGAGGGAGATAGCGCCGGTGTGGCGCGGGTGCCCTCACCCGCGAGGGGGAAAGGGAATTTGTTTCCACGTTAGTTGAGGTGGACCATGGAGGCTTTTCTGCAGGACGTTCGCTACGGATTGCGCATGCTGCGCAAAAACCCAGGCTTTACCGCCGTGGCGCTGCTGGTGCTCACCATCGGCATCGGGGCGAATGTTGCCATCTTCAGCGTGGTCAACACGGTGCTGCTGCGGCCGCTACCCTACCACGATCCCGGCCGCCTCGTGATGCTCTGGGAGAGCTTGCCGGGAATCGGGTTCCAGCAGGTGGGCACGGCCACGGGTGAGTACCTCGATTACCGGGATCGTAACCGCGTGTTCAGCGGCATTGCGGCCTATAAGAACGATACCGCAAATCTGACTGGTTCCGGGCAACCGGAGCGCATTCCCATCAGCCGGACCAGCGCCAATCTGTTTTCCGTGCTGGGCGTGCAGCCCATGCTGGGACGCACCTACGCCCGCGAAGAAGACCGGCCGGGCGCGGCCAAAGTCGCGGTGCTCAGTTACGGTCTGTGGAAGCGTCGTTACGGCGCCGATTCCGGCATCCTGGGCCGGGCCGTAGATCTGGACGGGCAGCCCTATACGGTGATCGCGGTCATGCCAGCATCATTTCAGTTTCCCTTCTCGTCGCTTCCATATTCCGACAGGGCCGAGTTGTGGGTGCCGGTGGCGTTTACACAGGACGAGATTGCCGACCGGGTGCGGGAGTTTGGCACGTTTGCCATAGCACGCCTGAAGCCTGGAGTTTCGCTGCCCCAGGCGCAGGAAGACGTGACGCGCGTCGCCGCCGACTTTGAGAAGCAATACCCGCAGTTTTACAACGGCAGCGTCTACGTGAAGCCGAGGGCGAGTCCGCTGGCCGCCGACATCGTGGGCAAGGTGCGGCCCATGCTGCTGTTGCTGCTGGGGGCGGTGGGGTTCGTGCTGCTGATCGCCTGCGCCAATTTGGCCAATCTGCTGCTGGCGCGGGCCAGCGCGCGAACCCGGGAAATGGCGGTGCGGAGCGCGCTCGGAGCCTCGCAGGCGCGGCTGCTACGCCAGTTCCTGACGGAAAGTGTGCTGCTGGCGATTGCGGGCGGGGCGCTTGGCCTGTTCGCGGCTTTCTGGGCGGTGCGGCTGCTGGTGGCCTTCGGCCCGGAGCGCGTTCCGCGGCTGCAGGATGTGGCGATTGATCCCCTGGTGCTGGCGTTTGCAGTTGCGGTCTCGGTACTGACGGGAATTCTGTTCGGCGTGGCTCCCGCGTGGCGGGCTTCGCGAATTCAGCTGCAGATGGCTCTGAAGGAAGCGGGCGCGCGGGCGGGAACCAGCCGGGAACGGCTTCGTGTGCGCGACGCGCTGGTGGTGCTGGAGACCGCCTGCTCCCTGCTGCTGCTGGTGGGCGCCGGCCTGTTGCTCAACAGCTTCGTCCGGGTGCTGCGCGTGCCACCCGGCTTCAACCCCAACGGTGTGCTGATCGCGCGTACCCAGTTCGACGAGAGCCGCTACCCGCAAGCGGAGCAGTGCGGGCGTGCCGAGCGGCAAATCGTGGCCCGCTTGCGCCGGCTGCCGGGCGTGCAGTCGGCCGGTTTTGTCACCAATCTTCCCCTCGCCGACCCCAGGGGGATAGGTTTCCGCATCGAAGGTCACCCGCCTAACGAGTTTCACAACGCCGACAACGCGCTGGTTAATGAAGACTATTTTCGTGCCATGGGTATTCCCATTCTGCGCGGACGCTCGTTCCGGGAGCAGGACACTCCCTCCACAACCCTGGTGGCGGTGATCAACCAGACTCTGGCGCGTACCTACTTCCCCAATCAGGATCCCATCGGAAAGCGCCTGGTGTGGGGCTATCGCACCCCGTTCACGATTGTGGGGGTCGCTGGTGACGTGAAGTTTTCGGCGCTCGATGCCGAGGTGGCTCCCATGATCTACATGTCCAATTTCCAGGTGACGAGCGGCATCAGCCGGCACGCTGTATTCGTCACTCGCACGGCAGGCGATCCTGCCGGCTTGGCCAGCGCGGCGCGTCGAGAAATTTGGTCTGTGGATAAGGACCTGCCGGTGTTTGGCGTTACCACCATGGACGACGTGCTGGCGGCGTCAGTGGCGCAGCGCCGTTTCAGCATGAGCCTGCTGGGAGGATTTGCCGTGCTGGCGCTGCTGATGGCCGCCATCGGGCTCTACGGCGTGCTCTCCTATTCGGTGAGCCAGCGCATGCACGAGATGGGGCTGCGCATGGCCCTGGGGGCGAACGCGCGCGACCTGATGCGACTGGTAGTGGGGCAGGGAATTCGCGTGGCCCTGGCGGGGGTGGCCGCCGGCCTGCTGGCGAGTGTCGCGGCCACGCGCCTGCTGGTGGGAATGCTTTTTGCAGTGAGCCCGCTCGATCCCTTGACGTTCATGGTAGTGGCGGTGGTGCTGGTGGCGGCTGCTCTGCTGGCCAGCTTTATTCCCGCGCGCAGGGCGACGAAGGTCGATCCCATGGTGGCGCTGAGATACGAGTAGCAACGCGGTGCCCCGCCCTTTCCCGGAAAGGTGGGTGAGGTGAGGTAAACATGCAGACTTTCTTACACGATATCCGATATGCCCTGCGCATGCTGCGCAAAAACCCGGGCTTCACGGCCATCGCGATCATCACCCTGGCGCTGGGCATTGGCGCCAATACGGCCATGTTCAGCGCGGTCAACGCGGTGCTGCTGCGCGCCTTACCCTTTCGTGACCCCGGCCGGTTAGTCGTGATTTGGGAGACCAACCCACACGTGGAAGGATTTATCGGACAGCGCTTGCCGGTGCGGTTGGAAAGCTTCCTGCGCTGGAAAAAGGACGCGCAATCGTTTCAGGACATGGCCGCTTATCACACCGGCATCTCCCAAGGGACTTCCTCGAACCTGGCGGTCAACCTAACCGGCATAGCCAAGCCGCAGCGAGTGGAGTCGGCGACCGCCTCCAGCAATTTCTTCCGCCTGCTGGGCGTGAATGCGGAACTGGGGAGGACGTTTGCTCCGGAAGAAGGCGAACCGGGCCGCGATCGCGTGGTGATCCTGAGTCACAGCCTTTACCAGCGGATGTTCGGCGAAGGCGCCAACGTGCTGGGCCGCGACCTAAGCCTGAATGAAATCGACTACCGGATCATTGGCGTGCTGCCCGCCGGGTTCCATCTGCCGGGGATGTGGCAGGGGCTTTCGCAGGACAAGCCCGAGATCTGGACGCCCATGAATCTCGCCGCCAATCAGCCGAAAGCGGTGCTTCAGGACAATGCGGACATCGTTCTGGGACGTTTGAAGCCGGGCGCGTCGCTGGCCCAGGCGCGCAGTGAGATGCAGATGATCGAGGCCCGGCTGCGGCAGGAAAAGCCGGAAGAGAACCAGGACTTCGGCACCAATGTCTTCACCATCTACACCGAAAATCTGGCTGACTCGCTGCGCCGCAGCCTGCTGGTGCTGCAATTAGTGGTGGGCTTTGTGCTGCTCATCGCCTGCGTGAACGTGGCCAACCTGCTGTTGACGCGGGCCGCGGGCCGGGAAAAGGAAATTGCCATCCGAGTGGCGCTGGGAGCGAGCCGTGGGCGGCTGGTTCGCCAGTCGATGAGCGAAAGCCTGTTGTTCAGCCTGTTGGGAGGCGCCGCCGGCCTGCTGCTGGCCTGGTGGGGCATTCGCGGCGTGCGGGCGCTGGCGCCTGCCGACATTCTCGGGCTTCACCAGCTCAATATTGATCCCTATGTCCTGGCCTTTACCGCGGGCGTGATGCTGCTGGCCGGGATGCTGTTTGGCTTGGCTCCGGCGCTGCACGTGGGCCGCCAGGATATTCAACACACGATTTCCAAAGGTTCGCGGACGGGAGGCACTGGAATTTCGCGCCGCCTGCGCATCCTGCTGGTGGTGGCGGAAATCTCGCTGGCGGTGATCCCGCTGGCGGGGGCGGGGCTGATGGTGCGTACCCTGCGGGCTTTGCTGGCGCAGGATCCGGGCTTTCAACCGCAGCATGTGCTCACCGCACAATTGTCATTGCCGGCGCTTCGCTATTCCAGCCTGGAACAGCAGCGCACCTTCTGCGCGCGACTGCTGCAGTCGCTGCCGGCGATTCCCGGCGTGCGCTCCGCCGCCTTGTCCAGCGGCTTGCCCATGCAGAACATCAGTTTGAGCGGCATCCACTTGGAAGGAGAGGACGCCAAGACCTCCAACCGCACCACCGACTACCAGTACGTTTCCGAAAGGTATTTCTCTACCATGGGCTCGCCGTTATTGCGGGGACGCGGTTTCACGCGCCAGGAAGCCGAGCAGACCGCGGGCCTGGCCATCGTGAATCAGGCCCTGGCTCAGCAACTGTGGCCGCACCAGGACCCGGTGGGCAAAGTGCTCTACCTGGACCAGAACGGAAGCTCTACTCGGAAGCAGGTGATTGGCGAAGTGCCCAATACGCACCAGTTGTCGCTGGGCGCGCCGGAGCGCCCGGAAATGTATCTGCCCCGGCGCGCCTACAGTGACATGAGCGTAGTGGTGCTTGGCAGCGCCGATCCCATGGCGCTGGCTCCTGCGGTGGCGCAGGCGGTCTTCAGCCTGGACAAGAACCTGCCCCTTTTTCAAGTGCAGCCGTTGAGCGAAGTGCTGCGGGATAGCGTCTCGCAACCGCGCTTTACCATGTTTCTGCTGATTGCTTTTGCTGGGCTGGCGCTGGCTTTATCGGCTATAGGGCTATACGGCGTGCTGGCGTACACGGTGAGCCGGCGCACGCAGGAGATCGGAGTGCGCATGGCGCTGGGCGCTCAAGCCGCCGGTGTTCTAAGCATGGTCCTGCGGGAAGGAGTAGTGGCCACCGCTGCCGGGCTGGGCCTGGGACTGGCGGGGGCGCTGATTCTGGCGCGCCTGATGTCCACGCTGTTGTTCGGCGTAAAAGCGGACGATCCACTCACCTTCGCTGCTGTGGCGCTGATGATCGCTGCCGTTGCCGTGCTGGCGAGCTATGTGCCGGCCCGGCGTGCCAGCAGGGTGGATCCCATGGCGGCGCTGCGCTACGAGTGACGACGGCTGTTTGGCCGCGCTCAAGACTTCGGCAGCGGCTAAGCCACCGCTAAACCCCTCAACAAAGGGCATCCGTTTCGATTCTATGGTGTGGTGAATATGAAAAAACTGACTAAAGCATTCGGTGGGTTCTGCGGGCTGCTCCTGCTGCTGGCAGCTCCTTCTTCGGCTCAGGTGTTCCGGTTCCCCAACGCCGGGTCGCAGTTTCCCAATTTAATCAACCCCTACTCCCCGGTGCAGGTGCCGCAACCCAAGCTGACCAACACGCCGCGGCTGGAGACGCTGATGCGAGACGGCAAGCTCATGCTGTCGCTCAGTGATTCGGTGGCGCTGGCGCTGGAAAACAACCTGGACATCGCCATTGCCCGCTACAACCTCTCCATTGCAGATACCGACGTCCTGCGGGCCAAGGCGGGCGCGGAAATCCGCGGCGTGGCCACCGGGCTGGTGGAAGGAACGCCGGGGGGCGGCGTGGGCGGCTTCGGTACCGGAGCCCAGGGCTCGGGTGCCGGCGGCACCTCGGGAGGGGCGGGCGGAGCCGGCGGTGGAGCTTCAGGACTGGTGGAGTCCACGCTGGGCACGGGCGCGCAGTTGGAGTCCTACGACCCCCAACTGATCGCCAAGATGGATGTCGAGCACCTGGCGCAGCCCATCAATAACGCCGTCACCATCGGCCAGGTCGGCGTTTACCAGCAGAACACCACCAACGCCAATTTTGAGTACACGCAGGCCTTCCCCAGCGGCACCAAGATGATCGTGGATTTCAACAACCTGCGTGGCGCTGACAACAGCCAGTTCGATCTGCTGGTGCCGCAAGTGTTCTCGCAGTTCAAGGTGGAACTGAAGCAGCACCTGCTTTCCGGCTTCGGTCCAGGACCGAATCTGCGCTTTATTCGCATCGCCAAAAATAACCGCGAAATTTCCGATGTAGCTTTCCGTAATCAGGTGATCGCCACGGTGTCGCAGATTCAGAACATATATTGGGATCTGGTGAGCGCCTACGAGGACGAGCGCGTGAAGGAGCGCTCCCTTAATCTGGCGGAAAAAACACTTTCCGATAACCGCGAGCAGGTGCGCATCGGGGCCCTGCCGGCCATCGAAGTGACTCAGGCGGAGAACGAAGTGGCCAGCCGCAAACAGGACCTCATCATTGCCCAGACCGGCCTGCAGTTGCAGCAGCTGCTCATCAAGAACGCCATTACCCGCAACCTGGGCGATCCTTTTATTGCCGCTGCCCCGGTGGTGCCCACCGACACCATGTACGTGCCGGAAAAAGAGCCGGTGCGCCCGGTGCAGGACCTGCTGGCCGACGCCTACGCCCATCGTCCCGAGCTGGCGCAGGCGCGCATTGATTTGACCAATCGCGAAATCAGCCGCAAGAGCGCCAAGAATGCTTTGCTGCCCACGGTTGACCTGGTGGCCTGGTATGGCGCTTCAGCCCTGGCCGGCGAGCAGAATCCGGCCTTCACCTGCGCTCCCGGCGTAGTTCCTAATCCCAACGCCATCGAATGCCTGCCGCCTGGAACCGTGGCCCGGACGGGCTACAGCAACGCTTTTGCCAAGCTGTTCCGCAACGACTTTCCCGATTACGCGGTGGGATTCCAGATCAATATTCCTTTCCGCAACCGGGTGGCCAAGGCCGACCAGATTCGCTCCGAGCTGGAATACCGGCAGGCGCAGATGCGCCTGCAGCAGTTGCAGAATGAAATCGGCATCGAGGTGCGGAACGCGCAGTTTGCGCTGCAGCAGAACCGGGCCCGAGTGGAGGCGGCCACTACGGCGCGCGATCTGGCGCAGCACACTTTCGAAATCGAACAGAAGAAGTACGCCCTGGGGGCCTCCACCAGCTACCAGGTGCTGCAAACGCAGCGCGACCTGGCGCAGGCGGAATCGGCGCGGGTGGGGGCTATGGCCGCTTACGAAAAGTCCCGGGTGGAGCTGGACCGCGTCACCGGCCTGACCCTGACCCACAACGGGATCGAAATCGCCGATGCCGAAAACGGGCACGTCCAGAAGGCGCCGGAAGTTCCTGGTGTGATGCCGCGCACCGATTTGACCGACCAGAAGGCAGCTCCCGCTAGCGACCTGCCCGGGCCCTCGCTGTGAAGTAGGCAATGACCGAACGTATACAATCCTCGGGTAAGGCCCCCAAAATGACCTCTGCCAGCCTGCCCGCGCCGCGCATTCTGGTCGCCGACGACCAGCGCGACGTTATCGAAGCCCTGCGCCTGCTGCTCAAGCCCGAAGGCTATCAGATTGGCGCGGTCTCTTCCCCCGCCGGCGTTCTGGAGGCGCTGCAGAAGCAGGAGTTCGACGCCGCTCTGATTGATCTGAACTACACTCGCGACACCACCTCCGGTCAGGAGGGTCTGGACCTGCTTTCCCAGATTCAGGCTGGCGACAGCATGTTCCCGGTGATCGTGATGACCGCCTGGGGAAATGTGGACCTGGCGGTGGAGGCCATGCGCCGCGGCGCCCGCGACTTCATCCAGAAGCCGTGGGAGAATGCGCGCCTGCTTTCGGTTTTGCGCACCCAGGTGGAGCTGGGCCGCGCGCTGCGCATGGGGCAGCGGCTGGAGGCGGAAAACCGACTGCTGCGGGCGGAGGGACGGCCCAGCTTCATCGCCGTATCGGACGCCATGAAGCCCATCCTGCAGCTCCTTACCCGGGTGGCGCCTTCCGACGCCAACGTGCTCATTACCGGCGAGCACGGCAGCGGCAAGGAGGTGGTGGCGCGTACGCTGCATGCATTGTCCCACCGCGCCCACCGGCCGTTTGTGGCCGTGAACACCGGTGGACTGCCGGAAGGCGTCTTTGAAAGCGAGCTCTTCGGCCACGTGAAAGGCGCGTTTACCGACGCCCGTTCGGACCGCGTCGGCCGCTTCGAGCTGGCCGATGGCGGCACCATTTTTCTGGACGAGATCGCCAACGTACCGGCCTCGCAGCAGGCCAAGCTGCTGCGCGTCTTGGAGCTGGGTGAAATGGAGCCGGTGGGCTCTTCTAAGACCAGGCGGGTGAACGCGCGCGTGATTTCCGCCACCAACGCCGACCTCAACCAGGAAGTAGGGGCAGGGCGCTTTCGCCAGGACCTGCTGTTTCGCTTAAACACGGTGGAGGTCCACCTCCCCCCCTTGCGGGAGCGGCGGCAGGACATTTCCGTGCTGGCCATGAACTTCCTCAAACGTTATTCGGAACGCTACGGCAAGCACCTGAGCGGCTTTGACGCCGCCGCCTTGCGCGCCATGCTGGAATACGCCTGGCCGGGCAATGTCCGCGAACTGGACCACTCGGTGGAGCGGGCGGTGCTGCTGGCGGAAGGCGAGCAGGTGCGGGTGAGCGACCTGGGACTGCGCGGGGCGCGCGATGGCGGACAAAAGATGGAAGATATGAGCCTGGAAGAAGTAGAGTCTCTGCTGGTGCGCAAGGCGCTGGCCCGCTACGGCGGTAATATCAGCCAGGCGGCGGAAGCGCTGGGCCTGAGCCGCAGCGCGCTCTACCGCCGGCTGCAGAAGTATGGAATCTGATCTGGCCAAACCGGCCGTCACACAGTCTTCCCGCACCAGTGCTGCCCGGCCGCGTCCGCGCCGCCGGCCCCGCATGGCGCATGAAAACCGGGTGCTGCTGTTTGCCCTGGCCTCAGGGCTGGCCGGCGTCATACCCGCCATGCTGCTGCTGTGGACCGGCCCCTATTCCGGCAGCACACAGTGGACCCTCACCGTGGTCATTGTTACCTGCTGGCTGGCCTTCTCCTTCAGCGTGCGCGGCATTGTCATGCGTCCCCTGCAGACCCTGGCCAACATGCAGGCCGCGTTGCGCGAGGGCGACTTCTCCATGCGCGCCCGGGTGGGCAATCCGGAAGACGCGCTGGGCGAGCTGATGCGGGAGGTGAACGCGCTTTCGGAAATGCTGCGCGAACAGCGCCTGGGAGCGATGGAAGCGAGCGCTTTGCTGGGCACGGTCATGGCCGAGATTGACGTCGCGGTGTTTACTTTTGACCCGGAAGCCCGCCTGCGCCTGGTGAATCGCGCCGGGGAGCGTCTGCTTAGCCAGAACGTGGAGCGTCTGCTGGGCAAGACCGCCGGTGACTTGGGCCTGGCCGACTGCCTGGAAGGCGAAGCAGCACGCACAGTGGAAAAGAATTTCCCGGCGCGCGCGGGGCGCTGGGGCGTGCGCCGCACGGTTTTCCGGCAGGGCGGCGCGCCCCACCAGTTGCTGGTCATTTCCGACCTGAGCCAGGCATTGCGCGAGGAGGAGCGGCAAGCCTGGCAGCGTCTGGTCCGCGTGCTGGGCCATGAAATGAACAATTCGCTGGCTCCTATTTCCTCCATCGCGCAGAGCCTGGAAACCCTGCTTAAACGTGAGCCGCGTTCAGCCGACTGGGAAGATGACCTGCGCCGCGGGCTGAAGATTATCAGCGAGCGCTCCGACGCCCTCAGTAAGTTCATGCGAGATTATTCCCGCCTGGCCCGCCTGCCCCGGCCGCAACTGCAGGAAGTGGACCTGGGTGCGCTGGTGCGCGGCGCGGCCAGCGTGGAGACCCGCCTGCCGGTGGAGGTTTTGCCCGGGCCCGACCTCAAGTTGCAGGCGGATCCCGACCAGTTACAGCAGGTGCTCATCAACCTGATCCGTAATGCCGTGGATGCTTCTCTGGAGACTCAGGGCAAGGTAAGCATTGGCTGGAGCAGAAACGGCGCTTCGCTGGATGTTTTCGTGCGTGACGAAGGCCTGGGAATCGCCAATCCTGGCAACCTGTTTGTGCCTTTCTTCACCACCAAGCCGGGGGGCTCGGGAATTGGGCTGGCCCTCAGCCGCCAAATCGCTGAGGCCCACGGCGGCACAGTTCAACTGAACAATCGCCCCCAAGCCAAAGGCTGCGAAGCACGTCTGCACCTGCCCCTCTAACCCACAGAACCACCGCGTTATCCGGAGGATCCGCCCTTCATTTCCTTTTCCCTGGCGGGAGCAGTTTTGGGCCGGGTGGCGGCTGAATGAATAAGCAGAACCGCCAAAGAGACGACCAGCAGATAGGTGATCAAACCGCCACCCAAGTGGGCGGCAAAAGCGATTATCCATAGAGCGATCAGCACAATAAAGATTGCCCACAGAATTTGCGCAGACGACGAATGCCCGGGTTCGGAAGCTTTCATTATGGGTAACCGCAGGAGCTTGGACTTAGGCTCTGCTTTGCCTCGTATTGTGCATTTGGCGAGCCACTCCGAGGCTATTCGTAAGCTAGAAAATTCAACCGGTGGGCCATAGCTGCTGCGAATTGCAACGCGCCTCAGGTGCAAAGGTTTGCATGAGGAGGACAACAATGAGTATTGAAGGTTAAAAAACGGCGCCCCTCACTGCAGCGCCGGGTCTGAGCAAGGTAGCGGAAAGGGGGTGGAGAAGCCGGAGGGGAACTCAGGCCGGGGTAACGCCTCAAAGGGGGAAGAACCGCGTCAGCCGCTGCGTTTTTTCCAGAAGCGCAGCCGACGCCATCCCTGTGGGTCCTTGGCAAGGGCTGAGGACTGCCCCGGGGCGCGAGCCGTCTCCTCGATGCCAAATCTCTGCCTCAGGCTTGTCAGTTCGTCGGCATGGCGCTGCCGCTCCCGGGTCTCCAGTTGCAAGCGCTGGCGTTCGTGCGCCTGCTGGCGCGCCGCCAGTCCCAGCAAATCCGCCACCCATTCGCCATCGCAAAATTCTTCCACGCTGCGCGCCACCCACTCGGGTTTGCCCTCTTCTTCGTCAGCGCAGGAAGCGCCTACGTTCAGCACCAATTCATTGTTGCAGCGGATTTCCAGCTGCCCCGTTCTGACCTCCTCCTCAATTTCGTAAATGAAAGTGGTCTTGGTGCTGAAGGTGAAAACATACTCCGCATGTTGGGTCCGCAGCAGAGTAGCGTGATAACCCAGCTCGCTCACTTCCTTCACATCAGGATGGATGTAGTGGGGACACATTGCCTTCCAGGTTGGGAAGCTGCGCACACTGTCCAGATACAGAGCCAGCATTTTCTCCGGGATCTTGCGGTCCCAGGGCGCGGTAGTTTCGGGCCGGGGATGGCTGAAATCGGACATCGGTGACGGCATGAGCGAGGGCGCAGAAAGCCAACGCCTAAGCTAACCCCACGGCGGGCTGCGGTCAACTCCTTGCCCCGTGGCAATTGTGGAAAGCTGTGCCGGGCGAGCCATATTTCCGGTTGACAATCAAGAACCTGCATAAGCAGAATCTGGGCACTCGTCTACAGAATTCTGGAGTGGGGAGGGAACTGGCGCTTCCGCCTGGGCTCGCTCACATCAGGTTAAGGGGGATCTTTGGGACGTTCCTATCTTCGCCTCATCTCGCTGGCCTTCGTTGCCAGTATTATGGCCCCGCTGGTTATCTACGCCGGCAGCCAGGCCATTATCCACTCCGGATCCCCGAACATTGGCCCCGAGTTGGCGGTTACAGTTGCCATATTGATTGTGGCGGGTGTTTTCCTGCAGCTGCTTCTGCGCCGGCTGGCACCTCTTTTTGACTTGGCCGCAACCCGCCAGGTTCAGTTCCTGGACTCGATTCCTCAAGGCTATACCAAGCTTGCTATCTTCGCCTCTGCCGCTTTAAGTCTTTTTCTGGAGCTGGCGGTCATCCGCTGGCAGGGCACTATTTTTGAGGTCTTCGCTTTTTACAAGAACTTCACTCTTCTGGCTTGCTTCGCCGGTCTGGGTTTGGGGTACGCCATGGCCCGCCGGAACCTCATGCCCTTATTTCTGTCACCCCTGCTATTTTGCTGGCAGTTTGCCCTCATGACGGGCATCCGTTACGGACTTACGAGCGAGAGCCGGGTGAGCCTGCTCATGCTCCCGTTCTCCGAGCAATTGAATATGGGACTGCCGGTGGTGGAGAAGTTCTACCAGGGACTGCCGGTGTTCTTTTTGCTGGCCATTGTTTTCGTTCTCACGGTCCTGGCCTTTATTCCCATCGGACAGTTATGCGGCCGGTTGATGGAGCGGCGCGAGAACCTTTCCGCCTACGGCTTCAATCTGCTGGGCAGCATTGCCGGGGTGTTGCTCATGTTTGTGGTGAGCGCATTCTGGACTCCGCCGGTAATCTGGTTCCTGATTGGCTTGGCTGTGCTGCTGCTGTTGCATGAGCGGCATCCGCGTCTGCTGCTGTTTGCCGGCGCCCTCAGCGTGGTGGCGTTGATCGTTGTGGCTTGGCCGGCGGAGCCGGTCTGGCAGAAAATTTATTCACCCTATCAACTCCTGGAAGTAGGCCATGATTCAAACGGCCTCATGGTTATCCGGGCGGCTGGCGCGTATTACCAGCGGGTGCACGAACTGCAACCGGGCGCGGGCCCGGGCAAAGATCCCCGAGCCGATAGCATTCGCAAGTACTACGAATTGCCCTACCGGTTTTTCGGCCGGGCTCCCCGTCAGGTCGCTATTGTGGGCGCAGGCTCTGGCAATGATGTGACTGCGGCCCTGCTCAGCGGCGCCCAGAAAGTGGACGCGGTGGAGATTGATCCCGCCATTCTTATGGAAGGGCGCAGCGGCCATCCCGACCACCCTTACTCCGACGCGCGCGTGCATCCCGTGGTGGATGACGCCCGCTCTTTCCTGCGCACCACCAACCAGCGTTATGAC
>DATJEH010000209.1:0-2189 GCA_035496875.1 Terriglobales bacterium | reverse complement strand
CCCAGGGTGCGGACCTCCAGGCCGGAGTTGCTGAAGATGTAATGAAAGCCGCTCCAGGCCATGATCACCGCCATGAGCAGCAACAGAATGGGGATGGCCAGGACCAGGCGGACGACCAGGTTGGGAGCTGACGCCGCCAGCACCGCCATCAGCACGATGGGCAGCGCCATAACCAGCGCCCATAACCGCGAGGCGTGTACTTCATCGGCGACCAGGTTCTCAGCCGGCAACTGCGGACCGCGGCGAGTGCCGATATATACCACCAGCACTACGAACATCGAGCCGAATCCCGCAATCAGGTAGGGCAGTACGTGAACCCCGCGCCCGTACAGGTTGTAATTCACGATGCCGTCGGCCGCGCCATAGAGAATCCCGGTCACCACGTAAAGAAATCCCAGCAAAGTCCAGGCGGATAGGTCGGGCTGCGAGACGCGGTACACGACAATGGTCGAGGTCGCAGCCGCTGCCGTAAGCGTGACCAGGATGAATACCAGAAAGGCATTGGGGGACATCCAGCCATTGGGCCTTCCCGCCAGATCAAAATGGGTGGCCAGGCGCAGGGGCAACCGGTCCCACACCATGAACAGGCGCAGCGCGACCACCGGCAGCGCAAGCCAGAGAGCCAAACCGAACAGCCGATAGAAAGCGCGCGGCATTGTGGTTAGCTGCCTTCCTTGCCGCCGGCGGCGGAACTGGAGGCCGGCTGCGGCGGCGCATCTTCCAGGCCCGCCATCTCCTCCCAGCGGCGCACATATGCGATCCCGTGTTCGTAACGGGTAACCACCACCTCTGAACCCTTGGCGATGGCGCTGCTATCCTCGCTGCGCGCCCCCGCGGCGTGCCGCGTTCCGCCCTGCGTGTACACAATCTCCCCGGTGCCCCCCTGGCGGATGGAACTGGTCACCTTGCCCAGCACGCCTACCATGTCGTAGTCGGCGGGGTCCATGGGATGCTCGCTGGCCATGAGCGCCTTCAGAAAAGCGAAAATGATTGCCGCGCCGCCGATACCGCTAAAGATGGCCACCGCCAGCCCCAGCACGAACCACACGCTGGAGTAGCGCGTCAGCAGGTAGCCGGTGCCTCCGAACCAGGACAGAAAGATTGTCAAAGTCAGAAAATTGAAAGCTGAGACTTGAGCGCCTCCGCCGCGCGTAACGCCCGTGTGCCCTGCATGCACATGCGGCCCCGCGTGGCCCACGTGCCACTTGAATGGCAGATGCCAGCGCAGGCCGCCGCCCAAAAACGAGAGCACGCTGAAGGCGAAGCCCACCACGAAGCAGACCAGATAAAAATTCTCCCAGGTCATAACCCTCGCCTCCCCTGCCCGTTGCCCTTGCCGGCCAATGCGGCGCCCCCATGAACGCCGTTGCGGTCGCCCTCCGGCTTCAGCACCTGCAGCAAACGGTCCACCAGATTGGGCGTCTCCAGGATGGCTCCCAGCAGCACCAGGCAGCGCCGTGAATCCTCGTGTTTGGCCGCTTCCAGCAGCGCCTGGCTCACCTCAAGGTCACGGCGAAAACGCTCTGCGCCATTGATCAGCCACAGGTCCAGCTTGTCCTCCAGCGCCCCCAGGTCGGAAATTAATTCGTTGTGAAAGCCTTCGGGATCGTCCACCAGGTAGCCGGGATGAACTTTGAAAAAATGCGCCAGCAGCATGCGCGTGGAATTGGTCAGATGGGGACGGGCGCCGCTCTCGATCTGCGAAAGGTAGGACTGGCTGATGCCTTTGCTCATCTCCTTCTTCACCGCGCGCACCATCTCCTGCTGGGTCAGCGCCCGGCCGTAACCGCGCAGCGTGCCTTCCACCTCGCGCAGGTAGCGGATTTTCTCGCCCAGTCGCATATTGCAAATCGCAATAGTAATATCGCTATTTGCGATTCTGGTCAAGAACTCGATTTTCCCTATTTTCAACGGATTGCCGCCTGCTCGGCGGCAGCCTCCCCCTCGCCACAAGTGCCGCTTCGGGAATGGAAGAACTTTGCCCCTCGCCTTTTCAGCGGTGCTGCCGGGCTCGCCACTTCATCTAACAAAAAGACACCTGTATGCATTCCTGGCTGCGAAATCGGCCCTTGCTGGCTTACCTCTTCGCCGCGGCGGTGGGCGGGATGGCCCTGGGCGTCGTCCTGGGATTGGAGAGAGTAGTGGGCTACATCCCTCTTCTCTTCCTCGCCTTCGTCGCCCTGGTTGAG
>DATJEH010000208.1:0-12432 GCA_035496875.1 Terriglobales bacterium | reverse complement strand
GCGCGGATTTTCGCTGGCTTGAGCACGGCCTTGTGCCGCAAGGGCTCGCAAAGCCGTCCAGCCACTCTGGCCAGTTGGTGGCCGCGGCGCTATGATCAACTCTGATGCCGAAAAAGGTCCTCTTCTGCCCTCCCACTTATTTCGAAGTGCGCGAGGTCAAAAATCCTTACATGCGGGGCCTGCCGCCGGTTGACCCGGTGCGGGCGCAGCACCAGTGGGACTCGGTGTGCGACGGCTTTCGCGGCGCCGGTTTCGCGGTGGAACTCATTGACCCGGTGGCCGGCCTCGAGGACATGGTCTTTGCCGCCAATCCCGTGTTCGTGGGTGGCCACGCCGGTGCCGGCCCCTTCGTGGTCGCTGGTCGCATGCGCTACGTCTCACGCCGCCAGGAAGTGGGCCACTACGTGGAGTGGTTTCGCGCTCACGGCTACAAAGTGATAGACCTCGGCCTGGGTGACGACTTCCTGGAAGGCCACGGCGACCTGGTGTGGGATGCTGACGGAAGCAGGGTCTGGGCCGGTCATGGTTTTCGCTCCACCATTGGCGGAGTCGAAAAATTTACCGCCGCCATGCGGCAAATGGACATTCCCGTCACCCCCCTGCAGTTGCTGGACGAACACTTTTACCACCTCGACGCCTGCTTCTCCCCCCTGCGGCCGGGCGCGGCTCTCATCTACCCCGGCGCCTTCTCCCAGGAATCGCTGGCCGCCATTCGCAGCTTCATTCCCCGCGTCTACGAGGTGGACCGCGAAGACGCGCTCAAATTCGTCTGCAATGGCGTTTCCGCCAATGGAAAGTTCCTCACACCCGCCCTGACCCACTGCCTGCAGGAGGCCCTCGCCCGGGAAGGCTTGCAGCCCGTTCTCCTCGACACCTCTGAGTTCCTCAAGTCGGGCGGCAGCGTCTGCTGTCTCAAGCTGTTCTTCGATTGACGACCGCGGAGGCCATTGTTACTCTTATGGCCCTGGCATCCGCCCCTCCAGCGGGCGGCATCTCTGCTTTGCAGAGAGCATCCGAATTCCGCGCCCCTTCGGTGAGAGGATTCCTCTTTGCGCTTGCGGCTCTCGGGTCTTTTTCTGGCGTTGGCTGCCACCGCCGGCATCGGCTGTGGCGGAGGCGCGGCTGGTTCCGCTCCGCCACCTCCGGCTCCCAGCGCGATTTCGATTTCGATTTCACCCACTTCGGCCGAGCTGTCCCCGGAAGCCACCCAGCAGTTCACCGCCACCGTTAGCGGCGCCTCGAACCCCGCGGTCACCTGGAACGTAAGTGGCGTGGCCGGCGGAAGCGCTGCATCCGGCACCATCACCACCTCCGGAATGTACACCGCTCCAGCCAGCGTGCCCGCGAATGCCACCGTGCAGGTCTCCGCCATCTCTCAGGCGGACGCTTCCAAATCGGCCACTGCCTCCGTGACCATCACCCACCCGCAAATTGGCCACGTATTTCTGCTGGTCGAGGAAAATCACAGCTACTCCACCGTGATTGGCGCCTCTTCCATGCCCTACCTCCACGGTCTGGCCAGCCAGTACGGCCTGGCCACTAATTACTTCGCCAATGTCCACCCCTCCATCGGCAACTATTTCATGTTGACCACCGGCCAGTTGGTCAGCACTGATGACGCCTTCACCGGCACAGTGAACGTTGACAACCTGGTTCGCGAACTGATCGCGGCCGGCAAGACTTGGAAGTCCTACGCCGAGAGCCTGCCCTCAGCTGGCTACGTCGGCGGCAATCAATATCCGTACCTTGAGCGCCACAATCCCTTTTCCTATTTCAGCGACGTGCGCAACAGCAGCGTGCAGCGCCAGAATCTGGTGCCGTTCACTCAGTTCGCCACCGACCTGGGCAACAACCAGCTTCCGGTTTTCTCCTACATCGTGCCCAACGCGGAGCACGACGCCCACGATTGCCCCGATGGCACCTCCGACTGCAGCGACAGCTTGAAACTCTCCACCGCCGACAATTGGCTGAAGAACAACCTGGGACCGCTGTTCTCCAGCCCGATGTTTCACAAGGACGGGTTGCTGGTTATCGTGTTTGATGAAGCGCCTGCTTCCGACAGCTCGCACGGCGGGGGCCATGTGGCCATGCTGGTGGTGGGGTCTGCGGTCAAGCCGGGTTTCCAGTCTTCAACTTTCTATCAGCACCAGAATACCCTGCGCCTGCTGGTCAACAGCACCGGCGCGGCGTCCGCTCCCGGCAGCTCTGCCACCGCCGGCGGCATGCCTGAGTTCCTGCGCTAGAACTCCGGCCAGAGCCGGCCAGGTGTTCCGAAATGACAACTCCGCGCGGGTTCTCACACTCCAAGTACCTATAGGACACGACCTGTGCGATCCGGCTCCCTTTATGTTGCGCTCTCTTTTGCCCTCTTTTGCGGCTTAGTATTTTCCAGCGGTTGCAGCGGCGCTCGCAGCATGTCCACCCCTGCGCCTGCCCCCGCGCAGGGCGCGCTCCCACAGTTCGGCCACGTGGTGCTGCTGGTCGAGGAGAACCACAGCTACTCCAGCGTGATTGGCAGCTCCGCCATGCCCTACCTGAACAGCCTGGCGACCCAGTATGGCCTGGCAACGAATTACTACGCTGATGTCCATCAATCTATCGGCAACTACTTCATGCTGACCACCGGCCAGCTCATTACCGCTGACGACAGCTTTACCGGCACGGTGAATGCCGACAACCTGGCGCGGGAATTGCTGGCGGTGGGGAAGACCTGGAAGGCCTATGCCGAGAGCCTGCCCTCAATGGGATACACCGGCGGCGATGTCTATCCCTATTTCGAGCATCACAACCCGTTTTCCTTTTTCAGCGATGTGCGCAACAGCAGCGCTCAGCTGCAGAACCTGGTGCCCTTCACCCAGTTTGCCGTGGACCTGGGCAATAACCAGCTGCCGAATTTCTCTTTTATCGTCCCCAACGCCGAACACGACGCCCATGATTGTCCCGGGGGCGGCTCCAACTGCGCCGACACTGCGCGCCTTTCCACGGCCGATGCCTGGCTGCGGGCCAACATCGCTCCCTTGCTGGCTAGCAGCGCCTTTCAGAAGGATGGATTGCTGGTGATCGTTTTCGACGAGTCCTTCGACATTGACGTGGCCAATGGGGGCGGCCACGTGCCCATGCTGGTCATCAGCCCCCGGGCCAAGCCCGGCTACCAGTCCACCACCTTTTTCCAGCACCAGAGCACCTTGCGCATGCTCATCGAGGCCACCGGAGCCAAGGCATTCCCCGGCGCTTCCGGCGCTGCCCCTGATATGGGCGAGTTCTTCCGGTAATCCCAGGCCTGCCCTTAGGCCGCTGCGCCTTCGCTGGCGGCAACCTTCACCGACCCGGAACAGACGGAAAACAGTAATTCCAGGTGGGAACTGATGCCCAGCTTGCGGTACACACAATGCAGGTTGTCCCGCACTGTGCGCTCGGTCAGGTGCAGGCAACGCGCGGTCTGCTCTTCGGTCAGGTTGTTCAAGGCACAGCGCACGATCTGCTGTTCGACGGGGGTGAGCGGGTCCGACATTGGCGGCCTCTCTCGTTTGGATGGGGCCCGGCTACGTGACCAGGCGGTTCTTGAGGTGTGTTAATTCCT
This sequence comes from Terriglobales bacterium, assembly GCA_035496875.1. Taxonomy (GTDB): domain Bacteria; phylum Acidobacteriota; class Terriglobia; order Terriglobales; family Acidobacteriaceae; genus JAICWP01. The sequence continues at coordinate 8,852 of DATJEH010000208.1, read as the reverse complement.
GAGAGATGTGATCCGGCTGCCCAGGTAGCTCCTGGTTTGAAACTGCCTGGGCAGGCTGATCTACGAAGTGGCTTGGTTGGAAATTAAGCCTAACCGGTACCTTTGGGAATAGCACGACAGTGCCATACCAACGACTTGTGGTGCCGGCGCTTCGCCCGCGAATTCGCCTCAACTCTTCGCCACCACCCCACCGAACAAAGCCGCGCCTCCGGCGATGCCCGCGTCGCCGCCGTAGCGTGCCATCACCAGGGGAATCTCCCCGCAGCGCGAGTTTATGCAGCATGCCGGCAGCCGCTGTCGAATTTCACCCAACAAAGGGCTGAGCAACGCCGCCACCCCGCCTCCCACCACCATCACGTCCGGCTCCAGCAGGTCCACAATGTTGCCCAGCCACAGCGCCAGCAGGTCCACCGTTTCCAGCAGCACCTCCCGCGCCAGGGCATCGCCGGAGACGTAGGCTTGGCCCACCATTTCGCTGCTCACCGCCTCTGGATTTCCGCCTGCCATCTGAAGCATGGTGGAGCCCCCGCCGGCTGCCAGCTTGGCGCGTGCCCTGCGGGCAATTGCCGGCCCCGAGGCCAGCACCTCGATGCATCCCGGCTTGCCGCAGCCGCAACGTGGACCGCGATAGTCAATGCTGACGTGCCCACCCTCAGCCGCCGCGCCCGTCCGCCCGTGGTAGATCTTGCCGGCGAAAACGATGCCGGTGCCGATCCCGGTGCCCAGGGTGGCATAAAAGACATTGCGGTATCCGCGTCCCGCTCCCCACTGCGCCTCGGCCAGGGCTGCCGCGTTTCCATCATTGTCCAGCCTCACCGGCACGCCCAGCGCCCGCTCCACTTCCGCCGCCAGCGGGTAATTGCGCCAGCAGGGAAGATTGGGCGGATTGATGACCACCCCCTTTTCCGGATCGAGCGGACCCGGCGAGCAGATGCCAATGCCGCCCACCCCCTCGGAAAGCCTGCGGACGCCCATCTTCTGCCCCAGCTCCCGGACAGCCGAGATTACGGCATTCAGACCCGCGGGTGCTCCTGCGCCCGCCACCATGGGTGTGCGTATCTGCTGCAGGATAACGCCCTCCTGGTCCACCACCCCAGCGGCGATTTTGGTCCCGCCAACGTCCACACCAATAACCCGCCGGGTTTCCGGTATCAGTGTCATCCTAAGCCTGATGTGATTTCGAACTTCTGCGCCGAAACGCCGGGTGCCCCACCCTTTGCGGTTTGTGCAAAGGGTGGGAAGGCGTTATCCCTTCGCGTACCGGTCGCTGTTTGGTTTCGACCCGCTGAGCGCGAAGAACAGAATGTACAGGTAGCACAGCACCGGCACAATCAGCGCATAATGCAGACCCTGCCCCCAGAGCGCTCCGCCATAGGATTTGGCGTTAATCAAATCTCCCATCTTGCCCACGAACCAGGGAATGATGGCGCCGCCCACGATGGCCATGATCATGATTCCGGAGCCGTCCCCGGTCAGCGGTCCCAGTTCGGCCACGCCCAGCGTGAAAATGCTGGGGAACATGATGGAGTTGAAGAAGCCCACCAGCAGGATCGCCCACATAGCCACGTGGCCGTTGCTGAGCACGGAAACGGTAACCAGCGCCGCCGCCATAATTGCGCAGAACGCCAGCAGCGTTCCCGTCTTCATCTTCTGCAGGATGGCCGAGCCGATAAAGCGCCCCACCATCGCGCCCAGCCAGTACAGCGAGATGTATTTGGCCGCAATCACCAGCGCCTGCTGGTAACGGACCGAGGCGCTCGGCGCGGTGGCATGCGAAATGAAATGTCCGATGTTGTCCAGCGCCAGATAGTTGGCGATCGAGCTGCCAATGGCCACTTCCGCCCCTACATAAACGAAAATTGCGATCGCCCCAAAAATCAGGTTGGGATGTTTCCAGACCGAATCGTTGATCTTCTCCCCAATATGGTGTTCCGCCGTCTGAATTTCGGGAAGCTTGGCGATCCCAATCAGCAGCGCCAAAACCACCAGGGCGATGCCCAGTCCCACGTAAGGCTTTATCACCGAGGCGGCCTGCTCTACCGCGCTCTCATTGGCCATCACCCCGGTGAGGATCAGGTGGGCCCCTACCCAGGGGGCCACCACCGTGCCCAGCGAATTGAACGCCTGCGTCAGATTCAGCCGGCTGGAAGCGGTTTCCGGCTTGCCCAGAACCGTCACGTAAGGATTGGCTGCCACCTGCAGCACCGTGATCCCCGCCGCCAGTACGATCAGCGCCGTGAGAAACAGTCCAAACGACGGTACCTTGGCCGCAGGCACAAACAGGAACGCGCCCACGCCCATGGTCAGCAGCCCCAGCACCATCGCCTTCTTGTACCCCAGCCAGTCAATTACCTTGGCGCCGGGGATGGAGAACACGAAGTAGGCGGAGAAAAAGGCCGTCTGCACCAGCATGCTCACCGCCAGCTTGAGGTTGAACACATGCTGGAAGTGCGGGATCAGCACGTCATTCAGCGCGGTCAGCGCGCCCCACATAAAGAACAGGGTGGTGACCACGGCCAGGGCGGGTCCGTAGCTGCTAGGAGGCGCTTCCGTAGTGGTAACAGAGGTCTTCGTGTTAGCAATGGCCATCAGTTTTATCCAAACCTGGGGGAGCGTCGTTTCAGCTTACTCCTTTGCGCTGCCTGCTGCGACTAGGACAAGTGATACGCCCAAGCCTTCTTTTGGCTTGAGTGGGAACACTCTCACTTCGCCCCCGTCGCACACTCGAAACTGCTCGCCTGGTGGGGTCGCTCTTACCTTCGCATTTCGCGGGGTGCCCCACCCCTTGCGGCTTGTGCAAAGGGTGGGTAACAACTCACTTTCCTCCCGTCACGCACGCAAAACTCGCTGCCTGGTTGGGGTCGTCCTTACCTTTGTACTTCGCCTCTTCCGGGTAGGGACACAATGGCCGCGTCATCTTCACGCCCTTGGCGGGATCTTCGTCGTTCACGTGCTTGGTAGCCACAATAGCGCCGGGTGTCGTCCCTTTCTCTACCCACCGTTCCAGCGCCAGCTGCATATCATGCCCAGGGTCTTTGGGTACCGTCGTGCCCGGCTCACCGAACGAATCCGCCCCTGGCCCTCCAAAGCAGTGCTGCATGCCTGGCACCATGTACAGTCGCATAAACGATTCCGCGGATTCACTGCCCATTGTGCTCACTACCTGCTGGTAATAGTTGATGCTGTTGAGCGGCGAAATGGCCGGGTCGTTCCAGCCGTGGTAGATAATCAGCTTGCCGCCCCGCGCCTGAAAACGTTTCAGGTTCGGGTCGGTGGCATTCAGGACGCCCGATGTCTTGGCATCTGCCGCTTTCACCGCCTGGTCCAGCTTTGCCGTCTTGTAGTCCCACCTGGCGCTGTCATACACCATGTTGGCAAAGTAACTATTCCCAAAATCAAACATCAGGCTGTCGCCGGGCTTGTCGCCTGTAATCCACGTCTTCCACCCGCCGTCTCCCAGTTCCGCTCCCGGCAAAAGGCCGGGATAAATCTCGCGTCCTTGCGAGTCATGCGCTCCCGCGTACAGTTCTTTGAGCGTCTTCGTTTGCGCCCTGGTCAGGCATTTGTCGGAATCGCCCTCTTTGCACAGCAGGCTTGCCGGATCGAAATGGCATTGCCGCGGATCGTTCAGAATTCCATCCGCAACTCCGTCCTGCGCGTCACAGGCGGCATTCACGGCCTCCCCAATCGCTGGCAGCTTGCTCGCAGGGATATAGCTGGCCGGATCCAGCGCGCTCGCCTGCATTCCAGAAAGCGCGCTGGCCAGCAAATGTGTCCAGAAGTTCGCGGGCGCTCCCGCCATGATGCCGTTGTAGTCGGCAGGGAAGCGTTGCGCTTCCATCAGCGCCTGCCGTCCGCCGTTGGAGCAGCTGGCAAAGTAGGCATGTCGCGGGCCCTTGCCGTAAAAGGCCTGCGTTGCCGCCTTACCCGCTTGCGTCATCTCGTGAATGGCGCGGTAGCCGAAATCAACAATCTTCTCCGGATGCCCCAAGGCCCACTTGGCATCCGTTCCTGAGGCTGTGTGTCCCGTGTCCGTGCCCGCGGTGGCATAACCATCGCGGACGGCCATTCCCATCAGGTGATAATCAATTTCTCCAGCGAATCCGCCGTTCCCCTGGCCCTGAAATCTGCCGTTCCAGCCGCTGGCCGGTAGCCACACTTCAATCTTGATATCCGACGCGCTCGGCCGGGCCACGGCTCTAACCCGGCAGAAAGGCGGAACCTTTTTAAAAAACCCAGGCTCCCCCCGCAGCCAGGGCGACAGGTTCTTCGGCGCTGTAAACGCGCCCGCCGTCACCATCCTCGCCGATGTGATTTTTACTTTGGGAAGCGCCAGCTTGGCCAGCCGCTCGCATTGTTGTGTCGTCGCTGCCTTCTGGCCAAATGCCCCGCAGCACAACAGGAGTCCTGCCGCCAGCGCCGCCAATATTCTGCTCATCAAGATTGCCTCCGCTACTTTTTGACCGGCGTGATGTCGGTGATCGGCAGGTCCCAGTGGGCGAGCAGGATTTCAAAGCGCCGCTGCTCTTCACGCTTATACGTCTCCTGGTCCGGCCAGAGCTGCCGGATGTAGGTTGCTTCCTGCGGATCAGAGGTGGTGGCCACGGTCGAGTTCTTGAACCGGATGGTCACCCGATAATCCCAGCGCGCCTCTTCGGTCATGTGATTGGCCGGGGTCTCAATTTTCACCTCCAGCATGCGCCCGTTCTCCACTTCCTTTTTCAGTAGCGGGTAATGGTTCTTGAGAAACAGGTTCAGAAACTCCTGCTGATGCCCCCACTGCACCTTGTAGTAGTACTCCATGGTGTAGGGCTGGTTTGCGCCTCCCTGCGGCGGAGCCCCCTGCGCGATCGTTGGTAAGCTTGCAACGCAACACAACAGCGCAATCAGAAGTCCCTTCATCGGTACTCCTTCCGTCAGCAAGTCTTATGGCCAGCAAGTAGCCTGGATTGTAGATGCCTGCGCAGCCACTGGCAATTCGCGCACGGCAATACGTCCCCCACTCCCACCCCACGGCTTTTCTCCTTCTCTCCGTGTCGGTGTGGTGTAATTGGAAATGTCCAGGAATTTCCATGCCCGACGAAATCGAAATCAAATTCATGGTTGCAGATATTCCCGCGCTGGAAGAAAGGCTGCGCATTCTGGGATTTCATCTGCAAACGCCCAGCACGCATGAACTCAACACCCTCTTCGACACTGCCAGAGGTACATTGCGCAAAAGCGGCCAACTGCTTCGCCTGCGTCGCTATGGTTCCACCTGGACGCTTACTCATAAAGCCCGTGGCCGCAAGGGAATACACAAGACCAGGGTGGAAACCGAAACCGAGGTGTCGAACGGGGAGAGTGTGCGCGCCATCCTGCTTGCCTTGGGGTATCAAGAAGCCTTTTGTTATGAGAAGTTTCGCGCCGCTTGGAGGGATGCGGAAGGGCACGTGGTGGTGGACCGGACGCCCATCGGCAACTTGGCGGAGATTGAAGGCCCGCCGGAGTGGATCGACAGCACCGCCGAGCGCCTGGGAATAGACCCTAAGCAGTACATTACAAAGAATTACGCGGAATTGTTCGGTGAGTGGAAATCTCGCACCCGCAGCTCCGCACGAAACATGACTTTTGCGGAATGCGGCACGCCTCCCCCGGTGTAGGAAGCGCGTTTTTCGATGAAACAGGTCCAAAAACAACCAAAACAGCCCAATTTTTAAGGACGATTTTGGGCAAAAACGGGGGAAGGGGAAATCTTCGAGCCTTCTCAGAATCTAAGAAAGGTGTAAAGAAACGTAACAGGAATTTACAGTTCTTTACGTCATTTCACCGACTTTTTACATCGTTTTGTACTGGAACGTGTTTCTATGGATAGGTGCAGCAGACGTTCCGAGCTGCGTTTTGATCAAACCCATGACATCCCCCACACTAAGCGCGGAAAGAGAATTCATAGACCTGATCGCGGGTGAACTGGCGAGCGGGGTACATGCGGCGGTGCGCCGGTGGATGGGCGAAATCGAGCAGGTGCTTGGCAGCGGCTTGAGTGATTCTGCCAAGCTGTTACGCATTCGCCAAATCGCCGCTCATGCCGGCTGCAACCCGTTGAAAGAGCAAGGCCGGATTGTATAGCCGGGCGGGCCCTGCCAGAGCCGGAAAATCGCGAGACTTACCACCACGGCGCCCAATAAACGGCTACAATTGCACTAGCAAATGCGATACTCTGGCCCCGCCCTCCTAGCTGGCAAGCCTCTGGTGTGGGTGCATCGTAACCACTAGTGTGACGCCGAGAACGGAAATCCCGCCTGAGGAAGCCGGCACCGAGTACTCGCTGACTGGCGCGAGCACCCTCGAGGAAGGCGTCTCCGAATACGAACCCAATTTCCTGCCACCCCCAAGCCTGAACCGGGCGTGGTGGCGGACCCTGCTCTCCAGCCTGCGCGATCGTATTGCTCCCGAAGAATTGCCCCCCCTCGAGCTGACCTCCCATCCCGTGAACCTGGGCATGCTCCCCGGCGACATGCTGACCATGCCCTGGTATCGCACCATCTTCACCAACCTGGGCAACGTGATTACGCCGGAGACTCTGGCGCCGCTGGAACTGGAGTCGCAGCCGGTGGAAGTGGGCGAGCTCATAGCTGACCGCATGGGCCATCCCTGGTTCAGCTCGCTCTGGCAGAACCTGCGCGACGGCATTCATCCGGAAAAGCTTCCGCCGCTGCAGCTGACCGCGCAGCCGGTGGACCCCTACGTGGCCTCCGAAAAGCTGCTTCAGGCGCCGCACTGGTCTTCGGTGATTGATGCACCCAAGGTTTTTCTGCCCGACGAGCCGGAGAGTCCAGAGGGCGACTACGCGCGGCCGGCCGTGCCCGGAGTGGCGACGAAGCCACCGCGCAAACCCATTCGGGTGGACATTGACTTCACCCACGTAATGGTGAGCCAGCTGAAAGACGACCTCTCGCGCTCGCGGCTGCGGGAAGCGTTCTGGATGTCGGTGGTGGCGCACCTGCTGGTGATCATCATGATTGCCACACTTCCCAAGTACCTGCCGGGTTACAAGAAGGGAGTGGCGCTGCTTTCCGCGGCCGACCTGATGCGCAGCCGCCAGGTGACCTTCCTGGAAATGCCGCCCGACCTGGAGAAGAACGTACCCAAACCCAACACCAACGTTCTTTCCGACAAGAACCGGATTGCGCAATCGCGCCATCCCACGATTGACAAGAAAACGCTGCAGGAGCTGCGCGACATGAGGCGGCCGGGGCCGCCGGGAGCGCAGGCTCCCATGGCGCGGCCGAGCCCGGGAGTTCCGGCGCAGCCGCAGCAGATGGCGCAGGCGCAGCCTTCCCCTTCACCGGCCGGGGGCGGAACTCCGGCGCAAACCAACCCGCAGCAGTCGCAAGTGCAGCTGCCGGCGCAGCAGGCGCGCAAGAGCGGGCCCAATCCGTTCCAGCAGCCGCGCTCAGCTGGCGAAGCTATCCAGCAGGCGGCGCGGGACTCGGCGGCGACGCGCGGCAGTTTTGGTGGCGGCGCGGGCGGCGATTTCGGCATGGGTACCGGGCCACATGGCGGCATTGCCAGCAACGTGGATATCCTCAGCGATACCCAGGGGGTGGATTTCGGACCCTACCTGAGCCGGGTGGTGCACGTGGTGCGCATTAACTGGTACAACCTGATTCCGGAAGTGGCGCGGCCGCCGCTGCTGAAGAAGGGCAAAGTATCCATTGAGTTTGCCATTATGCCCAACGGCAGCGTAGCCGGGATGCAGCTGGTGGGACCCTCGGGCGACGTCTCGCTGGATCGCGGGGCCTGGGGCGGCATCACCGCCTCCAACCCCTTCGAACCTCTGCCGCAGCAGTTCCACGGCCCCTACCTGGCGCTGCGTTTTAATTTCTACTACAACCCCAACAAGAACGATCTGCTGCAATAGACAGCGTTCCGGTGCGCCCCCCGCGAAATCCGCCTCCAGCGGCCCTGCCCAGCGCTGCGTTTCGATTTCCACCACGTTGCCGGTGAATGGCACGGCTGGGTTAATGGCCCGCCAAAATACGGGCCGGCCAACGAACTGCCATTGGCCGGCCCGGAAGTCTGCAGGGAGGTGCAGACTGCGTTTTCCATTAGATGTATCGGAGTATATATACAACATACGATCTATCGCACGTTACCAACGATGCTGACCTTATATTGTCTCCCTGTCTGTGCCCGCAAAAAGTGGCCCGTAACCTAACTGTATACAGTTACCGACATAAAATGTAAGCGGCTGGTGACAGAAAATGTCTATTTTGGCAGTCGTGTGGCATTAACTGCGGGTGCCGGGTTGGGAGCGGGCCGGACCAAAATGAGTCCTAGTTCCGATAAACCAACAGCTTTCCCTGAATCCCTAATGGTTTAGGGACAGATGGCGGCTTTGGCCGCGTAATTGCTGTTGTCATGTCTACACCGGTCTACGGTGGGCACTTACAACGGCAAGATCTTGGGGAGAGAGGATAAAGATAATGAAGAAACAAAAGGGTTTTTCACTAATTGAACTGCTGATTGTGGTGGCGATCATTCTGATCATCGCCGCCATCGCTATTCCCAACCTGTTGCGCGCCCGCATTGCCGCCAATGAGTCTTCGGCGGTGAGCTCGCTGCGCACCATCAACACAGCCGAGGTTTCCTACACCACGTCGTTTCCGACCGTGGGGTACTCTGCGACATTAGGTAATCTGGGGCCGGGCGCGGGCGTCACTTGCGCCGGCGCACCCACGTCCACGGCGGCTTGCTTGATTGACTCCGTGCTGGCATCCGGCACCAAGAGCGGCTATACCTTCGGGTATGCGGGTCTTGCCGGTGCGGCTGGGGCTCAGCTGGTCACCTACGGCGCGGGCGCGGTTCCG
>DATJEH010000207.1:0-2880 GCA_035496875.1 Terriglobales bacterium | reverse complement strand
CTCGGTGCCGTAATCGGTGATGACCCGGGCGAAGACATTGAGACGGCCGGTGGAGCTTTTCGGATTGGCCGAGCCGGAGGTGCGGTAGCGCAGCGCCAGATGCTCCAAAAGCGGGACGATGTAGATGCAGTTACGTTCGAGAACGGCGCCGTCGCGCAGGTCGAGCGTGTGCAGCGTCAAGCTGCGCAGCCCCTCCGCCACGGTGCGCTCGCGGCCCGGCAGAAAGCTCGCGCGAACGCGATGGGCGACATCGCCGAGGCGCAGGTCGAGGCTGGCAGGCTGGATCTGGTCTTCGCTGATCTCCTGGCCGGCGAAGACGCGCTTTGCCGCGATCAGGTCGCGGATGTCCTGGGAAGGCAGGACGCCGGTGCGCGAGGCGGCAACCTCATTCTCCTCCAGTTCAGGGAAGAGGGCCGGTCCGGGAGCGCCTAAATCGCAGGGCATGGTGGCGTTAACCTTAGCAGAATTCCGCTGGCGGGTGGCTGAGGAAGTCTTGTGGAAACTGCGGCTCTTGCCTTTTGGCGCTTAGCCGTTGGCCCCGGAGCCACCTACCTTTCGCGCTTGGAGCTTCGGGGCCAGCGACCAACAACAACTGCGAACGCCGGCGGCTACCCGACATCCTCGTTCCAGTTTTCCAGCGTCTTCTTGACCAGGGCCATGAACTGGTCGGCGACGGCGCCGTCAATCACGCGGTGGTCGTAGCCCAGCGTCAGGTGCACCAGGGAGCGGATGGCGATGGAGTCGCTACCCTGGGGGTCGGTGACCACCACCGGCGCTTTGGCGATACCGCCCACGCCGAGAATGGCCAGGTTGGGCTGGTTGATGATCGGCAGCCCAAACACCGCGCCGAAGGTGCCGGGATTGGTCACGGTGAAAGTTGAGCCCTGGATGTCGTCGGGCGAAAGGCGCTTGGTGCGGGCGCGCTCGCCTACATCGCTGATGGCGCGCTGCAGGCCCAGGAAATTCTTTTCATCGGCGCTCTTGATGACAGGCACGATCAGGCCCCAATCCAACGCCACGGCAATGCCCATGTTGATGTGCTCGTGGTAGTGGAGGCTATCGCCCTCCACGGACGCGTTGATGATGGGGAACTGCTGCAGGGCGATGATGGCGGCGCGGACAAAAAACGGCATGAAGGTGAGCCGGGCGCCGTGGCGCTGCTCAAACCCAGCTTTGGAGCGGTTGCGCAGGTTCACGATGCGGGTGACGTCCACTTCGAACAGGTTGTGGACGTGAGCGCTGGTGCGGCGCGACTCGATCATGCGCTGGGCAATGATCTTGCGCATGTTGGTCATGGCCACGAGTTCGCCAGGTATGGCCGCGGGAGCGGGCTGACCGGCCGGCATGGCCGGAGCCGCTGCCCCGGGCTGATAAGAGGGCTGGGCTTGCGCCGACGGACGCGTCGTGGCCGCGGCGGGAGCACCCGCGGGGTGCTGCGCGATGAAGTTCTCGATGTCCTGCTTGGTGATGCGCCCGCCCAGGCCGGTGCCCGGGACCTGCGCCAGATTCACGTTGTTTTCACGGGCAATGCGCCGGACCAGAGGTGAAGAGCGAATGCGCTCGCCCTCTTCCTCGCCTTCCGCGGGAAACTCAATCACTTCTTTCTGCCGAGCGACAGCCTCCTGCGGCTGGGGGCGGGCGGCAGGCGCAGCCTGGGGCTGAGGCGCGGGCTTGGGTGGCTGCGGGGCCGCTGGAGCGGCGGCGCGTGGAGCCTCCGCCTTGGACGGGGCGGCGGCTGGGGCGGGAGCCGCACTGGCTGCGCTGGCGCCATCGGCGTCTATCACGCCCACCACAGTATTCACCTGCACGGTGGTGCCTTCGGGAACCTTGATCTCCTTCAGCACGCCGGCGGAGGGCGCGGGAATCTCGGCATCCACTTTGTCGGTGGAGATTTCAAACAACGGCTCGTCGCGCTGCACTTTTTCGCCCGGCTTCTTCAGCCACTTGGTGATGGTGCCTTCAAAAATGGATTCCCCCATCTGGGGCATAATGACATCAGTCGGCATAGTTCCCTTTCGCGCTAGTCGGAGAATTCAGTCGATCGCCAAACGAACATTATAAAAGATGCGGGCGGCTTGTGAGGGTGCAGGACATTTGTTAGCACTCAGCAGTCAGCCTTCAGGGCCTGGAGCTGCATGGCGGGGAACGAGGGACGAAGGCGATTTATGCGGCTTTGCGGCGCTTGAAGAACTGCACCTGGCGCTCGCGCTTGAGCGCCTGGTCGCGGGTCTTGTAGGGACCGCCAAGCTTCTTGCCCGTGGTTTTGGAGAGCAGCACGTAGCCCTTGGGAGTTTTGCGGACCATGGAAGGTAAGATGCAAGGCTGTGACGGTGAGGAGGTCCTTCGCTGCGCTCAGGATTTCGGCAGCGGGCTCAGACGCCCGCTGAACGCCTCAACCTTTGGGAGTTCTCTCAATTTTATTCGTAATTCTCTTTAGTAGAAACTCCTTCTGGCAACTCGATAATTCTGACAGCGTAAGGGTGTTTCGACTCGGGCGTGCGCCCTCGCTCAACATGACAATCTTTGTGATTTGGCTTGCGGACGCGTTCATTTCTCACGCCAGCATCAACTTCGGGTAATTATCAAATTGCAAATTACTCAACTACAAATTCATTTGCCGATGGCCGCCTTCACCGCCGGCGGCAGTTGGTTCACCCGGCTAAGAAACATGCTGGTCTTCCAGATGTACTCATCAGTGGCCACCTTGCCCCAGGCGGGCATGCCGGTCCAGCGCACGCCGTGCTTGACGGCGTAAAAGATGTGCCACTCCGGGTCGTCCAGAGGCTGGAGGATGAGTTGCGGCGCGGGGGGATAAAGGGCCCGTCCCACGTCACTCGGCTGTTTGGTCACAGTGCCGTGGCAGAGGGCACAATTCATGGT
>DATJEH010000206.1:0-2662 GCA_035496875.1 Terriglobales bacterium | reverse complement strand
GCCACCTCCGCCTGAATTGCCCAGGCGGCGATGCTCATGCCTTCAATAACCTGGTGCGGCGTGGCCTCCAGCAGCAACCGGTCCTTGAACGTCCCCGGCTCCATCTCATCGGCATTGCAGATCAGGTACTTGGGGCGCGGTGCATCCGCGCCCATGGGCACGAAGCTCCACTTGACTCCCGTCGGAAATCCGGCGCCCCCGCGCCCGCGCAGGGTGGAATCCTTCACCGCCTGCTGAACCTCGCGCGGGTCTGTTCGCAGCGCCTTGCGCATCCCCTGGTAGCCGCCAACCGCCTCGTAAGCGCGCAGATCAAGCGCCTGGCCATCGGGGCGTACGAATTGGGTGAGCGGCTTCTCCATTTCTATTTGTAGGTCTCCAGGGCCTGGGCAGCCTTTTCGGGGTCGAGATCGCGATGCAAATCGTCGTCCACCATCATCGCCGGCGCGTGATCGCACGTTCCCAGGCAGACGATGGGCAGCAGCGTGAAGCGGCCGTCCTGCGTGGTCTCGCCCAGGCCCACGCCCAGCTTGTTGCACAGCCGTTCCCGCAATCCGTCGTAGCCCATAATCCAGCAGCTCACGCTGTCGCACAGCAGCACCACGTGCCGGCCCACCGGCTTGCGGAACAGCAGGTTGTAGAAGCTGGCCACGCCATCCAGTTCGTCCAGCGACATCTCCAGCAGCTGCGCGATGTCCTCCAGGCTCTCGTCCGAAACCCATCCCCGGTGCCGCTGCACGATTTTCATGGCATCAATGCAGACGGCGCGCTTGGTGGGATAACGGGCAAACTCGGCTTCAATCTCCCGTCTCTCTTCGGCGCTCAGCGGCAAACTCGTCGTCCTCCTTATCGGTCTACGTCGGCCAGCACATAATCCAGGCTGCCCAGAATGGCCAGCAGATCGGAAACGATCAGTCCCCGGCACAGCAGCGGCAGCACCTGCAGGTGCGGGAATGAGGGCGTGCGGATCCTGGTGCGGTACGAAACCGTGCTGCCGTCGCTGACCAGGTAATAGCCATTGTTGCCCTTGGTCGCCTCGATCGCGCCCAGCGTTTCCCCGGGCGGAATCACCGGCCCCCAGCTCACGCTCAGAAAATGCGTGATCAGCGTCTCGATGTCGTGCATGGTGCGGTCTTTTATGGGCGGCGTAGCCAGCGGGTTGTCCGACTTATACGGCCCTTCCGGCATGTTGTTGACGCACTGCTCAATAATGCGCAGGCTCTGCCGCATCTCTTCCACCCTCACCTGAGCACGGGCATAACAATCACCGGCGCTGGCGGTAGGAATGTCAAACTCAAACTGGTCGTAAACCGAGTAAGGCTGCTTTTTGCGGAAATCCCATTCCAGCCCCGTGGCCCGCAGGTTGGGCCCGGTCACGCCCCACTCGATGGCTTCCTCCCGGGTCATTGCTCCCACCCCCACGGTGCGCCCCTTGAAGATACGGTTGCCCATGATTTCGCGGTCGTACTCGCGCAGCTTGGGCGGCAGGTAGGCGATGAACTCGCGGAACATTTTCTCCCATCCCTGAGGCAGGTCCTGGGCCACGCCCCCGATGCGGAACCAGTTGGGATGCATGCGCGCCCCGCACACCGCTTCCACAATCGCCAGCGCCCGCTCCCGGTCGTTGAAGGTATAGAACACGGGCGAGAGCTGCCCCACATCCTGGGCGAACGTTCCGTACCACACCAGGTGGCTGATGATGCGGAACAACTCCGCCATCATCACCCGGATCACCTGCGCCCGCGGCGGCGGCCGGATGCCGGCCAGCCGCTCCAGCGCTGTCAGGTAGGCGAAATTGTTCATCACCCCGCTCAGGTAATCCACGCGGTCGGTGTAGGGGATAAAGGTGTGCCAGCTCTGCCGTTCGCCCATCTTTTCCGCGCCCCGGTGGTGATAGCCAATGTCGGGCACGGCGTCCACAATAAACTCGCCGTCGAGCTGCAATACGACGCGCATGATGCCGTGGGTGCCGGGATGCTGCGGCCCCACGTTCAGAAACATGTAGTCGACGCCCTCGTGGCTGGTCTTCATGCCCCAGTCTTCCGGCTTGAACTGCAGCGCCTCCTGCTCACGCTCCTCTTTCTTTTCGTTCAACTGGTAGGGACCCATTTCGGTGGCGCGCGCGGGATGGTCTTTGCGCAGCGGGTGCCCGTTCCACGTCGGCGGCATCAGAATGCGCGCCAGGTGTGGATGGCCTTCAAAGACGACGCCAAACATGTCCCAGGCCTCGCGCTCGTACCAGTTGGCCGAGGGAAACACGCCGGTAATGCTGGGCAAAGAAGGATGCTCCGCCGTCAGCGCAACTTTGACCCGAACGTATTGGTTGCGCTCGAAGGAGAGCAGATGGTAAACCACCGTGAACTTGCTCTCCGGCTCCCCCTCGCGATGCGTGCGCACCCGTTCGTCAATCGCGGTCAGGTCGTACAGCATTTTGTAAGGCTGGCCGATTTCATTCTTCAGGTAACCGGCCACTTCGCGAATCTTGTCTGCTGTCGCCCACAACGTCGGTATGGAATCGCGGGTTGCTTGCGGGGTGACCGCCGCCGGGCCAAACTTCTCCTGCAGTTCGTCAACTACGGTCGTGCTGGCAACCAGGGGCATCTTTCAGATTTCGTCGGGAGTTTTGAGGTTCTTGACCTTCCTTCTCTGCTCCATTTTCAAGTCG
>DATJEH010000205.1:0-18978 GCA_035496875.1 Terriglobales bacterium | reverse complement strand
ATGGCCGCGGGCAATACCCTGCTCTACCTGGATACAAAGGAAAACCGTGAAGCGGTGGGCGATTCCGGCGTGGCTTTCCGCGCCCAACCCGGCGAACTCGCTGCCGCCATGCAGCGGCTGCTCGATACTCCCCAATCGCGCCAGGAGTTGGCACGCAAGGCCCGGGCCCGCGCCGCTGAGCTCTATTCCTGGGAGCGGATTGTGGATCAGTACGAGCAGTTGTTCTGCGAACTCGCCAAGCTTGGCCCCTTGCCCGCCAAGGTTGATTTGAACGTGGATCGCACCGGCGAAAGCGACGTCATCTGATGCACCCGGTCAACCAGGATGACGGAACCAGAGTGATGGGAAACAGCGCCGCCGCGAAGATTAGTCAACAATTGCCAGCCCCCGGCGTGGTTTTGTCTGTCCTCGAAACCTGCCTCTGGTTCGGCATTGTGGCCGGGTTGGCAGAGCGCCTTTTGTACTTCTTGTTTCCCCGCCCGGTTGGGGGAAACGACCTGTGGTATGACGCTCTTGCCGACCTGCTACTGTTCTTGGCGCTGGCTGTTCCGGCTCTGGTACTGGGCCTTGTTGCCGGACGTGCCCGCCTGAAGACGATTGCGTTTTTCTTCTGCGCCGGATTGTTTGCCCTGGATTGTCTGTTCGTCGTCTGGCCGCCGGTTGGACATCGTCTGGGACAGATGGCACTCTTAAGCGGCGGCGCGTTGCTGATCGCCCTCGTCGCCACCGCCTTGCTCTGGCGTTTTCCTTCCCCTTTAAAAGCCTTCGGCAGGACCACTCTTCCCTTGCTGCTGGTTTATGTCGTTCTCTTTCTGGGGGGCAGCGCCTGGTGGGAAAGTCACAAGGAGAGGGTCAGCACGGCCGCACTCCGCGCACGCACCGGCTCCCCTGACGTGCTCCTCGTTATCATGGATGCCGTTGGTGCGAATCACTTGTCCACCTATGGCTATGGCCGCGCCACCAGCCCCTACCTGACTGAACTCGCATCCCATGGCTTGCTGTTCGAGAAAGCTGTGGCTCCTTCCTCGTGGACGCTGCCCTCGCACGCCTCCATGCTCACAGGCCGCTTACCCACCGAACATCAGGCGGGAGAGTACAACTGGCGCCTGGACGCCCGCTTTCCCACGCTGGCCGAGGCTTTTCAGCATGCCGGCTATCGCACGGCGGGCTTCTCCGGCAACACCCTTCTGTTTAACCGGCGGGTGGGCCTGGCTCGCGGGTACATCCACTTTGAAGATGGAAGTCTGGTGGAGCGGCTGCTGCAGACCACTCTGGGCCAGCACATTCAGACCCGACTGGGCCGGGCCGGCATCATTCACAACCTCGCCGGCCGTCAGGATGCCAGTGAAATCAACCAGGATGCTCTGCGCTGGTTGCGGCATGGCTCCGCTCCGTTTTTTGTCACTGTCAACTATTTCGACGCCCACGAGCCTTTGCTCCCTCCATCCTCTTACTTTCACCGCTTCTCCACTCTGCGAGTTCCGCTCAAGGGACAGTACAACTGGCCCGGGGATATTCAACTCCCGCCTACCCAGGTAAAGGATGAGGTGGACGCTTATGACGCTTCCATCGCCTACATTGATGAGCAGATCTCAGACCTGTTCAAGCAACTGGAGGCCAGAGGCCTGCTGAAAAATGCGATTGTGGTCGTCACCTCAGACCACGGCCAGGAATTTCAGGAACACGGCTTCATGTTTCACGGCAAAGGCCTGTATTGGAACTTGCTGCATGCACCGCTCCTCATCAGTTGGCCAGGACATCTGCCCGGCGGCGAGCGCATTCCCACTCCCGTTGCGCTTCAGTCCCTGCCCGCCACCCTGCTGACGATGGCCGGAGTTGCAGATGACCCCTTCCCCGGACCGTCGTTGACCGAGCTGTGGGGTACGCCGGCATTGGCGCAGAACTGGCCCGCTCCGATTTCGGAACTGGCGGAAATGGGGAGGCCGCGCTTTCCCAGCTATTACGGTCCCATGAAGTCTGTGGTTACGCCGCAGTGGCACTATGTGCAGGGCGGAAAGTCAGGACAGGAGCTGTATCCCTGTTGCGACGACGAGCAGCGGGACCTGGCCTCCACCGCGCTGGGAGCGGCGGTCAGTTCCACCTTTGGCCAGCTGTTGCAGGAAAATGAGCCGGTCTCCTCGGAACGATTTCGAGCGGCACTCCGCCGCCAGCTTCTGCAGAGCGCTTTGCAGCGTCCGGGTGAGGCCCCGGTCAGCGGCCGGCAAAAGGCCGCCAATCGCCAGCACATGAATGATCAGTTACACGCCCTGGGTTACGTTCCCTGAAGATGCATGGGTGCGAGTTCGCTGGCTGAACGGTCTAACGTTTAGACTCGGGCACGTACCCGAGAGCTTTCAGATAATCATTGATTCTCTGTCGCTCGGCAGGACCGTTGGCCGGGT
The DNA here is from genome assembly GCA_035496875.1 of Terriglobales bacterium. Taxonomy (GTDB): domain Bacteria; phylum Acidobacteriota; class Terriglobia; order Terriglobales; family Acidobacteriaceae; genus JAICWP01. Next base: position 16,576 of record DATJEH010000205.1, on the reverse strand, counting down.
TCTGCATTCCATTCGCCTGCGCTTCTACGCGCTGCAACTCGGCTCGCAGCATCTCTGCTACTGCCGGCTGGGCGTTAGACAGGTTGTGCTTTTCGGCGCTATCGCCTCCCCAGGCAAACAATTCTTCCCCGTTCTTGCCGCCCGCAATCAAATGCCACTTGGAGGTAACAACTGACACCAGGGCGCCGGAATAATTCGGCGCGTTCGGATCCTGATACATCTGGGCCACTTCGGATACCGGGGCAGGCCAGGTAGACTGCGCAGGGCCAGTCCAGTTCAGGTTCATGGCTGGACCGGAGAACTGGCCAGAACTCGAGCCGGTCAGGGACAGCAGGGTGGGCGCCAGCCACGTCATCGAAACCGGCCGTTCCACGGCGGTATGCACGGGTATACCCGGCCCCACCATGATAAGCGGCACATGAATCAGTTCCCGATACAAGCTGTTGCCGTGAGACATCAGACCGTGTTCAGCGAAACCATCACCGTGATCCGAGGTAAAGACCAGAATCGTGTTCTGCATCAACCGGCGTGCTTGTAAAGCATGGACCAGCGTGGCAATTTGTCCATCCAGGCAATAGATGGAGGCGTCGTAAGCATCCATTTCGTTCTGCACCTCGGATGGAGCCAGCTGGTCCAGGCGCGGATTCCCCAAGAACACCTCACCCGCCGGCCGCGCCTGTTTCGAAAAACGGTGAAAGCAGTCCAACGGCGGCAGGTAGGGTTCATGCACGTCCATGTAGTTGACTACTACGAAAAATGGTCCCTGACCACGGTCCAGCCAGTGCAGAATATGATTGTTTATCTGCCTGGCGGGAGCACGTCCCATGGCCACGTCCAGGAGTTTCAACTTCAATAGCAAGTTCTGAAGGCGTTGGCCAAGATTGGTCTGGGCAACCGCACTGATTACGGAACTGAAATCTTCGAAGTGGAGAAACCCGCGTCCAAAACCCAGACGGCGCGCAAAAAACCACCAGTTGGCGGAGAAAGCCGCCGTGCGATAGCCGCGTTCGCGAAAGGCTTCCGCCAGCGTAGGTAACCCTTGGTCCACGTACCCGTCGGGCCGGGCGGCGCCGGTCTCGTGAGGCAATCGCCCGGTCAGAATGGACGCATGCGAGGGCAAGGTCCAGGGGGCCGCGGCTATGGCATTCTCAAAAAGCAGGCCCCGGCTGGCCAGCTTCGTCGCATATGGGCTGGTGCCGCGGGCATAACCGTAGGTGGAGAGATGGTCGGCTCGCAGAGCGTCTACGATGATAAGCAGCACATTCGGGGCGCGGTTCGCGCTCGACATCCTGTTCAGTGCCCGCCGTTCCCGCAACGCCCGCCGCGCCGGTGCTATACCCGTGTACAAGAGCGCAAATAGGGCCAGCCAGATCACGCTCTTGCGCTGCAGCGTTTGCCACGCCTCGGAAAATTTCCACGCCGCCAGCGCCACACCAGCCGCCAGAACAAAAGCCACCAATCGCAGGATCAGGCGTTCACCGTGGTCACCCACGCCCACAGTAGCGCAATCATAGAACGCCACCACCGCGAACATCAGGTTGGCCCCCGCCAACAGCAATGGGCGGGGCACGAATCTGGCAAGGGGCAAAATTATGCAACCCAGAATCAGGAAAACAGCGCCGGCGAACAGCACCGCAATCCACGGAAGGTCGGGGTTACGCAGCAGGGGGAAACGGTAGTAGGCGGCTCCTTCGAGGAGTCCCGCGAGCAGGCCCCACCACGCGGCACAGATCAGGATTGCTGAATAGCGATTTCGGGGCATCTGGAAACCGACCTCAAGTGCCAGACAGGTGGATAGTTGAAAAACGGTGACACGATATTAACTGAAGCACCGCCCTGCGGCACAATTCCCGTTCCGGGAGCTTTTCAGGTACTGAATAGGCGCAATTAGTCCGTGCATGGCGGCGAGCAGTCCACGCTCACATTGCCCGCTTGCACTCTCGTCTATCACGCCAGCCTCATTTGTCGTATGCTAGAGGCTCTCCATCAGCGCGACACTGAGAAGCCAAATGTTTTCCCGCCGTTCACGGCTCATGCGCGTCAGTTGCGTGGTCAACGACCTGCTGGCCACGGCCGTTTCTTTTCTGTTGGCCTACGGCATGCGCGTGTGGGTGGGACAAAAACACTGGCTCGGTCTGCACGGCATCTACCCCTTTTCCGCCTATCTGCCGGTCTTCGTCGCCATCGTTCTGCTCATTCCCCTGCTCGGTTACTTGCTTAATGCCTACCAGCAGGTGGAACTGAAGCGTCCTCGCGATATCGCCACCGATGCGGTCAAAATGGTGGCGCTGGGGCTGCTGGCGCTGTTCACGGGCATGTTCTTTTTCCAAAGCCAGTACGTCAGCCGCGGCCTGCTGCTCGCTTTTGTGCTTCTGCAGTTTGTGCTCCTGGCCGGCAGCCGCTGGACGCTGCTGGCCACCGGTACCTGGCTGCGCACCCGCCCGGAAAATCGCCGCCATTTTATTATCGTTGGAACCTCCCAGAGCGCCGCCCAACTCGCCTCCTTGCTCGAGGAGGGACAAAATCTGGGCCTCGAACTGCTCGCCTTCGCCTACACCGCCAGGGAAGAACCCGCCACTCCCGCGGATTTGCGCCGGCGCTATCCGCTCATGCCCCTGGACCAACTTCCGCAACTCCTCCACAGCCACGTGGTGGATGAGGTCCTGTTTGCCGTCAACCGCGAAGATCTGGCCGGCCTGGAACCCCTCATGCAGCAGTGCGAGCAGGAGGGAATCCACATGCGCATGCATCTGGATTTTCTGCCCCAGGGTTTCAATCACGTGTTCGTCGAGCATCTCGGGCAGATACCTCTGCTCACCTTCGCCAGCAGCCCGCAGAATGATTTTGCTCTCGCCTTCAAGCGCATGGTTGACATGCTTGTTGCCGTCACCGCCCTGATTCTTCTTTCCCCGGTTTTTCTTCTCCTTGCCATCCTCATCAAGCTCGCTTCCCGCGGACCCGTCTTCTACCGCCAGACCCGCTGCGGGCTCGGAGGCCGGCGATTCCGCCTGCTGAAGTTTCGCTCCATGGTGGCCAACGCGGACCAGCTGCTGCCCCAGTTGGAGAAGTTCAACGAACTGGACGGCCCCGCCTTCAAGATGCGCAACGACCCCCGCTGCACCAGAATCGGCCGCTGGATGCGCGTTCTCAGCCTCGACGAACTGCCCCAGTTGTGGAATGTGCTGCTCGGACACATGTCGCTGGTGGGCCCCCGCCCCCCATTGCCCGAAGAGGTGGACCAATACCATTCCTGGCAGCGTCGCCGCCTGCGCATGCGCCCGGGTATGACCTGCTTATGGGCGCTGCAGGGACGCAGCCAGCTCCGCTTCGACAATTGGGTTCGCCTCGACCTGCTCTACATTGACAATTGGTCGGTGTGGCTGGATTTCAAGATTCTGCTCAAGACCATCCCCGCCGTGCTCACCGGCCGCGGCGCTCACTGACTTCTTACTGCTACCTATCCATTCCCTGCAGTAAAATACGCGCCACAGTCCACCAGTGAACCAAATGACATCAGCAGAAAGTCGCGTACGCGCACTTTGGCCAGCTTTTTTCCTGTTCTTGCTCGCTGTTGCCGGAATGCCCTTGGCCGCTCAGAGCCACTCTCCTCATCGCCCCATCATCGTCTTCATGACCGATTTCGGCACGGTGGATGATTCCGTGGCCCTCTGCAAGGGGGTGATGCTGGGCATCGCCCCTGACGCGCGTATTGTGGACCTCACCCACCAGGTGACTCCCTTTTCCATCGCCGACGGAGCGCGCTTCCTCTACGGCGCTACCCCCTATTATCCGGCTGGCGCCGTCTTTGTGGTCGTGGTGGATCCCACCGTGGGCACCAGCCGCAGGGCCATTGTGGTCAAGTCCAAGCGGGGCCAGTATTTTGTCCTGCCAGATAACGGCCTCATGACCATGGTTCTGGACCGCGACGGATTGGAAGGCGCGCGCGAAATCACCAATCGCGCCTGGATGATCGGCAGCGGCATCTCCTCCACCTTCCATGGCCGCGACATATTCTCACCCGTTGGCGCCCACCTTGCAGCGGGCGAAGACTGGACCCGGGTCGGCCCCGAACTCAAACAACTGGTCCGCATCAAACTGACACCCTCACGTCTGGATGCCAGCGGCATCAGCGGCCAGATCATCGCCCTCGACGGTCCCTTTGGCAACCTGATCACCAATGTGAGCGGCGAAGAGTTTCTTAAGCTGGGCTACGTCCACGGCGAGAAAGTCCACCTCAAGCTCGGAAATGATGACATGGTCCTGCCCTTCGTCCGCACCTTCGGCGATGTTCCGGTGGGCCAGCCGCTTATCTTCATTGACTCCCGCGGCCGCTTCAGCCTGGCTGTCAACCAGCGCAATTTTGCCCGCATTTACCACATTACGCCCCCGGTTCCCCTGTTTGTGCCGAAGAAGTGAGACTCTTCTCGGATTGCAGACTGTGTAAGAAAGGTTTCAAAGGTTCGCAAGTTTCAAGCTTTCATGGGCATGTTCGGAAACGTGAAACTCCGAAAGCTGTGAAGCCTTGAAGCCTGGCTTTGCCTGCTGAACACTTCAACGGGACAGCGGCGTGGGAATTGCCCGGGTTGTGTCTCTGCGAAACTGAAACTGCAACAACCACTGTTTCGCCGGGTTGGGCCCTTGCGGCTGCGGCGGGGCAAACTTCCATCCTTGCGCCGCCTGCATAGACAGGCGTGCGAAATATTTGCTCGGGCCGGTGGAATCGAAGCGCGCGCCGGCCACGTTACCGTCCTGGTCAAGCGCCACCCTCACCCGCACCCGGATGGTTCCCTGAATGGTGTCACGGGCGCTCTTTGGCACCTTAGGCAAAACCTCGCGCACAATCGCTTGCTGCAGTCGGCTTCCAGCCGCGACCTTTGCGCCCGTAGCAGGTTTTGCAACTGGTGCCGGCGCAGGCTCCGCCGCAGCAGACGGCTGCGCCGGCCTGGCGGAATCGTCTGCCGCGGGCGCCTGAGCCTCCACCGAGGCAGTGGGTTCCGCACTGTGCCGTGTGTGCGTGATTTTCCGGCCCGCGATGAAAATCAGCCCCAGGACTGCCACCGCAACGGCCGCAGCCACATAGCGCTTTCTGCCCCGGCTCTGCTCCGCAGCCCCCACTTCACCCCGGGTTGGTGATGCGGCGGCAACCGGGGAAAGCCGGGCCGCAATCTGCTCCACCGTCCACCGTTGTTTGGGGTCGAGGCTGAGACAATGACGCACCACGTCAGCCAAAACTGCCGGAACCGACCTCGGCAATAAGGTCTCTTTGCGTCCAGCCTCCAGCAGCGGCACCTTCTGGGTCAATACTTCTGCCAGGGTCATGCCCAGAGACCACACATCTCCCGCGGCGGAGAGGCCTTCAGTACCGGCTTCAGGCGGATCATAAACGCTGGCTGCACCCAGCTCCCTGCCCGCCTCCCCCGCCCCTACCAGCCCATCAGAAGAGATCTTTAGGCGCTCGCCGGCGGCCATGATACTGGACGGTTTGAGGCGGCCGTGAACGAAGCCCTGGCGATGTACGTAGGCTAGGGCCTCCAGAAGCGGGGGGAGCATTGCCTGGCATTCGCTTGGCGTAAGGGGACGCGAAGCAACCACCTGCGACAGGTTCTCCTCCGCATACTCCATCACGAGGTACAGCAGATCCTCTCCCTTAACCCGGCATTGCCCCATCTCGAACAGCCGCAGCAAATTCGGATGTGACAGCTTCTCCGCCTCCGCCCATCGGCTGAGCTGGCGCGCCGCCTTCTCCGGGTTCGCCGCAACAAATTTGATCGCCGCCTTGCGCGGTTCTCCCTGCCCCCGTTCCGTAAGGAACACGGCGCTGTGGTCGGAGCCTCCCAGGTACTGGGTCAGGCGGAACTTCCCGCCTATGACTTGACCTTCTAAATGTCTCCAGGGTTGCGTCATTACTCTTCCTGGCGCCTCTGCCTGCGGCAGTGATTGCCCGGGGTCCTGTGCTGGTGTCGCATGCGATGCTACCACTTTTGAGAATAATTCCATGGCAAGATCCGGTTGGATATCCTTAAATGGCGAACCGGCTATATTCTCTTCGAATCGGGAGCGACGAAGCGACGCCCAAAGCGGTTACGGAAGGAGCACAGCCCCGCTGCTGTGCTGACGTGACCCTAAGGAAAAAGGACCATGGGCATCTGTACCGCGCACGGCCCTACGGTCGGAAACGAAGCCGGACTCCTTGGCCAGCAGCCATCTTTAGTAACCACCCAAGTAATTGTCTCGCCCTTTCTCTTTCGCTACTATGGCTGCACTCAAATTTTCACCGGGATGCGAATCGTGCGTTTCTCCTTGAGAACACAGCTCCTTGCGACCATGTTGCTGTTGGCGCCCACCTTTCTGGCCGCCGCCAATTCCGCCATGTTGACCGTAAGCGACAGCGACGCCACCTCCAGCGCGAACAAGGTACTGCGTTCCTCTGCCCTGTTTGTCGGCGATACTGTTGCCACCCGGCCCGATTCCGTCGCCAGCATCAATGCCCAAGGCTCCATGGTCCTCGTTCTGGCGGATTCCTCGGTCCGGTTTGAGGGCAATTCCGTGAACATGGGTCATGGCGGCGTTGTGGTTACCACTTCCCAGGCCATGGCAGTGCGTGCCGGCAAGCTGACTATCGCTCCTGTTGCCCAGCGCGCGGCCAAGTTCGAAGTCTCCGTTTCCGATGGAGTCGTCCAGATCGCCGCCCGCCAAGGGACATTGGCCATTGATGATGGCTCTTCCACCACCATTCTGCAGCCGGGTCAGGAGACGACTCGCCAGGATTCAGACCAGAGCGAAGGCCCCAGAAAAAACCACGGCGCCCCGCCCACAGGCAGCGGCTTTCACATGACCAGGAAAACGGCGGCCATTATTTTCGGGGGCGCCGCCGCCGCCGGGACCACAGCCGCCATTCTGCTCAGCTCCGGAAACGGTTCCCGTCCTGTTAGCCCGGCCACCCCTTAGCCTCGGCGCCCTGCCCAGACTTCGTGCTCTGGCCCGAGCGGGGTCAGCCCCTATCCTCAGCCCTGTGGCACGTCAGTGCCATTCCCTCCATGTTCTTTGAGCTGTAGCTTATGTGCCATCTCCGGCCCGGTTTCTCGGCCCAACTAATCAAAATGGCGAGGAAATCATGGCTAGCAGCGTCGCGCACAACCTGACCTTTAATGAAACCAGGGGCCGCGAACTTTCGCCGGGAAGCTCGCAAGAGAGTGCCTCCCGGGTTAAGCATGTGCTGCGTGACTTCAGGCCCACGCTGATTGCGATGGGCGGGTTAGCGCTGTTTGCATGCGCTCTCGTTGTTGCCTTCCGGATAATCACCCTGGATGCCGCGCGCCAACTTCAGCAACCGGCCATTGACTTTGCGGTCTGCGGCGCTATTGCCTTTCTGGGCTTGAGCATCAGTTGGGTTCATCTGGGCGACAGTTCTGCACGCGAGGCAGAGGAGTTCACCACCGACATGGACCTGGAGAGTGAGCCCATGCCCGCCGCTTTGCCCGCGCCGGCTTGCCGACAAGTTCTCTCTCAGCGACAGGTTGCCGACCACGCCTGCCCGTTCTGCGGCGAGAACATGATGTCTCTGGGGCTGGCCCGGTATTACTGCCACGGCTGCAGCCACCTTGAAGGCATTGTCCCAGTTTCCTTTCTGGATTCAGCCTCTACCTGCCCTTGCGATAACTGCCGTCAAAACCTGCAGCACGCCGTCTAGTACTGCTGACGGCAGGATAATGACCTCGGTAACCTACTGCCTCAGACTTGTTCGCCATACCATTCTTGTGCATGCTTCTGCAATCCATGGTGTTGTCGCGCGACACGGACAAGGTCGCTGTTCTGATGCGCGCCTTTTCGCGCCTGGAGATTGACGTTGTGGTGTGCAGCGAACCCAGTTCTGCCATCGCCCTCATGGATCGTAAGAAATTCGAAGCTGTGGTGATTGATTTCAGCGTGCCCGGCGCTGACACCCTGCTCAAGGAGATACGCCAGCAATTCGAAAACAAGACCATGATTGCGGCTATCCTGGGCGGCGAAACCAGCGTCAGCGAGGCTTTCGCCATGGGCGCGAAGTTTGTTCTTTATGAGCCCATCACCCTCGACCGCGCCCTCCAGGGCCTGCGCGCCGTCAAAAGCCTCTTGTACCCGCAGCGGCGGCAACAACTGCGCAAGCCTGCTTACGCGCCGGTTTGCCTCAAGTTCACTCCCGGCCACGAAATCAAAGCTGTGGTGCTCAACGTCAGCGAGGGAGGAGTGGCGGTACGGCTTTCGCAGGCCGCTACCGTTCGCCAGTCGGTGCGTGCCCGCTTTACCCTGCCTGGACTCCGCCAGCCCATTGATGTGCAGGGACAGATCGCCTGGGCCGATAAACACGGGCGTGCTGGCATCCGCTTCGTTCATCTGTCCAGCGAGTTGCACGCCCAGTTGAAGCAGTGGCTTTTTCCCGCCCTGCGGGAAAACAAAGTCGGACGCTGAAAGCGTGCTGGTGCGTTTGGAAACTTCCCGCCCGCTCTGGCTTCAATCTTCGCCCTCAGCTCAGCGGAAAAGCTCCTTCCCTGACGTCCCCTGCCCACCCTTCGCGATGGTTACCGTAGTCATCTTCCGAAAGTGACCTCAGGAAAGCTAAGCTCAGGCCATTACTGGGACCCCGCCAAGTCCACACTCAAGGCTGGAAGTTGTTCAAGCGAGCTAGTGTCGCGTGGTTCACGGCAGCAGGCATCCTGGTCTGCGGGCAAATCTTTTTCTCTTTAATGCTGCCGGATGGATACACCCTGCACGCCGTCTCCGACGGCTTGCAGACCCTGCTGCTGCTCGCCTGTTATCTCACCACTTTGCCCAACCAGGTTGGTGGCCGCGGCAGTTCCTCTACCTTCTGGACCCTTCTTTCCTTGGGGTTCGCGCTGTGGCTTCTGAACCAGGTGTTGTGGACCTTTTATGAAACCGTGCTGCACGCTCCCCCTGCTTCCGGTTTCTGGGGCGACGTAGTTCTCTACCTGCACGTTCTCCCCATGATGATGGCTCTGGCGGTACGGCCTCATCTTGACCAGAGGGAGAATCCCAACTTCCTCAACGTTGCTAATGCCGGCATGGTCATCGTATGGTGGCTGTATCTGTACCTGTATTTCGTAACTCCCTGGCGGGAAATTGCAAATCTTCCCAGCTGGTGGGACCAGAACTACAACGTGGTTTATGGTGCGGCCAACATTTCTTTGGCGTTGCTGGCCGGTGTGGCCCTATGGAGAAGCAGGGGGAAATGGCGGACTTTCTATGTCCATTTCTTCGCCGCCGCCGCCCTCTATGCGGTGGGCTCTTTCATGGCCAGCGTCGCCATTGACCGGGGTGAGTATTATTCCGGCAGCCTCTACGATATTCCGCTTGTCCTCGCGCTGGTGTGGTATTCGGGTTTAGGACTGGTGGCGCGCGATCTGCGCCTGAATAGCCAGTTGGCTGACGATCAACCCGTGCACCGCCCTGGCTGGGGAACGCCCCTGGCAGTTGCCGCGGTGTTATCTGTGCCGATTGTGGAACTGCGCGAGATGTTCGTCCGCGATACGCCCGCGGCCATGGTTACCTACCGTTCTCTTCTTTCTGTCGCCACAACACTTATCCTGTTTGCCCTCTTTATCTTACGGAGCAAAGCCCAGCGTCAGGTCGAGTCTTCGCAGGTGGCTATGGCAGCCACAGGCCCAGGCTCAGCCCAGCTCTGACGCGGATTCCCGGCTTCCCCGCGCCCAGCGGGCCTTGCAGCCTGACGCCGGGAGGGTATAATTGCAGGACAACTCTGGCCGGCAGAGCTGAATCCTAAGCAGATTCAGGGGAAACGCGGCAGCGACCACGACCGCGAACGAGGACGGACAGCCCAACAACCCAGGACCCGGCATCATCATGATGCGCAAATCTGTTGTGTTTCTGGCGGTTTGCCTCGCGCTTTCGCTCTCCGCCTTAGCCCAGGGTAATCCGCTGCAGTGTACCCTCGTGGTGTCGCCTGCCAGCGGCCCGGCGCCGCTTCCGGTTACTGCCACCGTCAATTGCACCGACTCGGCACTTCCCATCACGTTCGTAGTTCTCGATTGGGGTGACGGTTCCCCGCAAGTGCAAACAACTCAGAGTTCGTTCTCTCTGCCGCACACCTACGGCGCTGCCGGCAACTATGTTGCGACCGTAACCGCGACCGATGGCTTGAACAACGCCACCGCTACTCAGGGGGTCTCGGTTACGCCGCCGCCGCCTCCCCCGCCGCCTCCTAATCAGCCGCCCACCTGCACTCTGTCAGTTACCCCTACCACCGGCACGGCTCCGCTCACGGTCACCGCCACTGGCAGTTGCACCGACCCAGACGGGGATACTCTTTCCGAGGTCTTGGACTGGGGCGACCACACCAACACCAACGGCACTAGCGGCACCCACACCTACACTGCACGGGGGCGGTACAACGTTACTCTCACCGCCACCGATCCCGGCGGGCTCTCCGGCTCGGCTACCCAGGCCGTCACCGTCAACAGGAATCAGACTCCCACCTGCACCCTGAACGTCACGCCAACCAGCGGTTCAGCCCCGCTGACGGTCACGGCGACCGCCCTGTGCTCAGACTCGGATGGCGACACCCTTACTACTGTGATCTCCTGGGGAGACAACACCCCCAACACAAACTCCACTACCGGCGCCCACACCTACAATACTTCGGGCAGCTTTACCGTGAGCGTAACCGCCACCGATCCCGCCAATAACCAAGGCACGGCATCGCAGGTGGTGACCGTGGCCACCAGCACGCCCGCTTGCACGGTTCAGGTTTCTCCCTCCTCGGGGAATGCTCCGCTGGTGGTGACTGCCACCGCCACCTGCTCCGACGCCGGTAACGACCTGGGGACAGTGCTGACGGATTTTGGCGACGGCTACTACCTCACCGGCAACAGTTCCACCCATACCTACGTCAGCGGTGGCAGCTACACCGTCACCGTCATAGCCCATGACAAGGCGGGCAACTCCTCCCAGTCGGTTTCCAAACCGGTGACGGTGACCGATGATCCGGTTCTATTTGTGAGCATCGGCGGTGGCCAGGTGCAGCAATTCAGCCGCTCGGGAAACAAGCAGGCCACGTTGAACTCGAATCAGGGCGGCTCCATAACCGGCATGGCCTTCGATTCCGCGGAGAACCTCTACACCACCGATTTCACTGCCGACACGGTCAGCAAATTCGACGGTAGTGACACGCCCAAGGGCACGTACGGCAGCGGTTATAACTGCAAGCCCGAATCCATCGTTTTCGACCCGGCCGGCAACGGCTACGTGGGCGAGACCGGCTGCAGCCACGCCATTTTGAAGTTTGACGCTTACGGCAACTTGATGGCCGCCTATTCGGTTACCACCGAGCAGGAAGGCAGCGACTGGATTGATCTGGCTTCGGATGGCTGCACCATCTTCTACACCTCACAGGGTTCCTCCGTCCTGCGCTACAACGCCTGCGCCCGGCAGCAGATGCCCTCCTTCGCCACCGGCTTGAACACCGCCTTGGCCGTCAAGATACTGCCCGACCAAACCGTGCTGGTGGCCGACAAGCAGGACATCGTCCGCTTCGATTCGCAGGGGCGCAAGATCATGACCTACACCGCTTCCGGCGAAAATTGCTGGGTGAGCCTGGCGCTGGATTCGGATAAGGCCTCCTTCTGGGCGGCGGATTATTGCAGTTCCGATGTGGTTCAGTTCAACATTAATTCGGGAAATGAGGTCTCCAAGTTCAATTCCGGAACACCAGCCAATTCTGTTTATGGTCTCACCGAGCGGGTAGACCCTCCCGGAGTGACACCAGCTGGGCCGTTATCTGCCAGCCCCGCACAGGCCACGGTCACTGGCGGCCAGAGCACAACGTTCACCCTTAATTTTGATCCCAATGGCGCCGCCGCCGGCCAGAGCTTTGCCTTCTCCTGCGCCCGCCTGCCGGCCAACAGTTCGTGCTCCTTTTCACCCCCCACCCTGCAGCCGGGCGGCGGCCCACTGAGTACACAACTCACCATCACCACGGCCGGAGGTTCGGCGCAACTGGTGCTCCCTCGCAAAGCTGCCGGGTGGATGCTGGCTCTCGCTTTGCCCTGTTTCGGCATAATCTTCGCCCTCGGGAGCGCGGAGCCCCGCCAAAGCCGTAAGCGGCTCTTGCTCGCGTTTCTGCTGCTGGTCTGCCTGCTTGCTCTCTTCGCCTGCAGCGGCGCCAGCGGCACCAGTTCTTCTTCTCCCCCCAGCAGCCCAACCTCCCCGCCCACGCCCGGCAGCACCACGCCTTCCGGTACTTATAAAGTTGTGATCCATGCCAGCGCAGCCGCGGGAAGACAAAGTTCCACCGAGGTAAGCTTGACCGTTCAATGAGGAGTGTTCACATGCGCGCACAAGGCACACAGCAAGCGATTACGGCAAACGGGAATTCACTGTCGCGTCAGGCCTGGGCGCTGGTGCTTTGCGGATTGCTGGTTCAGGCAACGCTTTCTGCCGGACAGAGCTATCCCGCTCCGGAGAATGTGGGCGCCATCATCGGTGTGAAAGCGGGCGCCACCATGGACAACCAGGCCGTGGAAAAGGAGGGCCCTCTGGCTCGCAATGCCATATTGCGCACCAATCATTCCGGGCGCCTGAGAATCCGTTTGCGCGGTAGCGAGGTGCTCAGCCTCGGCGGCGACACCGCAATACAGGTGGCGCGCAACAATCCTGCGGTGGAGACCGCGGAAGTCCGGGTGCTATCCGGACGAGTGCGCAGCGAAGTGGCACGTTTTCATATGAGCGAGGCCGCTTACGATGTGACCACCTCCCAGGCCCGCATCACCTCCCACGGGAACAGTGACTTTTACCTGGAGGCCACCTCGGGCGACACCCGCGTGATTGTTTACTCCGGAATCGTGCTGGTCCGCCCACTGCACGGCACCAGCACCGCCCCCGTAGACGTAGCCGCGGGCCAGACTGTGGTGGTCAGCCCGGGCATGGTGAGCCGCCTGGAGCTGACCGCGGAAGACCAGGAGCAGGACAGCATCTGGCAAACGTCGTTTCCCACCGATTCGCTGATCGAAACCACCCATCCCACCAAAAGCCACAAAAAACTCTACATCATTCTGGGTGCGGCGGGTGCTGCCGTCGGCGGCATTGCCTTGGGCATGCGCGGCTCCTCCAAGGGTTCCACGCCCTCTTCGGCCCCCGTTCCGGCTTCGGTGCCCACCATTCCGGCGCAGTGATAGTTTGGGCACTGCCCCGCTGGTCGTGAACAACCAAGGTAGTACATTGGCAAGATGAATAAGCGCCGGCGCCGCATTATTCTGTCTTTGGCAGGTCTTTTTTTGCTCCTGATAATTTTTTTTCTGGGCTATGCCGGACGTTTCCTGGTTATTGATCAGCCCCAGCGGTCGGAGGCCATCGTAGTGCTGGCCGGCGGTCGGGATGACCGTTACTACAAAGGGCTGGAAATGTTGGGCAAAGGTTACGCGAATATTCTCTTCCTGGATGCCCGCACCGACGTCGTGCAGTTTGGCCGCACCCCCTTCAGCATGGGGCAGGCATTCATTCAAACCAGCGCCGGCGCCCTGCTGGACGAAGCCAAGATGTGCCCTATCACAGGAGACTCTACCGATGAAGAAGCCGGACACGTGGCCGATTGTTTGCGTACAACTGGCGCGCGCCGCGTGCTGCTGGTCACTTCCGACTACCACACCCGTCGCGCCTTTCAGATTGTTCGTGTTCGCCTGCCGCAGTACCAGTGGTCGGTGTCAGCTGCCCACAACAGGTATGACTTCGGCGTGAACTGGTGGCAGCACCGCGAGTGGGCAAAAACCGCGCTTCTCGAGTGGACCAAACTGCTCTGGTGGGAAGCGGTGGACCGCTGGCGATAAGCCTGGTGAGTTGCTAAAGCGATACCGGGTGAGGTCAGCTGCCCCGGCGTTTTGTAGTAAGATTGCTAGAACGCCGGCGCCCTACTACTTCGGTGCTTTGGCGGCAACCTGGGGGTGAGATGCACTTTGCTTTGATTCTCTACGGTGGGCCCGATCAACTGTTGCCTCTCACTTCGGGCTTGGCCGCGGCTTTTGCTTTTCTTCTGATCTTCTGGAATAAGGTTATGATCACGCTGGGCAAAATCGGCAGTTTTTTGCGCGGCTCCCACCGCCCCGCAGCTGAACTCGCTCCCCCAGCCCCCGAAGAACAATCCGACTCCGCGCCCAGGGGCTAATGCTGATTACAGTCCCGAGGCTAGCCCGGCAGGACCCGAGTACATGTTTGTGAATAAGAACAGCTCACTCTAGCGGCGCGCCTAATCCCCTTTCCTTAGCGTCGCGCTGGACCCCGCCGTGCACTCTCTGCGTTCAGCCGGTTCAAAGTTCGCCAGCCGCGCGTCAACCTGGCTCAGGTAGCGGCCGTTCTTGGTGCGCCCATAAAACTCGGTTCCCCGGCAGTAATACAGAGCCGTATTCAGGTCCACCCATACCTTGACCTGGGCGTTGGCTCCCGATGGCAGGGCCGCATTTCGGGCCGGCGCCGTCAAATGCAGTACGGCCGCAAGCTGCGGGAACTGGCGAACCACCATTTCGCTGTTGATCCCGAAACAGCCCACGACGGCCACGCACAGAATTACTACCGCTACCGCTGCGTCGCCCAGTGTGGAACTTCCGTGCCGCTTGCCTTGCGGTTTTGGAACTGTTTGCTCAGCCGCTTCCTCGTATTGCGGCTGTTGGCCCGAAGAGAAAAGTCCAAAAGAAAAATCGGACATCCGCGATGTGGAATCTGTCTGTAAGTCTTTGTTAGCCATGATTTCGTCCTTGAGCTCAGCTCAGCTTGCTGCCGATCTCGCTGAACATCTTGTTGGAGTTCACTCCTATCAGCCTCACCGTCATTACCGTGATAGTCAGCACTACAGCTAACATCACGGCGTACTCGGCTACATCCTGGGCGGTATCGTTGGACCACAAGCGGCGCAGCAGTTGAGTCATTGTCATTCCCTAAGAGTTAATTTGGGGATGCCCCGCAAAAATGCACTTGGTCTGCCACGGCTGACCATCTGCAAGTGCGCGGCAACAATTGGACTTACCCGTGCGGCCACTGCCCACACAAGTTGTGAGGTGAAATAATTTGCACTCGCAGGCAGGGCTGTTTTCCTGCGGAAAAGGCTGGATTACTTTGGTAATGCGCTTTGATAAAGCTTGATTCGAATAACGCTGAAGTCCCGCTCGCTGGCCTTGATGTAGTGCACGCCAAACACCGCATCCATGCGCCGCGTGAAAACGTCGGGGCCCCAATTCTGCACCAGCCAGAGCCGCCGGTAATGTTTCGGCAGTTGCGGAAGCAGGGCGAAATCGGGTTGCGTTCCCTTCAGCAGGCGCGCGTCGGCGCGTGGTGGAAATACCACGTCCGGAGCCGGGAATTGCGGCCAGCGTTGACGGTAATACTCGTAGGCCAGCCGCCCTAAAGGATGGTAGAAAAGTGCCGCGTCGCCGGGCTGCGCCTGCGCCAGCATGTAATGCACCGCTCCGCGCCAATCCTGCTCCGGAGGATCAAAGCCGGTGCGATAGTAAGCGCCAACTCCACGCAGTGAGAGCGCCAGCACTGCGAGCAGCGCCGCCCCCATCAGCCATCGGGGGCGAACCACGCTCAGCCCCACCGCCACCAGAAGCACAAACGCGGGCAGGCAGAAGATCAGGTATCGGCTCACCAACATTGGCTTTAACAATGAGATGGCCACCGTCATGGCCACCGGCAGTACCAGCCACATCCAGACGAAAGCGTGGCCCCAAACCTCCTCCTTCCCCGCCCGTCGGAGCATCTTCGTCAGAGCCAGCAGGAGGAGGGCTGCGCACAGCAGCAGCAAAACCAGCCCCCCTCGCCCGCTCAGCAAGGTCGCCAAGTCGTGAAGGTCCGCCCACGTGGTCGGCTTCACCCAGGCCACCTGGCCCCGGTTCTTCATAACCACGAACAGCAGCGCGGGAACGGCCAGTAACGCAATCACAGCGCTGCTGATCAGGAAACGTTTCCAGGGGAAAACCGGTTTGCGCAGCAGCGCCGCCAGCCAGAACACGGGCAGCATCAGCCCGGCGAAAAAATGCGCGTACATGCCCATCACCAGCGCGATCACCAGCCCTGTCCAGTTTTCCTTTTTCTGCGGCGCGTCTACGCATCTCACGAAAAACCAGCTGGCCAGCACCACCAGGAATGCCAGCAGGCTGTAGCCTCGCGCCTCCTGGGCGTAGCGCACATCGAAGGCGTTCACCGCCAGCAAGAGGGCAGCGATCAGTCCCACACTTTCAGAGAACAACCTGCGCCCCAGCAGGTAAACGAAAGGAATAGCGGCGACGGCCGGCGCCACCGAAAGCAGGCGAATCGCAAACTCTCCCCGCGCCAGGTGCATCCACCCCCGCAGCAAGGTGTAATAGAGCCCTTCATTCAGCTCCCAGCTCATCACGACGTTGCGAAAGCCGGCCGGGTCCAGCCGGGCGATGGAGACGCTGACAATCTCATCCAGCCAGAAACTTTTTTTGCCTAAGTACAGCAGGCGCAGCACCGCCGACAACACGGTGATCCCGCTGATCAAGGCAAGGCGCGCTCGTCCTGCCGGCAAGCTCTCGCCGGAAAGCGCTTGGGATGC